>JBFHRE010000087.1:0-11101 GCA_041591895.1 Acidimicrobiia bacterium
AGCGGTTGCCACCTGGTACAGGAGAGGTTGGAAGAGGTGGAAATTGCGGCGGTCGACGAGAGTGATCGAGACGGGTTGATGGCGCAGCTGTTTGGCGGCATTGAGGCCGGCGAATCCGGCGCCCAGGATCACGACTCGGTGGGAGGCCATACCTCTCATTGTCGAACCCGGCCTTCGTTCCGGCAAACGTATGGGGCCCGGCCTCATGGCCGGGCCCCATACCGTTGGGTCTCCTGATCGGTGAGGTCGATCAGAAGGGGAGGAGCACTGTGTCGATCACGTGGATCATGCCGTCGGCGACCCGCACATCGGTGAGGAGGAAGTTGGCGTCGCTGCCGATGCCGTCCACGAAGCCGCCCCGGGCCGAGATCCGGTTGCCGTCGAGCATCTTGACCTGACGGGCCTTGGTCACGGAAGTCGAGTTACGAACGCCCTCGGTCACGTGGTAGGCGAGAACGTCGGCCACACCACCGACTCCAACTGTGCCTGCGATCACGTTGAACGCGTCGCTCTCGCTCGTCACGGTCGAGCCGTTCAGGGCAGAGGCCAGGTCGATGAACGCCTGGTCGGTGGGAGCGAACACGGTGTAGTTGTCGTCGCCATTGAGCACGCTCACGTTGACTCCGGTGGCGAGCACGGCCTGGACCAGAATGTCGAAGTCGCCGGAGTTCGAGTCGAACGCCCCGCCACCCGAGAGTGCGACGGCGGTCTCTACGATGGTCGAGTCGAGCTTGTTCGACTTGGCAATTGCGGGGGCCGCCATCGATGCCAGCATTGCTGCCGCGGCGGCCATGATCGTCAGTCTGCGCATGGGAAATCTCCTTCTGTGTGTTGCCCTGCATCACTTCTACGGAACCGACCGGAGTGGCGGATGACGACCCGGCTAGATTTCCGGGCGGAGGTGTGACGATGTCGAACATCATCGGGATCGGCGGATACGTGCCGGATCGAGTCGTGACGAATGACGACTGGTCACGCCTTCTCGACACCAGCGACGAGTGGATCAAAACCCGGACCGGCATCGAGCGCCGCCGGTTTGCCGCCGACGATCAGACCACCGTGGACCTCGCGGCCGCCGCGGCCGAGGTGGCGATCAAGGATGCCGGGATCACCGCGGAAGACATCGACGAGATCATCGTGGCCACCGATACCGCCGAGGTGATCACCCCGGACACCGCCTCATTCCTTCAGCATCGGCTGGGAGCACGCAATGTGCCGGCCTTCGATCTCGGAGGGAGTGGTTGTGCCGGGTTCGTGCAGGCGCTGGATGTCGCCCGAGCCAGACTCGCTCTCCGTCCCGGAAAGGTGTTGGTTGTCGGGGTCGAGTTGATCACCCGCCTGATCTCGCTCGACGATCGGGCAACGGCCGTCCTGTTTGGAGACGGGGCGGGCGCCGTCATCATGACCTCGGATCCGGGGCGAGGTCGACTGCTCGAGGTTGTCGCAGGCACCGACGGGTCCCGCACGGACATCCTCACCGTCCAACCGGGAGGCACCCGGGTCCCCATCACGGCCGAGATGGCAGCCGCCGGAGAGCACAAGCGCCTCATCATGAACGGCCAGGAGGTGTTCAAGGAAGCCGTGCGCCGGATGTCGGCCGCCGTCGGTGAGGTTCTCGAACGAACCGGCCTCACGCCGGACGAGGTGGATCTCGTGATCCCGCATCAGGCCAACAAGCGAATCATCGATGCCGTTGGCGCACGGCTCTCGATCGATCCCGGCAAGGTCTACGTGAACGTCCATGAATACGGCAACACCGGATCGGCTTCGGTTCCGCTAGCCCTCTGGGAAGCCGACACGAAGGGCATGATCGGGGAGGGATCCCTGGTGATCCTGACGGCATTCGGAGCCGGGTTCCACTGGGCGGCGGCGGCCATTCGGTTCTGACTCGACAATCACTGGTCGCGACAGCATCATCCGAATGTGGCCAGTCCCATATTCACGCGGCCGTTCCGGCGCGTGTTCGCGGCGAATGTGATGAGCGATCTGTCGTTCAACGTATTCGTCCACTTTCCCGGCTTTCTCAAGGAACTGGGCGCCGGGGAGGCACTGATCGGTCTCATCGCCTCGGTGGCGGTGCTGACCTCGGTCAGTCTTCGACCCGGAGTGGGTCAGGCGATGGACCGACGGGGCCGGCTTCCGATCGTGCGGGCGGCCGCTGTCACTCGCCTGGCTGTCGCCCTGCTGTTCTTCACCATTGGATCGATCGGGCCCTGGGTGTTTGTGGTCCGGGCCGTATACGGGATCAGCACGGCGGTCGTGTTCACCGGGCTCTTCACCTACGCCAACGACCTCATGCCTCCCGAGCGAAGGACGCAGGCAATCGCCCTCTACGGCCTCTCGGGATTGGTCCCGGGCATGTTCGGAGCTGCCCTCGGTGACGTGATCATCTCCCGGTTCGGTTACGCGGGGATGTTCGTGGCCGTCGCCGCGTTCGACGGCCTCGCCATCGCGGTCATCTCCAGGCTGCGGCCGTTGCCACGAACCGGGACATTCGTCGTCGGGATCGGTTTCCGGCGTCTGGTCCGGCTCCGGACCCTGAGGTCGGTGTGGTTGCTCACCGTCTGCTTCGGCCTCGTGTTCGGGAGCCTCCAGACGTTCATGCGGACCTTCGTCGACGCCAGTGGCGTGGGAACGGTCGGGCTCTTCTTCTTTGCGTACTCGACCACCGCAGTCGTCCTGAGGCTGTCATTGTCCTGGGCACCGGACCGTTTTGGCTTCTCACGGATCCTGTTTCCGGTCGTGCTCGCCCAGGCACTCGGAATCGCTCTGTTGTCCGGGGTGGACAGCTCACCGCGGTTCTTCGTGGCAGCCATGCTCGCCGGCGCCGGACACGCGTTCCTCTTCCCGATTCTCGGCCGCCTGGCCGTGGAGCGCTCGCCGGTGGAGGACCGCGGCTCGGCGTCGGGGCTCTACACCGCCATGATCGATGTGGCGGTCCTGGTCGCGGCGCCGGTTCTGGGTGTCGTGATCGAACAGTTGGGATACCCGTCGATGTTTCGGGTGGTCGCCGCGACGATTCTGCTCAGCGCAGTCGGCTTCGCGATCCTGGAACGACGAGTCGCTCCGGCGCTCGCGTCGTGAGGCTGGGTGATCACTGGTCGACGACGGGCAGATCAGTACCAGATATCGAGCTGGTCGACATCCTCACATGCGCTGCGAGGGCGTGAGAGGTGTCTCCGAAGTAGACGCCGCGCAGCGGTGGCACGTCGTCGTAGTCGCGCCCTCGACCGATCGCGATGTGGCGTTCCCCGACCGGTCCCGGATTGGTGGGGTCGATCGGCCACCAACCTTCGCCTGGGACGGCGACTTCTACCCAAGCATGGGTCTGGGCTGTGACCTCGTTCTCGTCGGCGACGTCGGCCGCCGTGGGGTCGGCGGCATAGAAATACCCGGACACGTATCGCGCTGCGATGCCGGTTGCTCGACACAGGGCGATGAGGGCGTGGGCGAAGTCCTGACAGACTCCGGCCCGGCTCTCCCACACATCCGTCACCGCCGTTCCGACTTCGGTCGCTCCGGGCCGGTATTCGAGGCGGTCCCGGATCGCCGCCTCCAGACGGATCACGGCTTCGAGCGGGTCCCGCGAGCCCTCGATGGTCGCACGGGCTTGATCTTCGAGGTCACGTGACCAGCGGGTGTGGGGGCTTGGTTGGAGGTACATCCAGTGGTCGGACCGGTACCTGTCGTCGATCGATCCGGATCCGTCGGGTGCCGGGCGCGAGGGGTGGGTGACGACCATTGCGTTCACCTCGACGATCAACTCCGAGTGGGGATCGGTGATGCCGAATGCATCCACCTGGGTGCCCCAGCCGTCGAGGTAGGAGAGGACCCGGCTCGCGGGTGTCACCGCTACGTGGTAGCTCTCGAGCTGCTGCTGGAGATCCCGGGCGGGACAGGCGCGGAGCGCGTTGTGGGACTCCCACACAGGGGTGGGATAGACGAAATGGGTCACGTATCGAAGCGAGATCCGCATCTCAGAAGGCCTCGTAGCTGTGCATCGCCATCACCGACGAGGGCCGGAAGTAGTCGCGCTGGATCTCTTCCGTGAGCTCGATCAGTTCTTCCTCGAGCCGGTGGAGGAAGCGATCCAATGACTCGGGCCCCAGGGCAGCCGGATCGGCGAACTCGGTCTCTGCCCGGAGTCGTCCGACCGAGCGACGGGAGGACTGGCCCACCTGGCCGCCAAGCAGTGCTTCGAGCTGACGCTCGCTCTGGGTCAGGCAGTAGAGGACACTGCGGGGAAAGACATCGGACTGGATCAGGAATTGAAGCACCCGGTTGGCGTCCATCGACGCCTGGTGGTCCCTCAGGTAGGCCTCGTACGCCGAAACCGAGCGGAGGAGCTTGACCCACTCGGCATAGGCGGCCCCGCCGCTGAACATCCCGAGCCGGGCATGCCAGACCGATACCACCCGGGCGGTGATCAATCCGCGCTCCAGCATCTGTCCGAGCATGAGGAACCGGTGGGCGTCGCTGCGCGGCATCGATGCCTCGACCGCTCCCGACACCCCCTGAAGCCCGGCCTTGAGACGCCGCAGGAGGTCGTAGGGACGGTTTCGAGCCAGGGCGGCGAGGTCGCGGTTGTGGAGTTCGAGATGGAGTTCGTTGATGGATTCCCAGACCTCGGATGACAGCCACTCCCGGACCGTCCGGGCATTGTGGCGGGCCCGGCCGAGGAGAGAGACGATCGAGCTCGGGTTGTCGGCGTCGGTGAGTAATGAGCTTCCGATCGCCTCGGACATCGCCGGACCGCGCAACTCGTCCACGTCCTCCAGGAACAGCACCTCCAAGAGTTCCGACCACAGATCCTCCGGCGAGCGATCCGACGACGCTTCGAGGACCGAGTGAAAGGTCACGTCGAGCATCCGGGACGTGTCTTCGGCTCGCTCCAGGTACCGCCCGATCCAATAGAGGTCTTCTGCGTGTCTGGCAAGCATCAGTCCACCAGGACCCAGGTGTCCTTGGAGCCCCCGCCCTGGGAGGAATTGACGATGAGGGAGCCTTCCCGCAATGCGACCCGGGTCAGGCCACCGGGGATCACTTCGACCTGCTGGCCGGACAGGATGAACGGGCGCAGGTCGATGTGCCTGGGTCCGAGTGCCCCGCTGACGTAGGTCGGATGGGTCGACAGCTGAACGACCTCCTGGGCGATGTACCCGCGGGGATTGTTGCGAAGGTCCTTCTCGACACCGGCGAGCGTCTCGTCGTCGGCGTCGGGTCCGATCACGATCCCGTAGCCGCCGGCTTCGGCGACCGGTTTGATCACCAGCCGGTCGAGTCGTTCGATGACGAACTCGAGCTGATCGGGCTCCCACGGAAGGTAGGTGGTGACGTTGGGAAGGATCGGATCCTCCCCGAGGTAATGCCGGATCATCTCGGGGACGTAGGGATACACACCCTTGTCGTCGGCAACACCATTGCCGATCGCGTTGGCGAGCGTGACATGGCCCGACCGCACCGCCGACATCATTCCGGGCACGCCCAGGAGCGAGTCGCGCTGAAACACCACCGGGTCGATGGCTTCGTCGCCCGTCCGACGGTAGATCACGTCGACCCTCTGAAGGCCATGGGTGGTGCGCATGTAGACGGTGTGGTCGTCGACCACGAGGTCTCGACCCTCGACCAGTTCCACCCCCATCATCCGAGCCAGAAACGCGTGTTCGAAGTAGGCCGAGTTGAAGACACCCGGGGTGAGGATGACAACCGTCGGGTCATTACCGGCCGCCGGGGGACTCACCGCCCTGAGAGCCGCCAGCAGCGAGGCGCCGTAGTGGTTGACCGGCCGCACCCGGTAGCGGGCGAATGCCAGGGGCAGCGCCCGGGTGAGGGCCACCCGATTCTCCAGGACGTAGGAGATCCCGCTGGGCACCCGGAGGTTGTCTTCCAGCACCCGGTAGGTGCCGGCGTCGTCGCGAACGATGTCGATGCCCGAGATGACACATCTCGAACCGAGCGGGACCCGGACTCCGATTGCCTCGGGCAGGTATCCGGACGAGGACTCGACCAGCCATCGGGGGATGGTGCCGTCCCGGACGATCGACTGTTCTCCCACGTAGAGATCGTCGAGGAACGCGTTCAGGGCCTTGACCCGCTGACCCAACCCCCGCTCGAGCGAGACCCACTCCGAGTTGGGGATGATGCGGGGGATGATGTCGAGCGGCCAGGTCCGTTCCGCACCTTCGTCGGATCCGTACACGGCGAACGTGATCCCCTGCCGGCGGAAGAGTGAGTCGATCAGGCGGGTGCGGGTCGCGAGGTCGTCGGCGCCAATCTCCTCGAGACGATGGACCAGGGCGGCATAGTGACTCCGGGGGGTGCCGGAAGCCAGGACTTCGCAGAATCCCACGCTCCGGTAGCCGTCGAACAGTCCCATATGGGCGCCACCCTAGACGCCGAGCGGATGGCGAACCCCGGAGGGTCAGCTCCCGATCAGCCGGGCCCGAACCATGATGCAGGCACCGGCTTGGTAGACCAGTCCGGACGCCTCCAGGGCCTCGAGCACCCGGTCGTCGAACGACCCGGGCTGGAGCCAGAGGTTCCCCCAGCCCAGGTTCCGCGCCTCCTCGACTACGCCGAGGGCCTCTTCGGGAGGTACCACCAGATTGATGATCGTGGGCTGGGCCGGCAACGCCGACAACGATGGGAAGGTGGCCACACCGCCCACCGAGTCACGGTTGGGGTTGACCGGGAGCACCCGCAGTCCCTTGGCAGTCAGGTCCCGGAAGATGATGCTGCCGTATTTCCACGGGTTGTCGGTGGCGCCCACCAGCGCAATCGTCGCCGATGCATCGGACAGGAGCGGGGTCAGATCGGTCATCATCGGTCGCTGGCCTCCATCGTCAGAGCGTCGGCGAGTCGGTTGATATCTGACGGTGCCAGTTCGGGTGGCTCTCCTGGGAGGCTCCACACCGCACCCGGTCGGTTGACGAACGCCACATGCATCCCGACTGCGCGGGCGCCGGCAATGTCCCAGTCGTGGGCGGCCACCATCATGGCGTCGGTAGGCGCGATCCCCAGCCGGTCGAGGGTGTCGAGGTAGGGCTCCGGAGCCGGTTTGAACCGTCCGGAGGCGGCCACGGTGAACTGATGGTCGAACAGGTGTGACAGGTTGGCATGGCGGATCTGATCGGCGGCGAAGTCGGGTGCACCGTTGGTCAGCGTGACCGTGCGGTGGCCCAGGCGCCGTAGACGCTGCAGACCCTCGGCCACGTCCGGGTGTGGAGGCAGGTCGCGCATGGTTCCAACCAGCGTGTCGGCCGCGGCCGGGGCGAGATCCAGTCCCCGTTTCGACGCCATCGTCATCAACGCCTCGACCCCGATGGTTCCGAACGGTCGGAAAGCACCGATGTGGTTGGCGACGAGCGAGCCATGCAGCATCCGGGCAAACCACTCGCCGATCAGTCCGGGGTCGCCGAACAAACGCTCGAATCCAGGGCGCAACGGCGCAAGGTCCAGCAAGGTCTCATTCACGTCGAAGACGAGCGTCAGGGGCATGCCTTGAGGAACCTAGTTGGGACGGTGGATCATTCCCCGCCGAAACACAGCCACAGATCGCCGAGGTTGTTGCCGGTGGGACCGGTCTCGACCAGGTCCCCCGACGACTGGAGGGCCGGTAGCGAGTTGTGGTCGGCGAGTTGACGGTCTGGCAGCAGACCGGCGGTGCGCATGCGGTGAGCAGAGGACCCGTCGACGATGCCGCCTGCCGCATGCGTTGGGCCGTCCCGGCCGTCGGTGGCGAGTGCGGCGAACAGCTTGTTGGTCCCCTCGATCGCGAGGGAGGCCGCCAGAGCCGCCTCCTGATTTCTCCCGCCCACCCCGTAGGTCGCTCCCGTGACGGTCGTCTCTCCGGTCGCCACCAGCCATTTCCCGTGCATTGCCTGGGATGCCATTGCGACCGCCCGGGTTGCGGCCTCCCCCTCGAGTGCGTCCGTGATCAACTCGGCCCGAGTCCCGGCCGATCGGAGGAAACCCATCGCCTGTCTCGCCACGTCGGCCATACCGGCCAGCAGCCTGATCTCTCCGGTCTTGGCCGGTTCTGCTTCCGAGGAACGAAGGTACTCCGAGATCGTTTTCGGGACGTCTCCGAGCCGTTGCTCGAGGACCCGGATTGCGTCCTCCGGTGTGCTCCCGTCGGCGATGGTCGGACCGGACCCGACGGCTTCCGGACGGCCTCCGGCGATATCCGACAGCACGAGGGTCACGATCGACTGGTCCGCCGCCAGCGCCGCAAGGCCGCCGTTCTTCAACATCGACAGGTGCCGTCTGACGGTGTTGATCTCCTCGATCGGTGTGCCGGCTGCGCTCAGCTGCTCTATCACGCCGGCGAAGTCTTCGATGCTGAGCCCCGGTTTCGGTAACTCGGCCATCGCGGATGCGCCGCCCGAGACCAGCGCCACCAGCAAGTCTCCCGATCCATCGACCAGGAACTCGCGGAGCGCCGCACCGGCACGGACCGATTGCTGGTCGGCGACCGGGTGAGAACCGGTGACTCCGACCAGAGGGGAGGGGAGCACCTCCAACCTGTCGCAAACAACGAGTCCGGCGGTGATCCGATCGCCCATCGCCTCGTGGGCTCCCCGCGCCATCGCCGGAGAGGCCTTGCCCAACGCCACGACCCTGATTCGGCCCTCTGGCCGAGAATCCAGGGCGTTTCTCACAAGCGTTCCGGGTTCGAGAACCGTGAGCACGTGATCTAGCGTTTCGAGGACCATA
The DNA here is from genome assembly GCA_041591895.1 of Acidimicrobiia bacterium. Lineage (GTDB taxonomy): Bacteria > Actinomycetota > Acidimicrobiia > Spongiisociales > ZC4RG35 > JBFHRE01. Next base: position 8,716 of record JBFHRE010000087.1, read on the forward strand.
CGACGGCTGTCCATCTCAGCCATCAGTCTCGTCGGAGTCCGCTCCCGACACGCGGCTCAGAGCCCGTTGGCGCTCCGTACCGCTGTCGAGAACACCGCCGCACCGTCTTTCACGCGTTGGTTCCAAGTCACCGTCTGCCACGGCTCCCACGCATAGCCGGCCGTCTCGAACGCGATACCACCGACAGCGATCGTGATCCCGACCCTGTCGACGGTCGCGGTGGCGATCGCGCCATCCGGGGAGATGACGTATGCACGGAGGCTGGAGGGGTCGGAGAACCCGATCGCCTGATACGGAAGTCGAATCTCGATGACGTGGTCGCGAGCGGACCAGGTGGTGCGGGAGTCGAAATCAGGAGACTGTGGGTCCGACGAGCCGAACACCATCCGACCGGGTTCGATGACCTCTGTCTCCACGAACTCGCCGGTTGATGGGATCGTGTGTGGCCGGTTGACCACGAGTCGCTGGATGTTCCAGATCCCGCTCCCCTCGGCGAAGTCTGTCCGGTCGGCCACCGGGTCCCAGCCCTCGCCGAGGGCGAACCGCAGGCCGTAGGGGTCGTTCGACGCTCGGACCGAGATGGTTCCGCCCTCTGCGTCGAGCGTGACGGCGTAATCCGCCATCGGGTGAAGCCCGCCAGTATCCGGAAGACCGCCCCCACCGCCGGCGATCACGTCCAGACCGATGACGATCGGCTGGGAACGGTGCAGCTCCGGCTGGTCGGTGACGAGACGGAGATAGAGATATCCCTCGTCCTTCACTGCCCGCACCTCTCGAACCAGGCCCCGCGTCTCGAGGATCACCTGGGAGCCGTTGTCGATCCACTCGTCGTCCGAACCGTCGATCGTGACCACCGGAGCCTCGCCCGGATCTGCAGACAGGATGCCGAAGTGTGACTCGTTGTTCCAGGGGTTCGTCCACAGGGCGCGCCGCTCCTTGGGGAGTTCGTATTCGATGGTGTTCCATGTGAACTTGAACCATTCGTCGATCCACTCGAACACGATCCCGCCCGACATCCCGGTGCTGGCGATGACCTCGAGCAGGTCCCGGTCGATCCCCATCTGCTCGGACTCCGAGTGGCCGCCCTGGTTGCGTCCCTGAGGTCCATGATGAGCGTGCGCCATCCCCGACGGAACTCCGAATTCGTTGATCATCACCGGGATGCCGGCGTGGTGTCGCCGGAGCTTCGTGAGATACCCGGCGTAGTTGTCTTCCTGGCCGTTGTGTTCGAATCCTGCGATCCCGTCCTCGTGGCGCTGGAAGTCCGGGTAGTAGGGGTAAGCGTGATAGCTCGCATAGAAGCCGCCGGGCCAGCGGGAGGTCGAACGTATGTGATTGGCGTCGATCCCCACGAGATCCTCTTCCGGTTGGGGCTCGTCGGGATGGGTGATCGGGTCGGTGGTCGGCCAGTTCACGAACGTGAGTGGCATCGTGATGCCGCGTTCGGCCTCCAGACCCGCCAGTCGTTCGAGCATGCCGGCGAGCCAGATCTCGGTGGGTGTTGCGTCGTCGGTGCTCTGGAAATAGCGGCCGTCCACCGGCTGTACGGACTGGTTGGTCTGATCGGTGTGCTCGACGACGAAGGGGTCCCATTCGATGCCGATCGCCCAAGACATGAGCCACGGAGACACGTCCGCCGTGTAGCTGCCGCTCGCATGGCCGGGCCGATCCTCGATGGTGATGTCGCCGTGTACGACGTCGACTGCGCGTCCCAACTCGGTTTCGAATTGCTCCGTCACCGAGGGGGAGAAGAGATCGCCTGCTTCCAGCTCCGATTGGGGTATCCAGACGCCATGGATGAGCAGGAGTGGGGAGTCGGGGTTGGTGAGGTTGTGGCGCTCCAACTGCTCGTAGAACGAGGGAGGCATGATGGTGTAGACCCGGATGGCTCGGAAGCCGAAGTCGCTCATCTGTCCGAACCATTCTGCGAACCTGTGCGCATCGATCGCCTGTTCACCCGGGAACGTGCCTGGAATGGTGGAGCCGAGGTTGACTCCCGCCACGAAATCCCGGTTTCCTCCCTCGGTACGGATCACCAGCTCGGGTCCGTCGGTTCGCGCAAACCACGCCAGGCCGCGTTCGTTGGATGGCCGGGGTGTCCAGTCGGGCCCGCCGGCAGGTTCAGCTGCACCGCAGGCGGTGGCCACGAGCGCCATCACCGGGATGATGAGATGCCAACGAGCCATGGTGTTCCTGTCGGCACGAGCCGGGGGCTCTTGAGTAGCGCCGGTGGGACGGATCAGGACACAGACGCGACGGCCGGTGGTCTGGCCTTCGGGAGCCGAATCACGAAGCAGGCTCCGCCCAGCTCCGAGGTCTCGTAGGCCACCGACCCACCCATGGCTTCCGTGAGGCGCTTGACGATGGGCAGCCCGAGACCGAATCC
>JBFHRE010000088.1:0-10724 GCA_041591895.1 Acidimicrobiia bacterium
CCAGACCCTCTTGCTCGCCGGGTACGGATTCGCCCACCTCGTTCAGCGTCTTCCTTCACGATCGAGACGATTCATTCAGTTCGCGGTGATAGCGGCGCCCTTGATCACCCTCACCACGAGGACCGTCGAGGCTCGTGGCGGCTCACCGGTGGTGTCGGTCGTGCTCTCGATCGTGGTTGCCGTTGGGGCTCCGTACTTCGCGCTCGCAACCCTCAGCCCGACGTTGCAGCGTTGGTTCGCTTCCTCGAGTCACCGCCTGGCTAGCAATCCCTACCCCTTGTACTCGGCCAGCAACGCGGGCAGCCTCCTCGGCCTCCTCGGGTACCCACTTCTGATCGAACCCCAACTCACGGTCGAGAACCAGAGATTGGGCTTTGCGGTGCTGTATGGCTTGCTCGTCGTTCTGGTCGGTGCCGTCGCCCTCGCCGGCCTTCGACGCCAGGACTCGTCGGCCTCAGTACCCGCTGCCTCGAACCCGGTACTGGGAGGCGTCAAGAGACTCCCCATCGTCGGCCTCGCCTTTGTCCCGACCTTCCTCCTACTGGGAGTCACCCGTCACCTCTCAACGGATGTGGCGTCATTTCCTCTCCTATGGGTCGTTCCCCTGTCTATCTATCTCGTGACTTTCGTGCTCGGCTTCAGTGGAGGATTCGATCGCTTGTCGAAGTCAGCAGGCATCCTCCTTCGAGTTCTGGTCATCCCCGCGATTCTGATGTCCGGAACCGCCCTGACGAGTTTGTGGCTGTCGGTCTCGATCCCTCTGGTGTTGCTCGGCGCCACCGGTCTGGTGGCTCATCGCCGCCTCTATGACCTCCGACCACCGGTTGCCGATCTCACAGCCTTCTACCTATGGGTGTCTGCGGGCGGCGCACTTGGCGGAGCCGCTGCCGCCCTGGCCGCGCCGCTTCTCTTCGACAGCGTGATGGAGTACCCGATCGCAGTTGTACTTGCCGCCGTACTGGCAGCCGGTCCCCTGCGGATCCGGTCCAACAGGTGGGCGATTGCCGGGTTCATCGTGGCCCTGCTGGCTGCCCTGTTCGTTCCCACCGAACGGCTGACTCTGCTCCTGGCTGCCGTCGCGGCGGTGGTGGCCTTCGTCTTCGCCGGTCGCGCCATCACCTATGCAGCAGCCATTGCCGCGGTCGCGGCGGCAGGCATCCTCGCCGCGGACGCCACCGTTCTCATTCAAGAACGGACGTTCTACGGCGTCTACCGGGTCCTCGACACCGGCACAGCCCACGAGCTGTTCAGTGGTACCACCTCACACGGAGCCCAACTTCTCTCGACCGACATTGGCACGAGCCCGACGACCGGCTACTACCACACGTCCGGGCCGGCCGGCTCGGTGTTCCGGTGGTTGGGAAGCCGGGACCGATCGTATGACGCCGGGATCGTCGGGCTGGGTGCGGGGGAATTGGCTGCCTTCGGGCGGGCCGGCGATACGATCACGTTCTACGAGATCGATCAGGCGGTCGTCGACATCGCCAGTGATCCGACGTTGTTCACATATCTCCAGGACTCGCCGGCGTCGGCAGAGGTCCACGTGGGCGATGGCCGACTTCTCCTCGAAGATCTCAGGCCGCGCCATGATCTCCTGGTGGTCGATGCGTTCAGTTCCGACTCGATACCGGTTCACCTGCTGACCAGAGAGGCGTTCGAGACCTACAAGTCGGTCATCGGTCCGCAGGGGATCCTTCTCCTTCACATCTCCAACCGCTACATGACCCTCGAAGGTGTCGTTGGTGCGGCCGCAGCCGAGATGGGCATGGATGCCCGCATCGTCTACTTCTCACCAGCTGCCATCGACACGACCGCCAAGCCCAGCACTTGGGTCGTGATGAGTCCCCGGAAGCTGCCGGCGGACCTGCTGGCGACTCAAGACTGGCGCGTCCCGGTCGACGTTGGCCCGCTCTGGACCGACGACTACTCCAACATCGTTGGCGTGATCAATTGGAACTGACCACATCCTCGGGTCACGGAGTGGTCCGTCCTCGGCATCGAGTCGATCGGCAGGGGTCCGCCGCCCCTGTCCTGAACCTGGCACCACCCGACCCCGCTCAGACGCGAAGGGCCCTCAATCCTTAGAGGCGTCGATGTGGCGCGTATGAAGACCAGCGCCGGAAAAGCCGGCGTCAAGCAGGACGCCGAACCTACTGAACCGTCGATTTCGATGACGGGTAGTTCCATAGCACTCGGCATCCGCACTTGTCCGAGCGCGAAGTGCTCGTCCTCCACTACATCGACGATTCATAAGGACCTCCGATGGTCGAACCGTCGAGGTTGGCACGAGACGGGGACGATCTTGCGGGGCCGATGGAGATCTCAGGCAGGGGACGCCTCTCCCCCTCCGGGGCGGCTCTGAACGACGTGCATGCCCAGGGCGATGATTCCGGCTGCCATCGAGGTGAGGGCGAGGACGGCGGCCCGGGCTTCGGCTTGGTTGATGAGTCGACCGTTTTCGTCCCCGACACGCACGCCTATGAGGTAGAGGTAGAGCCATCCGATCGCTCCAAGCGTCATGACGGTGGCCACGATGCGCTGGTGTAGCGCCATCAGCGCCACGGCGGCGATGCCGATCATGGCTGCGGACCAGAAGACATGGCCAACGGTGACGCCGAGGAACGCCAGCACGGTCGAGGCTGTCCAGATGGTTGCTGCCCGGCCTTCGAGGTCGAGCCGGTGGCGGGCGCCGATCAAGCCAACCATCAGGGACAGGATGAGTAGCCCGTGGAGGAGGAGGCCGAGCCACCACCATTCGTCCCCGGCGTCGGTCAGGATGGCGCTGCCGTGGAACGTCGCATACAGCAGGCCTGCCGTCATCAGCGCCCACCCAGCCACGGTCCTGGGTCGAACCTCGCTGTCCATCTTCACGCTGTGCTCCTCGGTCGACCTCGCCGACTTCATCAGACAGACGATCCGGGGTCCGGGTTCGGGTGACATGATGCGCCTTCATTGGGACGGGACCGAGCAGCGGTGTGGAGGGCAGGGAGACTCACGAAGGTGAGAACCGTGGTGTGCTCTCCCGCTCGATCCTCGAAACCGTGCAGAGGGCACGCTTGACCACCTCAAGTAGGACTCCGCAGACCTGCTCACTGAATCTCCCACCCTCCAGTGGAGATACCCGGGCATCGGTGGGCTCTTTTCCAGGCCGGCTGTCACCAAAGACAGTCCGCCAACCCGGAGAGGAGCACTCCTGATGCTGACACAAGAGGAAAGACGTGGAGCTCCACGCGTTGTGGAAGCAGGCATGGTCGATCGCGGCGATCGCAGGGCGTACGGGTCGTGACCGCAGGACGGTGCGAGGCGTATCTGAGCGGTTAGGAGTCGCAGAAACCACAGTTGAACTGGGGTTTCTCTGGTGTCGGAGAGAGGACTTGAACCTCCACGGGGTTGCCCCCACTAGGCCCTCAACCTAGCGCGTCTGCCTATTCCGCCACTCCGACGTGGGGACCGGGAGTATAGGACCGGTCAGTTGGCCAGAAGCCAGGTGAGCGCGAACGTGGTGACGGCGAACGCGACCCCGACGATCACAGTGATTCTGTCCAGGTTTCGCTCCGCCAGCGTCGAGCCGCCGAGGTTGGAACTCATCATTCCGCCGCCGAACACATCCGAGAGCCCGCCACCCCGTCCGGCGTGCAGCAGGATCAGGCCGACGAGACCAACGGAGAGAATGATGTGGAGCGTGACGACGATGCCGGTGACGATTTCCATGAAACAACAACCTCTGAGGACGATCGGAAGACGGGATTGGGTCGGGCGGAGCCGACGGGACAAAGCATACCTGCTCCGGGTGATGACTTCGAACCCTGCCTGGCCGCAGGCATATTCAGCCGGCCTGCTTGGCCACCGCCTCGGCCGCTGCGGCGGCCGCCTCGGCATCACCCAGGTATCGACCGGAGCCGATGGGGCGCATGTCATCGTCGAGGTCGTAATGAAGCGGAACACCGGTCGGGATGTTCAACTCGGTGATCTCTTCGTCGGAGATCCCGTCGAGGTGCTTCACCAACGCCCGAAGGCTGTTCCCGTGCGCCACCACCAGCACCCGCCTCCCCTCCCGGAGTGGGGGCACGATCCGGTCGTACCAATACGGCAGCATCCGCTCGACCACGTCGGCCAGGCATTCCGTGCCGGGGATCTGTTCGGGCGCCAGACCTGAGTACCTCGGATCGTGGCGCGGGTGGCGCTCGTCGTCGACGTCCAACGGCGGCGGCGGAATGTCATAACTCCTGCGCCAGATCTTGACCTGGTCGATCCCGTGACGGTCGGCGGTTTCTTTCTTGTCGAGTCCTTGTAGTGCTCCGTAGTGGCGTTCGTTCAGCCGCCAGTGCCGTTCCACCGGCAGCCAGTGCAGGCCCATCGTCTCCAGGGTCAGGTTGGCGGTCTTGATCGCCCGCAACAACAGAGAGGTGTGCACCACGTCGAACCCCAGACCCTCGGCGGCCATCAACTCGCCGGCGGTGACCGCTTCGGCCGATCCCTTCTCGGTGAGGTCGACGTCGGTCCAGCCGGTGAAGCGGTTCTCGAGGTTCCAGGTGCTCTGACCATGCCTGAGCAATACGAGTTCTGACATCTCCCCTCCTAGATCCAGTAGCGAACGACGGGAGCGAACGAGTCCGGGTCGAGCGACGCTCCGCCCACGAGAGCCCCGTCGATGTGCCGTTTGGCCATGAACCCCTTGATGTTCCCGGCGTTGACCGAGCCGCCGTAGAGGATGCGGACCGAGTCGGCGGCCTCCCGGCCGGCCGCACCCGCCACCGTCTCCCGGATCAATTCGACAACTGCGCCGGCAGTGTCGGGATCCGCGGTGCGGCCGGTTCCGATCGCCCAAACCGGCTCGTATGCGATGGATGAAGTTCCCAGGTACTCGGCAGGAACCGCCTTGATCGCCCCTAGAACCTGGGAGGTGACGACCGCTTCGGTCCGGTCCTCCTCGCGCTCGGCGAGCGATTCGCCCACGCAGATGATCGGAAACATCGACGTTGCACTCAGCGCCTTCACACGGCGATTCACGGTTTCGTCGGTTTCGCCGAAGTACTGCCGACGCTCCGAGTGCCCGACGATGACATGACGGACCGACAGCTTCTCGAGCATCGAGGGTGACACCTCACCGGTGAACGCACCCGACTCCTCCCAATGCACATGCTGGGCACCGAGGCCGATCCGCAGCTTGTCGGCCTCGATGGTCGTCTGCACCGAGCGCAGCGCCGTGAATGGCGGGGCGACCACGACCTCCACCCGGTCGAGGTCCTTCGATTCCAGCCGGTACGACAGTTTCTGAACCATCTGGATCGCTTCCAGATGGTTTGCGTTCATCTTCCAGTTGCCAACGATCAAGTCACGTCGTTCCATCAACACCACCGTTCCAGTACCGACACGCCGGGCAGTTCCCGGCCTTCGAGCAGCTCCAATCCGGCACCCCCGCCGGTCGACAGGTGAGAGATCGAATCCTCGAGCCCGAGCAGCCTCAGAGCGGCAGCGGAGTCCCCGCCGCCCGCGGCAGTGAATCCGCCGGTCGCGGCGAGTGCCCGGGCCACGGAAGCGGTGCCGTCCCTGAACCGCTCCCATTCGAATACCCCCATCGGTCCGTTCCAAAACACCGAAGCCGCCTCGCCGATGAGCGAGGAGAACTCTTCGCTGGTGGCCGGCCCGATGTCGAGACCCATCCAGCCTGCTTCGATCTCATCGATCCCGACCACCCGGCGCTCTGCGTCCTCGGCAAACCTGTCCGCCACGACCACATCGGACGGCAGGACGACCTTGTGTCCGTCCGGTCCTTCCAACAACTGCCCCACCTCTGCGACCATCTCCGACTCGACCAGGCTGGAGCCGATCCCGACCCCTCGGGCCGCCAGGAGGGTGAAGCACATCCCGCCACCGATCAGCATTTGATCGACCTTGGGGAGGAGATTGCGTATCACTCCGAGCTTGTCGGATATCTTCGCCCCTCCCAGGATGACCATGTACGGGCGGTCGGGGTTCCCGATGAACCGCCCCAGGGCGTCGAGTTCGGAATGGAGCAGGGGACCCGCCACCGACCGCACCAACTCGGCCACACCCACCGTGGACGCATGGGCGCGGTGCACGGAGCCGAACGCATCCTCGACAAAGAGGTCGAACGGACCGGCAAGGCGTCGTGCGAGATCGGGGTCGTTGGCGGTCTCACCGACCTCGAATCTGGTGTTTTCCAGGACTATCACATCGCCCGGGACGGCGGCGGAAACCGCCTCCTCCACCGCCCGCCCCGCCACGTGGTCGAGCTTGCGAACCGGGAATCCACCCAACTCGCCGAGCCGGCTGGCGACCGGGTCCATCCCGAACTCGGGGTCACGCCCTTTCGGCCGACCGAGGTGAGAACACACCGCCACCACCGCGCCGGCATCTCTCAACCGTGCGACGGTCCCGAGCGCGGAAACGATGCGGAAGTCGTCGGCGACGCGTCCGTCCTCCAAAGGCACGTTCAAATCTGCCCGCACGAGGATCTTCTTCCCGGCCGGGTCGATGTCTTCGAGTGTGAGATAGCGGAAGGTCACGACGCCCTTGGTGTGTGGAAATGTTGCCCGGATCGAGCCGGACAGACGACGTTACCAGTGGGCGCCAACGCCCTTCAGAGCGCCTGGGCCAGGGCCGGTCCCAACAGCCGCGGGTCGTGCTCCGGCCACCGGGCGGCCGCAGCTGCCACCACCGCTCGCTGGATCTCCCAGTCGCCACCGTCCGCCAGTCCCACCCGCTGTAGCCCGATCGGTACGTCGATCGGGGTCTCGTCGACGATCACGGTGCCGGAGCGGTCCAGCCCGCCGTGAACGCGGAGAGCCTCCAGATGGGACTGACCGCTCATGCCCAGGGTCTCTGCATCCTGGGTGATCAGGTTGAGCACCAGGCTGAGCTGGGCCGGCGACCGATTCACCGCCGCGACGATCCCGGGAACCTTCAACGCGGCGATGACCGACGTGAACAGGCTTCCCGGGGCGAGGACGATCTGATCGGCTCGTTCGATCGCCTCGACGGCCTCCGGGGTCGCTTCCGCGTTCTGGGGGCCCACCGTGATCTTCTCTATCCCGCCGGGGGTTCGGCTCACGGCGACCTGACCCGACACGGCCCGTCCTCCGATCACCGCCTCCAGAACCAGCGGTTCCTCGGCCGCCGGGATCACGACGCCCTCGGAGCCCAGGAGCCTCCCGGCCGCACGGACCGCCTCGACGAACGACCCTTCGAGTTCGGTGAACGCGGCGAGGATGAGATTCCCGAGGGAATGGCCGAGCACGTCGAGCGGCTCCCTCGATCCCGGATCGGGATCCCCGCCTGGAAAGCGGAACTCGAACAGGTCTGACCAAACCGACCTGTCGGGGGTCAGAGCCAGCAGACAGCGCCGGATGTCGCCCGGTGGAGGAAGCCCGGTCCCTGCGGTGAGCCGCCCCGACGAGCCACCGTCGTCTGCGACCGACACCACTGCCGTGGTAGAACCCGTATAGGTGCGGATGGCCTTGAGTGCCGCAGCCAGACCGTGGCCTCCACCGATCGCAACCACCTTTGGCCCCCGGTGGCCCAGACCGTGCATTTCGACTTCGGGCGCAAGTTCGGGCCCGATCTCGATCGAGGTCATTTGGCGATGTCCCGATGACGGACCACCACATCTACACCGTGACTCTGCAACTCCGATGCCAGCGCCTCTGACAGCGCCACAGATCGGTGGTGGCCTCCGGTGCACCCGACACCAATGCTCAAGTAGGACTTGCCCTCCCGCACGTATTTGGGAACGAGATAGCGGAGCATGTCGGTCAACATCTGGAAGAACCCGGCCGCATCGGGATGGCCCATCACATAGTCGAAGACATCCGGATCGGTTCCGACCTTTGGACGCAACTCGGGCACCCAGTGGGGGTTGGGGAGAAATCTCACGTCGAAGCACAGATCGATGTCTCGGGGTACACCGTGCTTGAAGCCGAACGAAGTCAGCGACACCCGCATCGACCGCTTGGGGCCGGTCTCGGTGAATCGGTCCGTGATCTTGTCCCGCAGTTGGTGCACGTTCAGATCGGTGGTGTCGATCACGACGTCCGACATGTCACGAAGGTCTGCAAGGAGGGCTCGCTCGTCGCTGATCGACTCGGGGAGTGTGTCGCCGCGGACCGGATGGGGACGCCGATTCTCCTCGTAACGGCGGACCAGGGCGGAGTCCTCGGCATCGAGGAACAGCACCATCGTCCGGATGCCCTGGCCCTCCAGTTCGTCGATCGCCGCCCCCAGCTCGGAGGTCGGGAGCCCACCTCGGCTGTCGATCACCGCCGCCACCTTGCCGCGACCATCCGCGACGTGATGGTGAGCCGCTGCCGCCGGCAGCAGCGCAGGGGGAAGGTTGTCGATCACGGCGTAGCCAAGGTCCTCGAGCACCTTGGCAGCCGTCGACCGGCCCGCCCCGGACATGCCGGTCACGATCAGGATCCCCGGCCGTACCGTTGCCTGCCGGGCCATTCCGGGTTCAGGCCCGCCGGCCATCTTCTGCTCCATGAAGGGCAGCGTAGAGCTCGGCTGCAACCCTGGTCGGAATCACCTCCTCGAGGTCCGGGACGGCAGCATCCTTGAGCCTCGCAAGCGAGCCGAACTTCCGCAACAGTTGTTTCTTCCGTCCCGGGCCGATGCCGGGCACGTCGTCGAGGATCGAATCGAGCATCGACTTCGACCTCACCTTTCGGTGATACGTGATGGCAAAGCGATGGGCCTCGTCCCGGATCTGCTGGAGGAGATACAAGGCCTCGGCATCCCGCCGGATCCGAATCGGCTCGGGCTGGCCGGGGACGTAGACCTCTTCGAGGCGCTTGGCGAGACCGATCGTGGGAATCGACACTCCGAGATCACTCATCGCCTTCAGTGCCCGCCCGAGTTGTTGGGGTCCGCCGTCGATGACCACCAGGCTCGGCGGGTAGCGGAACTTTCCCTGCTCCTCGACCGGCCGGTTCATCTCTCTCACGTAGTTCAAGAACCGACGACCGACGACCTCCTCCATCGAGGCGAAGTCGTCCTGCCCCTCGACGGTTCGGATCTTGAACCGCCGGTACTCCGACCGTCTCGGCAGCCCGTCTTCCATCACCACCATCGATGCAACCGTGCTGGTCCCTTGCAGGGTCGAGATGTCGAACGCCTCGATCCGCAGCGGCGCCTCCGGCAGCTCGAGAATGTCCTGAAGGCTTCTCAGAGCCCGCGCCCGGGCGTTGTGGTCGGCCTGACGCTTGAGACGGTGGCGCCCGAAGGCCTCGCGAGCGTTCACCTGAGCGGTTTCGATCAGGCGGCGCTTGGCCCCCCGCTGCGGCACCCTGACCTCGACCCGGGACCCCCGTCGCTCCTCCAGCCAGACCCCCATCGCCTCGAGATCCGCCGGCCGGCGATCCACCACGATGAGCGGCGGAGGGGCCTCATCGGCGTAGAGATCCCGGATCACCGACTCAACCAACTCCTCTTCGGTCAGGTCTTCGACCCGGTCGAGGATCGCGCCCATCCGACCGACGATTCTTCCTCGCCGCACGTGGAGCACCTGGACCGACGCTTCGAGGTCGTCTCCGTGCAGCGCGATCAGATCGAAGTCCTCGCGTTTGTCGGTCACCACCTCCTGGCGCTCGATCGCCTTGCGAACATCGGCCAGGCGGTCTCGGTAGCGGGCAGCCGACTCGAACTCCTGTTCCTCGGACGCGACCCACATCCGATTCTCGAGGTCGTTCACGATCCCGTCGGTGTCCCCGCGGAGGAAGTCGGCCAGGCCGTCAACCATCCGGTTGTACTCGTCCTGGCTCACCTCGTCGATGCACGGGCCGGAGCACTTCTCGATATGAAACAGCAGACAGGGCCGTCCCTGGGCCTGCTGGCGCCGAAACACTCCGTCGGAACAGGTCCGGACGGGGAACGTTCGGAGCAACTGGTCCAGCGTGTTCCGGATCGCATAGGCATGCGCATACGGTCCGAAATACTCGGTTGGCTTGCGCTTGGTACCCCGCATCACCCGTGCCCTGGGCCACTCGTCCCCCCGGGTGATCGCCAGGTACGGATACGACTTGTCGTCGACGAGGCGAACGTTGAAACGAGGCTTGTGCTCCTTGATCAGCGAGAACTCGAGCATCAGCGCCGCCACTTCGGAATCGGCAACGATCCACTCGACCGACTCGGCGGCCTCGACCATCTGATGAGTGCGGGGATGCAGATCTCGGGAGAAGTAGGAGCTGACACGCTTGCGAAGCGACTTGGCCTTCCCCACGTAGACCACCCTGCCGTGACGGTCCCGGAACAGGTAGGAGCCAGGCGCGTCCGGGATCTCCGATGTGGGCGGCCGTCGCATTCGCCGATGGTACGTGGCGGACGGGCTATCCCGAACAAAACCGCCAGGGACCGTGAGCCCTATCGACGGAGCAGCCGTCGCCCGATATCCTGCCCGGTCGAGAGGGACCGGGTTGGGAGGCCAGCAGTATGAGAATCGCAGTGATGGGGACCGGCTACGTCGGGCTGGTCGTGGGAGCATGTTTCGCCGAGACCGGCAACGACGTCACCTGTGTCGACACCGACGGATCGAAGATCGATTCGCTTCAAGCAGGCAAAATCCCCATCTTTGAACCCGGTCTCGAGCCGATCGTCGAGCGAAACCAGGAGTTCGGCCGGCTCCGGTTCTCGACCGATATCGACCAGGCTGTCGCGGAGGCCACCGTGGTGGTCATCGCGGTCGGAACACCTCCGGCCGAGAACGG
>JBFHRE010000089.1:0-10537 GCA_041591895.1 Acidimicrobiia bacterium
CGGGTCGGGGCGGATATCGACGCCATGGGCAACCGAGCGCCCCGAAGGCGCCACCCCGGACTCGAAACCGGGTCGCTCGGCAGGCCGCGTCTTCACGGCCTGATCTGCCCGCAACCGGTGTATACCCGGCCAGGCCCACCGACAGGTACTCGAACCGCCGGATCATGTCCGCGAGGAAGAAGTACATCGACCGGAGCCCGAGGATTGCGAACGCATTCGAGGTGAACACGAGGAACGGCTCGGAGGTCACGGCGAAGATCGCCGGGATCGAGTCGACGGCGAAGACGACATCGGCGATCTCCACCGCGACCAGCGCTGCGAACAGCGGCGTCGCCAGCCGGCGGCCGTTCTCGAACGTGAAGAACTTCTGGCCGTCGAAGTGAGGCGTCATCGGGACGTGCCGCCGCATCCACAGGATCAGGGGGTTCGAGGCAGGGTCCGGCTTGTGGTCGCGATGCTTGAGCATCCTCCAGGCGGTGACCACCAGCAGCAACCCGAACAGGTAGATCGTCCAGTGGAACCGGTCGAGCAAAGCCGCCCCGGCGGCGATGAAGATCGCCCGGAAGGCAAGCGCTCCCAGCACGCCCCAGAACAGAACCCGGTGCTGGAACTTGGGCGGGATCGCGAACGCGGAGAAGATCACCGCAAACACGAAGATGTTGTCCACCGCCAGGCTCTTTTCGATCACGTACCCGGCGAGGTACTGGCCGCCGTAGTCCAGACCGAACTGCCAGGCGACGATTCCGCCGAACCCGAGGCCGCGGGTGACCCAGCCCACCGTCCACACGCCTGCCTCACGAGCCGAAACCTCGTGGGCCTCCCGGTGGAAGAAGAGAAGATCGACGGCCAGCATGGCGAGGATTGCCCCGACCACGCCCAGCCACCATGCAATTGAGACGTCCATTGAGAAACTCCTTCGACTGTCGGACGCGTTTTCGTTCAACAGCCGAGGGTCTCTCCCGCCGCCGGCGGCGACGGCACCACCGGAGGACGACTGTCCTCGTACTGACGATGGTGCCTGTGGGTTACTCCCCACTCAGCTCGGAGCTAATTTAGCACCAAAAGAAGAGGATGGGATCCACACCGTCCGGATGAGCGTTCAGCCGCCGATGGTGCGTGCCCCTCGCTTGCGCAACTGGTCGGCGATGATCACCCGCTGCACCTCCGAGGCCCCCTCCCAGATCCGATCCACCCGCAATTCGCGGGCGAAACGCTCGGCGACGTTCTCCCGCATGTATCCGCGGCCGCCAAAGATCTGAACGGCTCGATCGGCCACCCGGTTGGCCATCTCCGAGGCGTACAACTTGATCATCGAACAATGGGCGTGGAGGGTCTTCAGGTCGATGCCTGCGTCGATCTCCCGAGCGGTCTGGTACGTCATGAGACGCGCTGCCCACAATTCGGTGATCGAGTCGGCCAGCATGAACTGAATCGCTTGCCGGTCCAGGAGCGGCTCTCCGAACACCACCCTCTCCCGGGCGAAGGCCTGGGCCTCCTCGATCAGCCGCTCGGCGGCCCCCAGACACCGGGCGGCGATCATGACCCTTTCGTACCGAAACCACTCGTAGGTGAAGTTCATCCCGTCCCCCTCCTCGCCGACGAGATGGGTGACCGGGACCCGCACCCCCTCGAACGCCATCTCCCAGTGATGATGGGAGTAGGTGTGGGTGTAGGCGGGGGTGCGAATGTGCCGCACCCCGGGGGTGTCGATGTCGACGATGAACAGGGCATGACTGCCGGCGTTGGGACCAGATGCGAGTTTGGCCTGGAAGAACACGTAGTCGGCCAGGTTGGCCGACGTGACATGCCACTTCTCGCCGTCGAGAACGTACTCGTCGCCCTCCCGGCGAGCCGTGGCGGTGATGGCATCGACGTCAGAGCCGGCGCCCTCCTCGGTGATGGCGTAACACTCGTGCTTCTCCCCGGCGATGGTCGGCAGCACGTAGTTCTCCATCTGATAGGGCGTGGCGACCGCCGGCAGCCAGCCCGCCGGCGTGGACACCACCCAGCCGAGGGCGTTCGTCGCCCGTCCGGCCTGTTCCTGAATGAGCACTTGCTGGAGGGTCGAGTAACCACGTCCGCCGAGTTCGAGCGGTTGGTTGATCGCCAGGAACCCGAGCCGGCGAGCTTCAGACTCGTGCCGCTCGCGGACTTCCGGAGGCACCTCCCCTTCGTGCATCTCGGCGTGCACCTCCCACGGGATCAACTCGTCGTCGACGAACTTCCGCGCCCGACCCTGGATCTCGAGGTCCTCCTCGGACAGCGCCAGCGTCATCGGCTTGCCACACCGAAGTACCCGACCATTGGCCGGCAGCCGGAAGCCGGGAGCGGGCAGCTCATCCCCGCAGATCCTTCAGGATCTGATGCGACGCCAGCCGGGCCGGGGCCCCCATCACACATCCGCCTGGATGGGTTCCCGAGCCACATTGGTAGTAGCCGTCGATCGGAGTGCGGTACTGGTTCCAGCCCGGAGCAGGCCGGAAGAAGTACATCTGCGGTGCGAGGAACTCGCCGTGGAAGATGTTCCCCTCCGGGAGCCCCGCCACCCGCTCGATGTCGAGCGGCGTGACGACCTCACGATGGAGCACCAGATCGCCAAAGCCGGGGAAGAACGACTCGAGCACCGCCTGGACCTGGTCGGCCATCTTGTCGCGCTCTGTGTCCCAGTCGCTCTCCTTCAGGTGATACGGGGTGTATTGGATGAAACAGGACATGACGTGCTTCCCAGGAGGCGCCATGTCGGGATCGATGGTCGATTGGACGGCGGCGTCGATGTAGGGCCGGGTCGAGTACCAGCCGTACTTGGCCTCGTCGAACGCCTTCTCCAGGTACTCCAGCGACGGTCCGATGTTGGTGAACCCCCGGAGATGGTCGCCACCCTCGAGTCCGGGGAACTTGGGCAGCCCATCCAGCGCGAAATTCACCTTCGACGACGTCCCCTGGTACCGGTACCGCTTCAGCGAGTCGACCAGGTCGCCCGGGAGCTCCCTCGGGTTGACGAACTGGAAGAACGTTCGCCGCGGGTCGGCGGCGGAGACCACGACGTTGGCGTGGAACTCGGTGCCGTCCTCGAGGGCCACTCCTGTGGCGCGCCCATCCTGCGTGATCACGTTGGACACCGTCGAATTGAGCCGGATCTCGGCGCCGAACGCCTGCGCCGCCCGCGCCAGCACCTGGGTGAAGCCACCGTTACCGCCCTTGTGGAAGGCCCAGGCACCGAATGCACCGTCGTGTTCCCCCGTGTTGTGGAACAGCAGCACGAGGCCGGAGCCCTGCGACATCGGCCCCACCTTGGTGCCAATGATCCCCGACGACGCCAGCCAGCCCTTGATGATGTCGGATTCGAAGTAGTCGTCGAGGAAGTCGGCCGCGCTGCCGGTGAGGAGCCGAACCAGGTTGTGCAGCACCCGCGGTTCGAGACCCCGCATGTGCGAGGCCAGTTCCGCCATCTCGGCGAGATCTTCCGGGCTCTTCCCGAGGACGTTGGGCGGCACCCTGTCGAACAGCGGCTTGACCGCCTGGATGACCTGGGTGATGTCGTGCTGGTATTGCTCGTAGGCGTCGGCATCCCGCTTGGAATGGCGGGCGATCTCACGCAGGTTCTCGTCTCGATCCTGACCCATGAGCAGGTAATCGCCGTTCTCCATCGGGGCGAAGGACGAAGGCATGAGGAGCGGCATGAATCCGTGCTTCGTGAGTTCGAGCTCATGGATGATCTCGGGCCTCAGCAGCGACAAGGCGTAGCTGAACGTCGTGAAACTGAACCCCGGATACAACTCCTCGGTGATGGCAGCCCCTCCGACCAGGTGACGGCGCTCCAGGATCAGGGTTCGGAGCCCGGCTTTGGCCAGGTAGGCGCCGTTGGTGAGACCGTTGTGGCCTCCCCCGATCACGATTGCGTCGTAGGTGTTGCTCATGCGGTCTTCCTCTCGGGGTTGTACAGCGGGAGTTTGGCCACGTGGGCTCCGACTTGAACGTACCGGTGATTGATCGTGAACTCGAGGTTCAGCTCGGTGCCGGGCTCGGCGAGCTCGGGCCGCACCCGAGCCAGCGCGATGTGACGCTGGAGCATCGGTGAGTACATGAAGCTGGTGGCGTAGCCGACCCGATTCACGTCGTCGTCGTACACCATCATGTCCTCGTGGACCGGGTGGTGGTCCTTGGGCGGCACCAGACCGGCGGCCCGGTACTTCGAGTCGTAATCGGCGTGATCGACCACCAGCCCCATCAGTCTCCAGCGCGCCGTCCCGTCCGCCAGTTCGCGCCGGATCGCATTGCGCCCGATGAATGGCCGGTCGAGGTCTCGGAACATCCAGCCAAAGCCGAGCTCGACCGGCGTCGACCGGTGCTCGTCGTTGAAGGCAAAGCGGCTCGACTCGAAGTCGACGTTGATCAGCAGCAACCCGGCCTCGAGTCGAGCCATCAGGAGTGCGATCTGCCCGAATGGCACCACGCCGTGTCCGGCCGAGGCGTCGACGACGGCGTCCCACACACCCAGTGCCTCGTCGGAGGGAACCCAGATCTCGTAACCGAGATCTCCGGTGAACCCGGTCCGCGACACGATCGTCTCCGCACCCCCGATCTTGGCCGGAGTCACGTGGAAATATCCGATGTCGGCGATCTCGGGGGCAAGATTCGAGAGGATCCGGCGGCTGCGCGGGCCCTGCAAGGCGAGGCCGGCCCATTCGGTGCTCACGTCCTCGATTTCGACCGACTCATAGCCGACCAGGTCCGAGAAATAAGCGAGGTTGGGCTCGGCGGCCGTGAGGAGGAACTCGTCGGGGCCGGTCCGAAGGATGACGCCGTCCTCGAGCACGAAGCCGCGGTCGTCGCACCAGATCGTGTACTGGGCCTGCCCTACCCGGCACTTGCGGATGTCACGGGCCAGCACCCCAGACAGGAACCGCTCGGCATCCCTCCCGCTGAATCGATATTTGTAGAGCGGGGAGGTGTCGAAATAGGCGGCCGAGTTCCGGATGGCGAAATACTCGAACTTCTCCGACATCTGGTAACGATCGACGACCAGGTGCCCCGCCCAGTGACTCCAGTCGTAGGTCTGGTTCAGCGCCTCGACCCGGTCATGGAAGGGCGTCTTGAGCAGCATGAATGCATCTCCTCCGTGGGCTGTTCCAAGACTACCCGTTTATTGGACAGCCGCGCAACAAAAATCTAGCCTGTCCGGGTGGCACGTCTCCGACCGGACCAGCGCCGGCAGCGAATCATCGACGCCACGCTCGCGGTCGCCATCCGCAAAGGCCTCGGCGCCACGACCGTGCGGGACGTCGCCGCCGAGATGGGCACCTCGAGCGGACTGATCCACCACTATTTCTCCAGCATGGATCATGTGCTGGCAGCCTCCTTCGAGCAGGCCGCTCAGAGCGACCTCGATCACGCTCGGTCCCTGGTCGCCGCCGCGTCCGAGCCGGCAGACGCACTGACCGCGCTCATGGAGGGATACACGTCCGATGACGGAACCACCATGCAATTGTGGCTCGATGCCTGGTCTGAGGCCTCCCGTCGCCCGGTGCTGCAGGAGGTTTCGCGGCGTCTCAATCTGGCCTGGCATCGGCTCCTGGTGGAGGTGATCGAACGGGGGGTGGAGTCCGGACAGTTCACATGCGCCGATCCGGTCGCATCGGCCTGGCGGATTCTCTCGGTGTTGGACGGGATGGCCCTGCAATCGGTGGCTCACGGGGAGGTGGTCGACCACGCCGACGCCAGCGCCTGGTCGGCGGCGGCAGCAGCCCTCGAACTCGGGCTGCCGACCGACCGGGCATCCCTCGACTGACCCGGCCTCCCACGTCGCCCGGGGATGCGCCTTTATCTCTTCTTAACGATCCCGGACGCATATTCCGCGTCTGAAAGTCCATTCGATTGTGAGAAGGAGAGAAGCGGATGCGTATCGTCAAGCTGTCGACCCTGGCATCGGCAGCCGCGTTGCTGATGTCGATCGCAATGCCGGTAGGCGCACAGACGGCGGAAGACGTGACCCTCGTCACCGCCTTCCCAGGAGTGGTAGTCGAAGCCGGTTCCACGGCGTCGTTCACGTTCGAAGTCGATGGCACACGCGGCGCCCAGGCCGACCTCGAGGCAGAAGGCCTGCCCGACGGCTGGGTGGCCACCTTCCGAGGAGACAGCAGCACCATCTCTCGAGTCGCGGTGACCGGGGCCGATGACCAAACGGTGCGCCTCGATGTCCAGGTTCCGGCGACCGCGCCCGAGGGAACGAACTCTCTGACGGTGGTCGCCGGCAACTCCCGTGTGCCGATAACCGTCACGGTTCAGGCCGGAGCCGGCGGAACCGTCACCTTGACACCCGATTTCCCCGGCCTGCGAGGGCCGTCGGACGCCGAGTTCCCGTTCCAGGTGACGGTTCGCAACGACACACCGGCCGAAGTCGAGCTCCAGTTCGAGGGCACCGGTCCCGATGGCTGGCTGATCACCGCCGAGCCCACAGGCCAGGCCCGAGCATCCGCCATCACCATCGGCGCCGGACAATCGAGCACGGTGCGGCTCACGGCGAAGCCGCCGGTGGGAGCCGAAGCCGGCGTCTACGACGTGGGCATGACCGCGACGGGAACCGGGGTCGAGACATCGGTTGCCGTCAAGGTCGAGATCATCGGGGACTTCGCACTCGACCTCACCACCCTGGATCAGCGACTCAACGCCGAAGTCACCAAAGGTGAGCCGTCTGAACTCCTGCTCCGAGTGGCGAACAC
Organism: Acidimicrobiia bacterium; assembly: GCA_041591895.1. GTDB lineage: Bacteria > Actinomycetota > Acidimicrobiia > Spongiisociales > ZC4RG35 > JBFHRE01. The sequence continues at coordinate 6,720 of JBFHRE010000089.1, forward strand.
CGGCACCGCTCCGCTGGTCGGCATCACGCTGAAGGCCACGCCACCCACCGGTTGGGACGTGACCTTCAGCCAGGAGGTCGTCGAAGCGCTCGCACCCGGCGAGTCCGCCGACATCACCGCCACCGTCTCCGCCTCGGACGAAGCACTGGCGGGCGACTACGAGATCAGCTTCAACGCCACCACCGACCAGGTTTCGGACTCGATGTCGATCAGGACAACGGTCACGCCGTCGGCGGCCTGGGGTCTGGTCGGGGTGGGAGTCATAGCTCTGACCTTCGCCGGGCTGGCCTTGGTATTCCGGAAGTTCGGGAGGCGCTGAGATGCGCACCACCGTCGAAGCCTCCGGTCTCACCAAGCGCTACAACGGGAAGACGGTCGTCGACGGACTCACCCTCACCCTGTCCGAAGGCGAGGTCTTTGGGCTGCTGGGACCGAACGGAGCCGGGAAGACCACCACGATCCTGATGATGCTCGGACTCACCGAGCCGTCGGATGGGGATGTGCGGATTCTCGGCCACGACCCCCGACGGGAACCGCTCGTGGTCAAACGGCGGGTGGGATATCTGCCCGATTCCGTCGGCTTCTACGACAACCTCACCGGCCGCGAGAACCTCCGGTTCAGTGCCCAACTCAACCGACTCGACCCGAGGACGGCCGAGGATCGGATCGCGGCCGTACTGAGCGACGTTGGTCTCCCTGCGGCCGGCGACGCCTTGGTCGGAACCTATTCCCGGGGCATGCGCCAGCGGCTCGGAATTGCCGACGCTCTGCTCAAGGAGCCGGCCGTGTTGATTCTCGACGAGCCGACCACGGCGATCGACCCGGAAGGCGTGCAGGAGATTCTCCACCTGATCCGCCGGTTGGCGGACGAACGACGGGTGACGGTCCTTCTGTCGAGCCACCTACTGCATCAGGTCCAGAGCGTCTGCGACCGGGTGGCGATCTTCGTCGAAGGAAGGGTCGCCGCCCTGGGGACTCCCTCGGAGCTTGCCGAGTCGTCCAGTGGACCTGAACGGGTCGAGGTGGTTGTCGATCGGGACCTCGGTCACGGGATCGACGATGCCGATTTCGTGGAGTCGGTTGCGCCGGGACGCACAGCCGGCTCGTACGTGGTCACCGTCACTCCCGGGGCAACCGCCGACCTGGTGTCGTTCCTGATCGGGCGCGGTGTGTCCGTCACGGGGGTGCGCCGAGTGGGTCACGATCTCGACGAGATCTACCGGCGGTACTTCGAGAAGGAGCTGGCCGATGCATGACATCGAGATCCACATCGACGAATCCACGTTGCTCAGGGGAGGGTGGCGGATCATGGCGAGAAAGGAGGCCGCCGACCACATCCAGTCCGCTCGCTTCACGGTTCTGGTTGCGATCCTCGCCGTCGCCGCAGCCGGGGCGGTGTACGCAGCCGCCAACGGCATCCGCGATGTCGCCCCCCGGGCCGGAGAGGTGAGCGGGCTCTTTCTCAAGCTGTTCAGCATCACCGAAAACCCTGTTCCCTTCCCGTATCTGACGTTCGTAGGGTTCCTTGGACCGCTGCTCGGGATCATGTTCGGGTTCGATGCGATCAGCGGAGAACGGTCGCAGGGGACGCTGCCGAGGCTGCTTTCCCATCCAATCCACCGCGATCAGGTGATCGTGGGCAAGTTCGCAGGCGGCCTCGGCGTGATCGGACTCACGGTCACGGCCCTCACGGCACTCGTTTCGGGCATCGGCATCTTCCGGCTCGGGCTCGCTCCAGAACCGGCCGAGGTGGGGCGGCTGATCATCTGGCTCGTCGCCACGATCGTCTACCTCGGCGTCTGGCTGGCGCTGGCGATGCTGGCCTCGGTGACGATGAAGAAGGCAGCGACATCGGCCCTGGTGGGGTTGGCGGTGTGGCTCGGGCTGGTCCTGTTCGGACCGCTCTTGTTCACCTTGACGGCCAACGCCGTCGCCGGATCAGACCCGGTGCCGCTTGCCGAAACCGAAGTGATGCTGTCCCGGCTCTCCCCGGCGACGCTCTATCAGGAGGCATCGACGGTCCTGCTCGACCCGAGCCAGCGTGCGGTGGGGCTCGTCACTCTGGGACAGGTCGACCGGGCTCTGGTCTCGGAGCTGACTCTCACGCAGTCCCTCGGGGTCATCTGGCCCCAGATCGTGGGGATGCTGGCACTGACCTCGGTCCTGTTCGCGTGGGCGTTTGTGGCATTCATGCGCCAGGAGGTGAGGGCATAGCTGACAGGGCCCGGCTGCTCGACGTTTCAGATCAACTCGAAGTGCCCTCCCCGCCGAGCTTCACCGTTGACCAGCAGTTCGACCCGGTGGGTTCCCGGATAGTGGGTGCGAGTCGTGTGCTGGGCGACCGAGATCGAGCGGCGAAACGACTCGACCCGCCCGGGCCCGACGGACAGCTCGGCGCCCTTGAACACTTTGGGCCGCTCGGAGCCATCCGCCTTGACGAAGTGCACCCTGAGGTCGATGACTGCTCGTAGAGCGTCAGGCGTAGGGTTGTGGACCGTCACGACGACAGACACCCTGCCACCGATCTGGACATGAGTGGGCTCGATTGTTGCCCGCGTCGAGAGCGGTGAGCCCCGACCGAACCCCAGCACTGCCAACGCCTCAGGATGTCCTTGCTTCACTAGTGATCGAAGCCCGTGCTGGATCAATCTTCGACGCGCGGGCGAAGCACCATCCCACCAAGCGGCCGCCACCGACACCACCCTCTCTGGGTGGTCCTTGGCGATGTCATTCAGGTTGTTCGCCACCGACCGCCGCACATATTCCTCGGGGTCGTCCTTGAGGAGCTCCAGCAGTGCGATCACGGGCTCCGGGTCGTCGATGAAGATCGAGAGCCGTGGTGCCCAGGGCAGCCGGGGCCGCGTGCCTTCCGAGACGAGGCGACGCACATGCACATTCGGATCGGTCGCCCACCTTCGAAGCCGGGCGAGGGTCTCGTGCGGGTATCGGACGAGAAACGGCCGGATCGAGAACTCGGCAGTGAAGCGCTTGGTGAGCTCGTATTGGGCTCGCAGGCTCGGTTCGAGATCACCCAGACCGAACTCGGCCACGAAGAACACGAACGGCAGATACAAGAACCCTTCCATTCCCGTGAGCTCAGACTCGACGATTTCAGGACCGAGACTCCTGACGATCAGGTCGAGCGCGGCCGGAAGCTCGTCAGGAAGGAACCGACGCAGCGAACGAGCGATCTGCCGGGCCCGAGCAGTCAACTCGAGTTCGTCATAGCCCTTCAACGCCTCGGCGACGAACCCACCGACGTCGAAGGACGGGTCGACCGACGCCAGCATCCGCCCGATACGAACGGGAACGTCGGCCCCGAACTGGTACTTGAGCGGCTCGGCCATCGTCCCATGATGGTCGCGATTCGCGCAGGATCTGTTCCGACATTTCGTCGACTTGAAACCGACACACGGTCGAGTCGAATCCGACTCGGGGTCGGAGCAAACCCCTTGTAGCTTCGCCGGTCATGTCAGGCGTGAAACCCCCGGTGGGGGTGCTGTTGCTGCAGCTCGGCACCCCCGACTCGCCCGCGACCGGTGACGTACGGCGCTACCTGAGGGAGTTCCTCTCCGACCCGAGGGTGATCGACCTGCCGGCGCCGATGCGAGCGGCGCTCCTCAATCTCGTCATCCTCCCATTCCGCCCCCGGCGGTCGGCCCACGCATACCAACAGATCTGGACCGACCAGGGGTCACCGCTCACGATCAACACCGCCTCGTTGACCCAGAAGGTCGGCCGCATCCTCGGCGATCGGTACCGGGTCGAGTTCGGGATGCGGTACCAGAGCCCTTCGATCGAATTCGCGGTGCAGCGCC
>JBFHRE010000090.1:0-10528 GCA_041591895.1 Acidimicrobiia bacterium
TCGGGGACGTGAGACATCCACCCGCCGAGAAACCAGCGAAAGGCGTCGGATCCGTGAACGGGACCGAACTGCTGATCGCCCGCGAACGCGGCCTGGTCGCCGTCCCAGAGCGACAGGTGGATGTGACAGCTGGATCCGGCCTCTGCGATGTCGGGCTTCGCCATGAAGGTGACACTGACCCCGAGCCCCTCAGCGATCTCCTTCATTGCCAGCTTCATGATCGTGTGGCGGTCGGCCATGGTCAGTACGTCGGCGTATCGAACGTTGAGCTCGTGCTGGCCCCGTCCCCACTCTCCCTTCGAGTTCTCGACCGGGATCCCCGAGCGGGCGAGGTGCCGCCGGGCCTCCTGGGTGTAGAACTCCTCTCTTGCTCCCTGGAGCAGGTGGTAGTCCTCGATATACCAGCCGGCCGGGCGGAGACCCTGGTAGCGACGCTCGGCCGCCTCCCGGTAGGAATCCTCGAAGATGAAGTACTCGAGTTCGGATGCACCCTTGGCGGTGTAACCCGAGTCGGCGGCCAGGTCGAGCTGGCGGCGAAGGATCGATCGAGGTGCAACCGGCACCAAATCGTGGTGCTTCGGGTCGTGGAGATCGCACAGGACGAACGCAGTGGAGTCCAGCCAGGTCGCCTCCCGCAACGTGCTGAGGTCCGGGACCATGTGGAAGTCGCCATACCCGAGCTCCCAGTTGGCATATGAGTAGCCGGGCACCGGCTCCATCTCCATGTCGACGGTGAGCAGGTAGTCGCAGCCGTGGGTTCCGTGGTGGTGGATCTCCTCGACGAAGAACTCCGCGTCGAAACGCTTGCCGTGCACCCGTCCGTAGTGGTCGGTGAACGCCACCACCACCGTGTCGATATCGCCGGACTCGACCTTGGCTCTGAGCTGGTCGAGCGTCAGCATTCCGCGAGCAGTCACGGTTCCTCCCGTCTCTCAAACCGAAGCGCCTCCCGGAGTGGGTCTCCAGGAGGCGCTTCGAACGATTCCCTTGTCAGCGGAGCTCGGATTCGGCCTCGACGACCAGCGCGTGCTCCTCTTCCGGCGAGTTGGCGACGAGACGATGCCGGCTCACGGTCCAGTAGTAGAGGAACATCAGAGCGACGAAGATCCCGGTACCGATCACTCCTGGCCGGTTGTCCGGCAGGGCGAGGGTGGCGATGAGCGATATCACCGCCAGAACAGCACCCAGCCACGCCCCTGGTACACCCAACGGGCTCTTGTAGGGCCGGTCGAGATCGGGCCGCTTCTTCACCAGGGCGATGTAGGTGATCATCACCAGCGCGTACGAGAAGCCGGCACCGAATACCGCCATCGTCAGGAGGGCCGCACCGACCCCGCCGCTGCCGGCGAACTGGAGCACCACGGCAACCAGGAACCCGACCACCGCACCCAGGATCAACGCCCGGTGAGGGGTGTGGCGCTTCGACACGATCGAGATTCCCCGAGGGATGTAGCCGGAGCGGGAGGCGGCGAACAGGACCCGCCCGTAGGCATAGATGATCGTGTGGAAACTGGCGATCAATCCGGTCAGCGCGATCAGGGTCAGAATCTGCTGGGCGAAGCCCTCTCCGAAGATCGCCTTGAAGCCGACGTCCAACGGAGCTCCTGCCTCGCCGATCTCCAACGCTCCTCCACCGACACCGGTGTTGAGCACCAGGGTGAGAACCGACAGGATGAGCAGCGTGACGATGCCCCAGATCAGCGCCTTCGGCATGTCGCGAACCACGTCGTGCGACTCCTCCGCCGCCAGTGGCAACTGCTCGATCGCAAGGTAGAACCAGATGGCGAAGGGCAGTGCGGCGAAGATCCCGTAGAACCCGTTGGGGAGGAACGTCGACGCTCCGGTTCGAGCCGCGTCCACCGGCACGTTGTTCAGCAACGCCGGATCGAACGCCCCCGACACCAGTGCACCGATATAGAAGATGACACGCACCAGGATCGAGGCGATGGTGACGCCCAGCGCGACCTTGAATGTGAGCTCGGTTCCCCAGATGTTGATCCCCACGAAGATGCCGTAGAAGATCAGCCACCACACGATGTTCGCGCCTGCTGCACCAAAGATCCCGGAGAGGTCCAGGAGACTGTTGGCATAGCCCGACATCCCGACCACGATCACCGCCGGTGTGATGACGTACTCGACCATGTCCGTGATCGAGTTGAAGTACGCAAGTCCCGGCCCGAACGCGTTGCGGGTGAACCCGTAGAAGCCCCCGGTGTGTGGCAACGCGGCCGACATCTCGGCGATCGAGAGAACCATGCACACGTACATGATCGCGATGAACACCGTGGCTACGAGCAATCCACCGAAGCCGCCGGCGGCCAGACCGAAGTTCCAGCCGAAGAAGTCGCCGGAGATGACCGCGCCCACGCCCAGCGCCCACAAGAGCACCCACCCTGCGCTCTTCTGGAGTGTTCGTTGGTCTAGATAGGACTGATCGACCTTTTCATAGGTCGCGCCCTTGACGTGCAGTTTCTCTGAACCCATGAAGAGCTCCTCCCAGGAAACGAACGGACGTTTACCAAGGGCGAACCAAGCCGCCCTCCAGCCTTCGCCTCCTCTGTTCTGACCCTGAGAGTTTCCTCGGGCGTTCCGAGTTGCTCCTTCGGGGGGACACAGGGTGCCCGCTCTCCAGAGTGGTCTCATCCGCGCGGTCTGTTGACCTGAGAGATTCTGAGGCGGTTGCTCCTTCGGTGTCCGAAAGGACTCTCCCGCGCGGCCTCTACGACCGCCGCAGAGCGTATCTCCGGCCCCGGCGCGGTGCCGCCAAAAGCGGCTGGTTATTTTGGACGGTCACCGCCGGCGGACGGGAAGCATTCGAACCCTCAGGTCGCGCTGCACCCGGCGCAAAAGACGAAAGGCCTCTCGAACCGATCGGCGGCGGATCGGACCGAGGTCGGCGACGGTCACATCGTCGGTCGGTGACAGGCCCTGCTCGATCTGGTTCTGATGGTGTTCGACGATCAGCCGCCGGAAGAGATACTGGGCCTCGACCAGCCCACTTCCGGTGAGCTCGTCGATGACGCCGGCGGCCACGGCGGCACGGAGCCGCTTTGCGGTCGAGGCCGCCCCCACTCCGGCCTCGATTCCGAACCGCCGGGCAATGAGCGTCACGGGCACGAGGCCCCGGTGCTTGATGTCGATCGAGTGGTCGTCGCCATCGTCCGAGAGGACGAGATCGCCCAGAAACCCGAGGGGTGGTCGCGCATCGAGGATCAACTCGGTGAGTCCATTGAGATACGTTGCGTTACGGGCCGCCTTGTCGACGATCGCTGAGTGCAGGGGCTCGAGATCGATCCCACCCGAGACCCGCCGGCCATCGAGAGCGGTCGACACCAGAAACACGGCTTTTCGCTCGGGCACATCGAGCCATTCCGTCAGGCGTTGTTGCCATTCTTCGAGCGTCCCATGCCACCCGGGGGCCGACGCCATGACATTCGACGGACACCGACCCACGCCGGCGGCCTCGAGACCTTCTTCGACGAATCGGGCCACCGACAGGATGTGCTCGACCACGTCCCGGCCACCCTCCCCGTACACGATGGCGTGGTCCTGGTCGAACACGACGCCCTGCTCTCGCCGGCCCCATGAGCCGAGCGCCACCCAGGTGTGGTCGACGACCAACTCTCCTAGTGCGTCCTGGCCCAGTCGCAACAGGCGCCGGGCGAGCGAGTCGGTCAGCACCGAGGTCAGCCGTGACACCCGATCGATCTCGGCACCGGCCCGCAGCAGCGAACCGATGGTCTCCTTGACTCCGTCGCCGCACCGACGGATGTCATCGATGCCGGAGGCGGCTTCGATCTCGCGTCGCAGCAACGAGCTGTCGCGGTGGCTCGCCTCGAGGATGTGGATGTCGGTGAGGAGGCCGGCCGGTTCAGGATCGGCCAGCACCGGCAGATGATGAATCCCGAGCTTCAACATCATCTCCTTGGCCTCGGCCATCGAAGCGTCGACCCGGATCGTGCGCGCCGGGAACGAAGCTATTACGCCCACATCGATCGAGGGGTCCCTGCCTTCGGCTACCAACCGAACCCTCAGGTCCCGGTCGGTCACAACCCCCCAACGACCGTCCTTCTGGACCAAGGCGCCGGATACTCCGGCGGCCGACATCCGGGCGGCCGCCTCGGCGGCCGGCAGGCCGGAGTCGAGCGTCAGGAGCGGACTCAACTTCACATCCGCCAGCCGGATCAAGTCGTCTGCGCCGGATTCGAACCGGTCGGATGCGGTGTTCTCGTCGAGCCCGTCCGGCACCCGCCAGTAACGGACCCCGTCGGCACTCCAATGATCCACCGTGGTGAGATCCACGATGTCACCGGGGCCGAGGACATCGGTCACCGACTCGCCCGATAGGATGTCGAGCCGCCCGGTGACGATCAGGCATTCACCGACCGGCTGCCCCTCGGCGGCGGCCGGATCCAACTCCTCGAGGCGGGCCGTCTGGCAAAGGTCGAGGAGCCGATCGAGCGAGACTCCCGAGAATCGGCCTTGTTCGGCGAGCAGCTTCAGGAGCACGGCTTGGAGCGGCCATTCGATCACACGTCGAGCGTATCCCGAGTGAAGGTCGTTGGCAGCAACGGTCGTCCGGCCGGTTCAGCCGGAGACGAACGGCTCAAACACACCGCGGGCGTGGGCCCCGTCCGGCCCGCCGAGAGCCTCGGCCAAGGCGGCTTCCAGCTCGGACACCCGCCAACTACGAACCCGGTCCTTGATCTCGGCGACCGCCACGGGCGACATCGAGAGCTCGTCGACCCCGGCGGCAACCAGCGCCGCCGCCGAGAGCGGGTCGGAAGCCGCCTCACCGCACACTCCCAACCAGGCGTCGTTCGCATGTGCCGACTCGGCCACGAACTGGATCAGCCGCAACATGCCGGGATCGAACAGGTCGGGGACATTCGCGACCTCGGCGACCTGGCGGTCGGCGGCGAACACGTACTGGAGAAGGTCGTTGGTTCCGAGTGACAGGAAGTCGAGTGCCGCGGCAATGCGGTCGGCGGCGAGCGCCGCCGCCGGCACTTCGATCATCGTTCCCACCTGGAACGACGAACGGTCGACGCCTTCGGCGGCCGCGATCTCGTCGATCATCGCACTCACCTGGTGCACCTCGGCGACAGACGAAACCATCGGGAACATCATCGCCAGTCGGCCTGCCGTCGAAGCCCGGATCAACGCCCGCAGTTGGGTTTCCAACAGCTCCCCCATCGCCAGTCCGAGCCGCAGGCCGCGAAGACCCAGCGCCGGGTTGGGTTCGTCCGATCGGTCGATGTAGGGAACCGGCTTGTCGGCACCGATGTCGAGGGTCCGGATCACGACGAGGTCGTCGCCGAACGCTTCCAGATGACGTCGGTAGATCGCTTCTTGCTCGTCGAGGTCGGGAGCGGTGGGGCGCCCCAGAAACAGAAACTCGCTGCGCACCAGCCCGCTGCCCTCGGCTCCGCTGGCGACGGCCGCATCGAGCAATTCGGGGCCGTTCACGTTGGCCGCAACCGTGATCCGCTTCCCGTCCTGGGTGATCGCCGGACCTGCAGCAACCTCGGACAGTCGCCGACGGCGCTCCTGCTCTGCTGCGGCGCGCTGCTCCATCTCGGCGAGCCGTTCGGGCGACGGATCGATGACGACCTCACCCGCTCGACCATCCACCGCGACGACGGTCCCGTCGGCGACATCCTGGAGGCCATCGCCCACCCCGACCACGGCCGGGATCCCCAGAGAGCGAGCAAGGATGGCCGCGTGGGCCACCTCGCTCCCACGCTCACACACGATCGCGAGGAGAAGGGCGGGGTCGATCGCCGCCGTCTGAGACGGTGTCACGTCCTCCGCCAGCAAAACGAACGGGTCGGAGGGAAGTGGATCGGCGGCCACTCCATACAACTCGGCGAGGACCTGATCCCTGACATCGACCAGATCCGTTGCGCGGGCAGCCAGGTACGGGTCGTCGAGGGCGGCGAGCATTGCAGCGAACCCGTCGAACGCCTCGGTCACGGCATCGGGTGCAGACCGTCCGCTTTCGACAGCCTCGAGAGCGATCCGTTCGATCTCGGGATCGGAGACGAACATGGCGTGAGCCTCGAAGATCGCGGCTTCCTCATCCCCGACCCGTTCCTTCATCTGGGCGTGGAGATCCCAGATCTTGGTCTCGACAGAAGAGACTGCCCCTTTGAACGCGGCTGCCTCCTCTTCCACAGAACCCTGTTCCCGCGCCGAAGGCTCGAAGCTGGGTCCGGCCAGCGTGTGCGCCGGCCCGATCGCAATTCCGGGTGATGCCGCTCGACCGGTCATGCTGTCCATGTGCTACCTCGCCTTGGGCTCATCCGGCCAGAGTACCGACCCCGATCCGGGGGGGCCGGACGAATCCAAGCCCTTGACTCCCTTGCTACCTCTGGTATTCTTCTTTGCATGGTAGTTGGTGACGCCGGAGTCGACCGCAGCTCACAGTTGCTCAAGGGCGTGCTCGACATGTGTCTTCTCGCCGTCATCGCAGAGGAGCCGAGCTATGGCTACGAGATGGTTCGAAAACTGGCAGGACGCGGTCTCGACCTCGTCGGCGAGGGCGCGATCTATCCGGTCCTCTCCCGACTCCAGAAGGGCGGCCTCATCGAGGGGTACCTGGTGGAGTCGGCCGGTGGGCCGGCTCGCAAGTACTACCGGATGACCGAGACCGGTGAGAGTTCCCTGCGAGAGTGGTCGGAGGATTGGCGCCGATTGGCGTCGGGAGTCGAGCAGGTGTTGAGAGGAGGTTCACGTGACTGACCAGGCTGCGATCGTTCGAATCGTGGCGGACTGCGAGCGGTACTGGCGGGAGACCGGGGTACCCGGGTCCGCCATCCGCGACATGAGGATGCAGCTCGAGCAGCATCTCGTCGAGGCGGCATCGGACGGTGCCGTTCCGGAGCAGGTGGTCGGTCGAGACCTCGCTGGATTTGCCGAGGCGTGGGCCTCGGAATACCGCAAGCCAACGACGGACCCCAACAAGTGGTCGGACGTCACGAGCGGTGCCAGCGCAACCCGGAGGGGAGCGCGTTGGGAATTGATCACATATGTTGCGGGGGCGCTGGCACTGGTCGCCGGGGCCTTGGCAGGTTCGCGAATATCAGGAGGTGGTTCGGTGGATACGGACAGCACATGGAGATGGGTCTGGACCCTTCTCGCGGTCGGGATGGGAATCGGTGAGATGTTCACCGCCGGCTTCTTCCTGCTGCCCTTCGCCATCGGAGCACTGGCGGCCGCCGTCCTGGCATGGATCTCCGTGGGCGGGCTGCTGACCCAGTGGCTGGTGTTCTTCGGGGTTTCGGCCATCTCGTTCGGGTACCTCCGACGCTACGTCGAGCGTCAGGACCAGAAGGTTCAGCCCCGGATCGGGGCCAACCGCTGGGTCGGGGCAGCCGGAGTCGTGCTCAGCACGATCGATCCCCACGCCGGCACCGGGATGGTCCGGATCGACGGGGAAGAGTGGCGGGCGACAACCGACCTGGACACAACGCTCGAAGCAGGTGCCAGAGTGACGGTCACCGCTGTGAGGGGCGCCCGTCTCGTGGTCGAGCCCAGCGAATAGTAGAGCCCAGCGAATAGTCGGAAGAGAAAGGGAGAAACGGAATGACAGGTACGAATGCACTCGTACTGCTCCTGGTGGTGGTGTTCCTGGCGCTGGTGCTGGTCGCCGCCACCGGATTCAGGGTGGTACGGCCCTTCGAGAAGGGACTCATCGAGGTTCTAGGCCGGTATGACAAGACGGTCGAGTCGGGTCTCCGGTGGGTGATGCCCTTCGTGAAGCGGATCGTCAAGGTCGACATGCGCGAGCAGGTCGTCGACGTTCCACCGCAGGAGGTCATCACGAGAGACAACGTGGTGGTCACGGTCGACGCCGTCGTCTACTACGAGGCAACCGACCCGGTGAAGCTCAAGTACAACGTCGGGAACTTCATCCTCGCAGTGACGAAGCTGGCGCAGACCAACCTCAGGAACGTGATCGGCGACCTCGATCTCGACTCCGCGCTCACCTCTCGCGAGGTGATCAACACCAAGCTCCGCGAGATCCTCGACGACGCCACCGACAAGTGGGGAACCCGGGTGGTCCGGGTAGAGATCCAGCGGATCGAGCCGCCGGCGGATGTGACAGAGGCCATGCACCGCCAGATGAAGGCGGAGCGCGATCGTCGTGCGGTGGTCACCGAAGCCGAAGGCGAGAAGACCTCCCGCGTGTTGCGGGCCGAAGGCCTGAAGCAGTCCCAGATCCTCGAGGCCGAGGGTGAGGCCGAGGCGATCAAGCGGGTCGCGGACGCCGATCGGTATCAGAAGCTGACGGTGGCCGAAGGTGAGGGGCAGGCGATCCAGACGGTGTTCAACGCCATCCACGCCGGCAACCCCACCACCGACGTCATCGCAATTCGCTACCTGGAGACCCTCCAGGGCATCGCCAACGGACAGGCCACCAAGGTCTTTCTCCCGCTGGACACGGCCGGCGTGCTTGGAAGCGTCGCCGCCATCGGCGAGATGCTCAAGGAAGGGACCGGAGCCAGCGGAGCGACTCCATCGACGCCCAGACCTCCGGCGCCATCGGCCTGACCGGCCAAGTAGACGGTGGAGTCGCGCGATCGTTCTCGCGCGTCCAGCGGGCGCTCAGCCACCGCTGGACTGATAAAAACGGCTCTTACCCGGCGACGCGGTTCATGGAGGCGAGGGCCGCCTGGACTTCGGACGGTTCGACGGGTTGGTAGAACACCATTGTGTAGAGATCACACCGCTCGCCCGGGGTCTCGAACCAACCGACCACCCAGGTCCCGTCCGCGTACTGCCCCGCCACCGCCTCGACTCCATCGATGAACACGCTCCCCTTGTCGCCGGGCCATTCCTCGGGAGGGAGCGATCCGCGGATCAGGGCCACCGCCAGCTTTCCGTCTTCGTCGAGCCAGATGGTCGAGTGCGTTCCGGGCATCGAAGTGAACGAGTCTTCCGCGACCTCGGTCGCTTCGACCGCGTCGGCAGAAACCCGTCCCGGGAGCTCTGCCACCTGATAAGGAGGCCTCGGGCAGTCGGTGAGCGGCGCGACGAACTCGGTGGTGGTGGGAGCAGAGGTCGTCTCCGCCGGAGCGGAGGTCTGTGACACGGTGGAGTCGGCCGGCGAAACGGTGCAGGCGGCGAGCAGCACACAGAGAACGATCGGGAGGCGCATCAGGCGATGCTACCGCCGACATCGTTCGGCGACGCCGCATAGGATCCGCCCACACGAGAGGGATCGATTGGACGTCAAAGAGCAGATTCGAAGCCGCGTCGAAGAGCTCGAGGTCGAGCTCAACGAGATCAACGCGTGGATGTACCACAACCCCGAGCTGGCGTACGAGGAGCATCAGAGTGCCGCCAAGCTCAGTGCGTTCCTGCGTGATCAGGGATTCGAGGTTGAGTTCCCGGCCTACGACCTGGAGACCGCGTTCGTGGCCAGAACCGGGAGTGGGCCCGAACTGGTGATCTGCGCCGAGTACGACGCCCTGCCCGGCGTGGGTCAGGCATGCGGCCACAACATCATCGCCGCCGCTGCCCTGGGTGCAGGTGCCGCGCTGGCGCCCGTGGCCGATCGACTGGGACTCACGGTGACGGTCCTCGGCACCCCGGCGGAGGAGAAGTTCGGCGGCAAGGTGGACCTGATCGATGCGGGAGCCTTCTCGAATGCCCGGGCGGCGATGATGGTCCACCCGGCGGTCGTCGACGTGGTCGACCCGAACGTCATCGCGGTTGCCCACATCGACGTCGAATATCACGGCAAAGAGGCCCATGCGTCGGCGTATCCACAGCTGGGCATCAACGCGCTGGACGCCTTCGTTCAGTCCTACGTCAACGTGTCGACCTATCGCCAGCACATATACCCCACCGACAAGATCCATGGGATCATCACCCACGGCGGTGAGGCGCCCAACATCATCCCCGACTACACCCGGGCGTCCTGGTACGTGAGGGCTCAGACCCGACAGCGCCTCGACGAGCTCGTGCCAAAGGTGAAGGCGTGTTTCGAGGCCGGGGGCGCCGCCACCGGCTGCCGGACCGAGCTGATCGAGATCGGCAACGTCTACGACGATCTGTTGTCGAACCCGGTGATGACCGATCTCTATGCGGCAAACTCGGCCCAACTCGGCCGCCCGATGCAGCGGGGTGCCGACCTCCCCCCGAGCCAGACCGGATCGACCGACATGGGCAACGTTTCGAAGGTGGTGCCCACGATCCATCCGATGTTGAGCATCAACTCGTTCCCGGCCGTCAATCACCAGAGGGAATTCGCCGCCCACACGATCACACCGGACGGGCGCAAAGCAATCTACGACGGTGCGGTAGGAATGGCGTGGACCGCGGCCGACGTCGCCACCCAGAATCTCTGGGAGAGCCTGTAGGAGTTCGTCCCGTGACCGGCCACCAGCCACTGACGGGAATCGTCACGTTCCTGTTCACCGATGTCGCCGGCAGCACCACCCGCTGGGAGCAACATCCGGAGACCATGCGAGTGGCGCTCGCGCGACATGACGAGATCGTCAGAACCGCCATCGAGACA
>JBFHRE010000091.1:0-10242 GCA_041591895.1 Acidimicrobiia bacterium
CCCGCCGCTCGACGGCTTGAACCGCTCGAAGAGTGCCCACAGGCTTGAAGGCGGGCGATCGGGGTTTGTTCAAACCAGCAGGCCGCTCCGGAGAGCGGCCTCCTGGTGTCGAATGGTCGGGACGGCGGGATTTGAACCCACGACCTCAGCGTCCCGAACGCTGCGCGCTACCAAACTGCGCCACGTCCCGTCGGGAGCCGAAAGCCTAGCCCGTCGGAGGGAGCCTGATTCCGGTCAGACCGAGGCGGTAGACAGAGCCGCTCGCAACTCCTGGGCGGTGAACGGCTTCACCAGGTATGCGCTCGCCCCGGCCCGCTTTGCCAGGAACACGTCGGCCTGACGATCGAGCAACATGATGATCGGGGTTGGCTCAACATCCCCGTTGGCGATCGCGTCCTTCACCAGCCTGGTCACGGCCATGCCGCCCATGCTCTTGACCTGCATGTCGACGATCACGAAGTCGTAGCGGGTGTCACCCGCCACGGACGCCACCTGCTTGGGGTCGTCAGACACGGTCACCGTGGCATCGCGGCCCGAGATGGCGGCGGCCACATCGTTACGGACCCAGTTGTCGTCGGCGACGAGCAGGATGGATGGCATCGGCCGCACGATACCCCGAATCTCGCCTGGCCCGGATTCGGACTTCGGCGCCGTTCCTACACTCGCCGGGTGCGAATCCCCCTCATCCGGTTCCTGCGGTTGGCGCTCGGCGTTCTGTTCCTCATGCCGGCGGCGATGCCTGCCATGGCACAGTCGGAGCGGGTGGTCGAGGTCGTCGAGGTTCAGGGGATCATCGATGAGCGCATGGCCGGGTTCATCGAGTCGGCCATCCAACGTGCCGCCGCGGCCGGTGATGTCGAGGTGGTGATCCTCCAGATCGACTCCCGAGCGGTAGTCGCAGAACCGGCCACCTACGGCGAGCTTCACGCTTTGCTCAGCAACCCCCCGTTAGCCGTGGTGGCCTGGGTAGGCGACGCCCCGGCGGTGGCTTCCGGCGGGGTTCTCGAGTTGGTCCGGGTGGCACCCCTGAGTGCTGCGGCGCCGGGCATCCAGGCAGGACTGTGGAACGACGGGACCGACTTCCCTCAGACCCGGGGACCGAAGATTCCGGGCGGGATCGAGGCGGCGGGCATGGTGGACGGCCTGGTCGAGGTGACAGAGCCGATCCCGGGCTTGTTCGACCTCGTGGCTCCCGAGACTGCCTCCCCTCGTCAATTGGCCCAGGTGCTCGACGGGATGGAGGTCGGGTCTCGCCGGCTGCAGACGGTGCGACCGTTCGTCGACGAGGACGGGAACAGCGGGGTGACGGTGTTGACCACCGTGATTCGCCAGCCCGGCTACTGGACCCGTCTCTTGGCGCTCGCCTCCCGACCCGAGGCTCTCTTCTTCTTTCTCGCCATGGGGCTGACCATCGCCGTCTTCGAGTTCTACGCCATCGGCCCGGGGATCGCGGCCGGGGTGGCGGTGGCCTGTCTGGGCCTCGCCGCCGCCGGTCTCACGGTGCTCCCGGTGCGGGGGTGGGCGATCGTTCTGGCGTCGGTCGCGATTTGGCTACTGGCGGCTTCATATCAACGCGGGGGAGCCGTCGTCCTCACCGGGTTCGGGTTGATCCTCCTGGCGGCATCCGGGTTCGCTATCACCGACGGCGCGCCTCTGATCCGTCCGGCCGTGCCCGGGGTTCTTCTCGGGTTGGGGTCGGTGGCGTTCTTCTTCCTACTGGCGATGCCGGTGGTGGCGCGGTCGCGGTTCAGCACCCAGACCATCGGAAGAGACTCGTTGATCGGGCGCAACGGCATCGCAATGGTCGACTTCGGGCCCAACGGCGAAGTCGAGTTGGATGGGGCTCGCTGGCGGGCGACCGCTCATCGGGAGAGCGGGATCAAGCAGGGCGATTCGGTCGTCGTCCTGGGGATCGACGGGCTCTTCCTCGAGGTCGACTCGAAAGATCGCGAAAAATGATCCTTCCTTTTCCATAATTTCCCTGGTGGATTCTGGGAGGGCCCTCTAGGTTTTCCGATCCAAGGCGAGGAGGAGGACGCATTCGTGACTTCGCGGGACGACTGGCAGACCCAGTCCCTGTGCCGGGGCAACCATGCCCACCTCTTTTTTCCACCCAGCACTTTCGAGCGCAAGGATGAGCGCGAGCGGCGTGAGGCACGCGCCAAGGCAATCTGTCGGGTGTGTCCGGTGATAGACGACTGCAAAGAGCACTCGCTCAGCATTCGCGAGCAGTTCGGGATCTGGGGTGGTTTGACCGAGACCGAGCGGCGAGAGATCTTCACCGCTCCGGCCGCCCGTTAGCCGTTCTCCCGAAATCGTCGAACGTCACCGCTCCGCACCGTTGCTCCTCGATGGTCGGTCCACTCGAGGAACGGCACTGCATACTTGCGTGACATCCCCGTGGCGTCTTTGAAGGCCGACACCGTGAACGGTTGTTCCAGTCCCCGCATCAGCGTGATGATCTCCTCGATCTGTTCGGGCAGGTAGACGAAGTCGGCCGATACCCGAACCAGCCGGCCGTCTCGGGTCAACCGATGCACGATCTCCTGATCCAGACCGAGCTCGATGACCTTCGGAAGGTCTGCGTAACCCCGGGCTGCCAGCATCTCTCTTGCCCGGTCCCACTCGGCGGTTTGTCGCTCGGTGAGATCGGAGGCCCGGCCGGCCTTGGCCACGGTCGCGCCTTCCATGCTCAGCCCCACCGTGGAAACGATGTGCCCGAGGATGGCGAGTGTCACCCCCAGCTCGCTTGCGAGGCGGGCGGCCGGGATGCCGGGCCGGAGCGGGTTCGCAGAGTGGAACCGGTCCACGGCGGCTTCCGCCCGCTTGCCGAGTCGGTCGATCTCGTCGGGAGCGAATGCGATGCCGTCGACGACGGTGTCCCGCGGACTGCCACCTCCGGTTTCTGCCGCCAGCTCGTTCACCGGGTACCGACCGCGGGCGGCCACCAGTATTTCTGCGATGAGGTCGGGATCATCTACGCCGACCAGTTGCCGTCCGAGTTTCAGGGCTGCTCGACCCTTGGCGGGAGGCCGGAGATCCAGAACCGATCCACCCCCGACCACCAGGCGCCGGCCGCTCTCGCGGAGCACGAAACGATCGCCGAACCGCAACGGGAGGGCGTCGGTGGTCTGGATCAATCCGATGTCGGGTGCCAGCATCCGGAGCCGTGCCGGCCAGGCTCCGCTGCCGACATGGAGGTGATAGGCGCCCCGGTCGGTCAGCTCGTCCACATAGCGAGCGGCCCGAACCCGGGCGGTGAACCTCGATGAGGTCACGAAGGTCCCCGGCGGGGCCAGCATCGCTCCACGCTCGATCTCCGACCGTTCGACGCCGGACAGGTTGAGAGCCACTCGCCTGCGCGGCTCCGCCCGGGTCACCGATTGTTCGTGCGTCTGAACCGCCCTGACTCTCAGCTCTCGCCCGGCCGGGAGCAGCGTCAGACGGTCCTCGATTTCGACCGGTCCGTCCGTGAGCGTCCCGGTGACAACCGTTCCGGCTCCGACGATGGTGAATGCCCGGTCGATCCACAGGCGGGGACCACCTGCTGGTTGGAGCGGCAGCCCGCCAACCAACCGGGCGAGCTCGGTCCGCAAAGCCGGCAAGCCGGTGCCCTCGGTGGCGGAAACCGCGACGATCTCGGCGTGCTCCAGGCTGGTCCCTTCCAGACGCTCGGCCACCTCGAGCCGGGCCAGCTCTTCGACGTCGGAATCCACGCGGTCGACCTTGGTCAATGCGACAACCCCGGCGGCCACACCCAGGAGGTCGAGGACGGCAACATGCTCCTCGGTTTGTGGCTTCCAGCCCTCGTCGGCGGCCACCACCAACAGTCCGATATCGACGGACTCGATCCCGGCAAGCATGTTCTTGATGAAGCGCTCGTGCCCCGGTACGTCGACGAATGACACCGCGACCCCAGGCTCGATTTCGGTCCAGGCGAACCCGAGGTCGATGGTGAGGCCACGGGCCTTCTCCTCGGCCCAGCGGTCGGGGTCGCGTCCGGTCAGCGCCTGAACCAGGGTGGACTTGCCGTGGTCGACATGCCCGGCGGTGCCGATCACCGCCACAGGTCCTCCAGTCGCGTGCGGATCAGCGCATCCAGCTCGCCCGGAACCGCCCGCAAATCGAGCAGGAGCCGCCCGCCCTCGCGATGTCCGACGACGGGAGGGTTGCCTGCCAGCAAGCGGAGGTAGTTGCGGTCGACTGCACCGTCGATTGCAATCGCCGGTGACGGTACCGTCGCCCCCGGAACGCTTCCCGCACCCACCGTGGACGTTGCCCGAACGATCTCCACCGGGAGGCCGTTCGCGACCGACCGGCAACGCCGTTCTAGTTCTTCGTAGCCGGCGCACGCCATCTGCCAGAAGGGCAGATCTGCCGCGGTGCCATCGGCGTATCGCTCGAGAGTCACCGCCAGCGCAGTCAGGCTGGGTCCGTCGATACGAAAGGCCCTCGCCACCGGATGCTTCTGCAGTCTCCCTATCAGGGAACCGTCTCCCACGATGATCCCGGCCTGGGGGCCGCCGAGGAGCTTGTCGCCGGAGAACATCACCAGATCCGCCCCCTGTTCCAACGACTGGCGTATGCCGGGCTCGCCCGCGAGCCAGTCGGGTGGCGGACCGTTGATCCATGGCACCCGCTCGTCGAGCAGTCCACTGCCGGCGTCGAAGACCAGTCGGAGACTGCGCTGGTGCGCCAGCCGGGCCAGTTCACCCACCCCGGCCTCGTCGGTGAACCCGGTCACCCGGTAGTTGGAGGGGTGGACTTTGAGAAGGAGCGAGGTGGTGTCATCGATTGCCGACTCGTAATCGCCGATCCGGGTTCGGTTCGTGGTCCCGACCTCGACCAGCCGCGCTCCGGTGGCGGTCATCAGGTCCGGGAGCCGGTAGGAACCGCCGATCTCGATCAGTTCTCCCCGCGACACCGGCACCGAACCGGCGCCTGCCAGCGCCACCAGGGCCAGATAGAGCGCTCCGGCGTTGTTGTTGACCACCATCGCTTTCTCCGCCCCCGTCAGCAACTCGAGCAGGTGGTGGACGTAGTGGCCACGACCACCCCGGGACCCGTCCGTGAGGTTCATCTCGAGATTCGAATAGCCGGTGGCCGCCCGGCTCGCGGCTTCGGCGGCGCCCGGGTCGAGGGGTGCTCGTCCGAGGTTGGTGTGAAGCAGCACGCCGGTTGCGTTGACGACCGACCCTGGGCGAAGTCGATCGACTGCCAAGAGCTCGGCCTGGGCTGCCGCCAGGACGTCGGGCTCACCCCCTCCAACGATCTCTCGGCGGGCGTCCTCGAGCTTCTTGCGAGCGATCTCGACGGTGAGGGCATGGGGAAGCGACTGGCCGGAGGTCATCGTTCGGCCAAGGTCGCGGACCAGCTTGTCGACGGAAGGGAGGTCTCTCGGCTCCATTGCCACCCGAGCCTATACGGGGCCGCGGACTGCTAATCGGTGGGTGAGAGCCAGGCGTTATCGTCGGCGGCGTGAAGCCGATACCCGCGTCCACCGTTCTGCTCGTACGTGATGGCGACGGGGTCGAGGTCGTGATGGGGCTGCGGCCGGCCGGCGGTCCCTTCGGCGGGGTGTGGGTGTTTCCGGGAGGGGCGGTCGACGCGGCCGATCACGAGGCGGCCGGAGATACGGACCTGGCGTTTCGACTGGCAGGACTGAGGGAGACGGCCGAGGAGGTCGGCGTGCTCCTCACGAGGCCGCCCGGGATCGATCTGGACCCGGCGGGCGACCTGTACGCCCAGATGGCTCGGTTGGGCGCCAGGCTCGACACCGACCGGCTGCTGTATCTGTCCAACTGGGTGACACCCCGGCTCGTATCCAAACGGTTCGACACCAGGTTCTACCTCGCCCGGGTGGATCCCGGGACCACCCCGCGAGCCGTTTCCGATGAGTTCCGTGAGGTCCGGTGGGTTGGAGTCCGCTCCGCCCTTGCCACGTTCGATGCGGAGGAAATGCCGATGATCTTCCCCACCGTCGCCCATCTCCGCTATCTGGCTGGATTCGACGATGTCGCCTCGCTCATGGCCGAAGTCGAAGCCACACCGCGTATCCCCCAGATCGAGCCGGGGATGTTTTCCCGGGGTGGACGGATGGTGATCGAGGTGACGGACGATGACCGGTTCCGGCGATGAGGATCGAACGGATTCTGGCGCCCAACCCGGGTCTGTTCACCGGTCCGGGGACCAACACCTATCTGGTCGGCGACGACGAACTGGTGGTCATCGATCCGGGACCGCGGGACGGTTCGCATCGCTCTGCGATCGAGGCGGCCATCGGGGGGCGGACGGTCGAAGCGGTGATCGTCACCCACACCCATCCCGACCACGCGCCTCTGGCCAACCCGCTGGCAAAAGCTTTGGGGGTTCCGGCCATCGGCTACCGGCCAGGACCCGAGTTCGATCCCGATCGCCTCCTGGCGGACGGTGAGGCGATCGAGGTCGGTACCGACCGGCTCACGGCGATCCACACTCCCGGCCATGCCGACGATCACCTGTGTTTTCTGAGCGGGGGTGTGCTCTTTACCGGCGATCACATCATGGGTGGCTCTTCGGTGATGATCGAGCACCTGGCGCCATACCTCGCCTCGCTCGAACGATTGCAGGGATTCCACCTCGAGCGGCTCTACCCGGGGCACGGGCCCGAGATCGAACGGCCACAAGAGGTGATCAGCTGGTACATCGCCCACCGGCTCCAACGGGAGGCTGAGATCATCGCCTCGCTCGAGGAAGGAGCGACGACCGTGAGCGAGGTGGTGGAAAGGGTCTACCGGGAGGTCGATCCGGCGTTGCATCCTCTGGCGGCACGCTCGGTAGAGGCGCACCTCGAGAAGCTGGTCGAGGAGCGGGTGGTCCGATTGAACGCAGGCCGAGTGTCGTTGATCCTGAAGTGAGTAGCGGTCGAGTCGGTCGAATCGCTCCGGACAAACGGCGAGGGCCCGTGGGGAACCCGCGGGCCCTCGCCTGATCGAATGCCGGGAAGGGGGACCGGCATCCGAAGCCTCATCGGAGGATCCCCTCGTCGAGCCGGCCGGCTGGGTGGGACACCACCACCATCCAGCCGACCGATTCGAGTCCTCCCACCGCCCGACGGGCACGTTGCCTGTTGCCCCAAACTCCGTGTCCCGAAGAGCCTCCCAGCGCCCCTAGGCCCCTACCAGTCGCCAGTCGACCTGGCTCGTGGTCTTCCTGCCTGAGCACGTTCCCTCCCATGATCGGCCTCCGCGGGGTCGAGAATCCAGTTGGTTTAGAACTCGTCCTAACTGACTAGTCACTCGACCTCCGTACGTGACGGAGTTCGCGAATTCGCATCTCAGCGGTTCGGGGCCATCTGTCGCCCGCTCGGGGAACCAAAGCGTCGTGCTCAAACACCAACCGGAGGAGCCGTTCTGGGTGGCGATCTTCGAAGGCTGACCGGCCGCCTGAGTGAAATCCCGTCGACCTCCCCGGTACTCAGGCGGGAACGTCCGCGGCTGAGACGGCCGCCGGGGTCTCCTGAGCTTCGAGCGCTTCGATCAGCTTGGCGATCCGCCCGGTGCAGGTCTCGTCCGCAGCCGGGGGCACCAGCTCGACCACTCGCTGTGCCACCTGGCCGAATGCGATCGAGGCCGGGTTGTGCGGGTAGGCGGTCGTGACCGGCCGCCCGGAGTCGCCTCCCGCGACAACCTCGGTATCGAGTGGAATGGTGCCGAGGAGCGGGACCGAGAGATCGCCGGCCAACTCAACGCCTCCACCCTCGCCGAACAGGCGGTAGGTCTCCCCATGGTCACAGGTGAAGCCGGACATGTTCTCGATGACTCCCACGATCGGCATGTAGGAACGGCGGGCCATGTCGGCCACCCGCACCGCCACCTTCTGTGCCGCCTTCTGAGGAGTGGTGACCACGACCATCTCCGCCTGGGGGAGGAGCCGCGAAAGCGCCATCTGGATGTCACCGGTTCCCGGCGGCATGTCGATCACGAGGTAGTCGAGATCGCCCCACGCGACCTGCTTGAGGAACTGTTCCAGGGCCTTGGACAGCATCAGACCCCTCCACATCAGGGCGGTCTCTTCCGAGTCGATGATCAGCCCTGTGGAAACCACCTTGATCCCGTGGGCCATCGCCGGAGCGATGAGCCGGGTGGTGTCGTCGGCCTCCAAACGGTCGTCGGCGCCCAGCATGCGGGGGATCGAAAAACCCCAGATGTCGGCATCGAGGAGACCGGTGCGATACCCGAGGCCGTGGAGAGCGACCGCCAGATTCACGCTGACAGAAGACTTGCCCACCCCGCCCTTGCCGGAACTCACGGCGATCACCCGCGTGGTCGGGTGGATCTGGGTCGGTTCGGCAGTCTCCCGGGCGCGACGGCGAGCGACGGACATCAGCTCTGCGCGCTGGGCCTTGGTCATGGCGGTGGTTCTAACCACGACCTCGGTCACGCCTGGCAGGGCCTTCACCTTGCGGACCGTGTCACCTTCGATCTGGCCCCGCATCGGACATTCGGCGATGGTCAGTGCGATGGAGACGGTCACCGTGCCGTTGTCGATGTGAACACCCGAAACCATGCCCAACTCGACGATGTCTCCCCCCAGCTCGGGGTCGACGACTCGCTTGAGCGCCTCGTACACCTGGTCTTCGGTCGTAGCCATCGGTGTCTCCACGGGGATGAGGGTAATTAGCACTATGGAGGTAGTGGGAATTGTCTACGCATGTCGAGGCGTTAGACTTTTGAAAGGTCCCGTCTGCAAGAGGTTTCATCGATGACGCAACTGATCTCCATCAAGTCGAACCAGCCGCCAAAGGCGATCACCCTCACCGAGAACGCCGTCGGCAAGCTTCGTGAGCTGGTGGCCGCCGAAGGAGATCCGGCTTTGGCCTTGCGGATGGCCGTGCGGCCCGGCGGTTGCAGCGGGTTCTCGTATGAGATGTTCTTCGACACCGAGGTCGAGCCCGGTGACGTGGTCGAAGAGTTCGACGATGTCCGGGTGGTCGTCGACCCCCAATCCGTCGAGCGGCTGCGTGGGTCGACGCTCGACTACAAGGACGGGCTGATGGGTGCCGGGTTCGCCATCGACAACCCGAACGTCACTCGCTCCTGCGGGTGCGGCAACAGCTTCAGCTGATCAGATCGATCCCTGACAGAGAGAGGCGGGCTTCCGGGCCCGCCTCTCTCGCGTTTCCTCCTGTCGTCAGTCTGTACTCCGCAGGCCGCTTGCGATCATTGCCAGGCTCAGCAGCAGCCGGATGTCGACCGCCCCGGGCGCCATCGACACCCGGGCTGGTTTGCGGAAACGGTTGACAACCGACAGATTCGCCCCGCCGGTTCCGACACCTGTGCCGGACCATGCCGGGCGGCCGACCGCAGTCCGAGCCGCTTCCACGATCGCGGTCGCCGCCGATCCCCGAAATCGGACCTCGGTACCCGGGCCGGTGGCGATCAGACGCAGACTCAGCGTCGCCAGGGATGGCAACGGGCGGTAGATGACTTCTCCGACATCTGCGATGGTCCACCGGTTGCCTTGCCTGGTGGCGTTCCAGGCCTCGCCGTTCCACTCGATGGTGATCTCGGACAGCCGCCGCCCGGGCTCGAACCATCCGACCTCGATCCCGCCAGAGTCTCGAATGACCCGCCTCGTCCCGAGCCGGGACACGAGCTCGTATTCGAGGTTGATCTCACCTGTCACCTGTGCCATTCAAGTCACCTCAGGTGCTGGAACCGGACCCCGGCGGTTCCAGTAGCCTGCGAGCCAGCCGATCAGGAGTCCGCCTCATGCCCAAGAACGTCCCCGTTCTCTCGTCCGCCCCGAGGCCGCTGGCCCCCTATTCCGTCGCCACCGAAGCGAACGGATTCGTGTTCATCTCGGGCCAGGTGGCGATCGATCCGAGCGGTGGGCCGACCCCCGAGGACGTAACCGATCAGGCCCGCCTGGTGATGGACAACATCGGGAACATCCTCGCCGACCTCGGCCTTGGCTACTCCGACTTGGTCAAGACCACCATCTTCCTCGCCGACATCGCCGACTTCGTACGGGTCAACGAGGTGTACGGCGGCTACTTCGACTCCGAACCGCCCGCCCGCTCGACGATCCAGGCCGGGGCTCTGCCCAAGGCCGAGTTCAAGGTGGAGATCGAGGGCATCGCAGCCCGCTAAGCCAAAGGAGCAGCAGTGAACCAATCTGAGATCTTCGAAGAACTCGGTCTCGCCGATGTGAACTCCGGTGCATATGCCGGAAGGTGGTTGGCGGCCGAGGGCGAACCGG
>JBFHRE010000092.1:0-10145 GCA_041591895.1 Acidimicrobiia bacterium
GAGGTGGATGGTCGACGCCCCAGGGGTGAACGACGTGTACCAGATCGACAGGAGCGAGACCGCGAGATAGGCGAGCATCAGGGCCTCGGGCAAGCCGAGTTTCATCGCTTTGGGACGCTTGAGACCGAGCAGCGCGGTGACGACCGCCACGAGGACCGCCCCCAACGGAGTCGCCCGGTGGATCAGCCAGTAGACCTGCCGCGCCGCGCTCCCGCCTTCGACCACCATCACCAGCGGACCGAGCGACAGCCAGATGATCACCGCCAGCACCGGCTGGCGATGAAGGACGACTACGGCCGGAAACACGGCCAGGGCCACCGCCCCGACCAACCAGTCCCCACCCGCCACCAGGTAGGCCATCGCTGCCCCACCGGCGAGCACCGCCCCCGCAACGACGAGCGCGTCGAGCGGTGACCGACGATACCGGTGGCGGCCGCCTTCGATCATCCGGTCTCCCCTCTCACCGAGAAACCCCTGATCCGGTTCCGCCTCATCGTGGCTCCACGATCCGATAGGCCGGCAGTCGGCGACCCACCTTGTTCTTTCGCTCTTCCCTCGCTCGCCAAAGATGGAAGCGGGCGGCGTCGGCCGCGGCCCCGAGCACGTCACCGAAACCCCTCCGGAACGACTCGAGCGGGTCGAGACCATACCCGAGCGTAAGCATCTCATCGCCCAGCTTCGCCTGAATGAATGAGATCTCGGCCGGACTCAACACCTCGCGGTACTTGCCGACCGACGCCGGCGATATGACTCCGACCTTGCGGGGGCCATACGAGCTGTTGGCGCCGGCATCGCGAAACTCGGCGGCTCCCTCCATCTCGAGCATCTCAGGGGCATACGGCTCGCCCAGGAAGTCACACACCGCCTGCATTGCGCCCACGGGGTCGGAGGCCAGATCCTCGTAGCGCACGATCATGCAGTTGGACGACCAGCGGGCACAGTTCGCCTCTGCGAGCCGAGCCGACTCCAACCACTCGGCGACAGATGCCCCAGCCCCTCCCCGTCGCACCTTCCACCGGGCCATGACCGAAGCAAACCGGTCGCGCGGATCGCGGATCATGTGCAGGATGCGAGCCGAAGGGAATGCCTCGATGATCGCCTCGGCGTAGCGCTCCGTGTGCAGGGACTTGTCTCCCCACCGGGGTTTCCCCAACCGACCGGCGACCTGGCTTTCGATCGCATCGAACAGCGCTGCATACGAATGATCTCCCCCGGACCGGAAGTCCGTGCGCACCCGGTCCCAATCGATGTCCAGCACGACGAGACGCTTGTACCTCCGCATCAGATCGAGGCACGCATCGAGGTTGGCATCCTCGGCCAGGTCCCCGTATTGCCCGAAGAAGTATGTCCAGAGATTGGTGCGGCGGGTCATCGCGATGGCGGGATGACTCGCAAGCAGTGCGTACATCAGGCTGGTCCCCGTTCTCTCCAACCCCGCTACGTACACCGGATCCGCGATCATGCCGACCCTCCCTTTCTGGACATCGTCCTGAACCCCACCATGGTCTTCCCTCGATCGTCGTCCTGTTCGATGCCGAGGGCCTCCATCGCCGCCCGAACATCTGGCGGCAGGCCCTCGATCGTGAACCTCCTTCGCTCGACCAGCAACTGCGCGAAGTCGATGCCAGATACCGCGGCGACGATGTCCCCGACACTCAGATCGAGAAACTCCGCGACCTCACCGACCGCTCGGACGGGATCCTTCGCGAGATCGTGGGTCCGGACTGTCATCCAAGCCGAATTCGCTCGGTGCGCGATGGCGATCTCCGCCGACCTCAGCCAGCGCTCGGCTTCGTGCCGGCTCGATCGGAACCTCCGCCATCTGCCGAGCGAGACCGTCAAGTGATCGCGCGGATCGGCGATCAGGTGAACGAATCGTGCACCGGGAACGGCGGCCATGATCTCGTCGGCGAAATCCTCGATCCCACCCATCTGCACTCCCCACCGCTGCTTTCCGGCCGAGCGAGCCCGGGCGAGATAATGGGCCGCGAACAGCGTTTCGTACGGATGATGGGGATCGAGCGGTCCGACGTCAGCCGCATTCAGGGTCTCTCCCTCCGCCTGACCGATGGCCGCCAACGCGTCATCGAGCTGGTCGGGGCGGGTGAGGTCACCGAAGTGGCCCCGGACAGCTCGCCACAAGTACGTCTTCCGGAAGATCGCCAGACCCTCGGCGTGCATGAGCGCCAGCCGAAGCTGGGCCTTCCCACTGCCACTCAAACCTGCGATGAACACCGGGCTGCTCATCTGTCGGCACCTCCAACACGCGGAACCAGCATCCGCTCACCTGGCAGTCGGGGGAACAGCCTGGGTTGGGCCATCTGAGCCGCCTCCACGACTCGCCAGGCGGCGTACCTCGCAGTCTGATCGGGCATCGTGCGCAACCAGAAGCCCGGCGACCGACGGGGACCGCCCGTCGCCGGCTCGTATCCGAACCTGCGCATTCGAGACCCCAACAGTGTCTCCAGTGCCGCCACCTCGAACCGATCGACATTCGTCTCATGAAGGCCGATGTAGGCCGGCGACAGCACCCGCTCGCCGACCGCCACCGAACCCACACCCAACGTCTCCCTGTGCTTGTCGGCGTCAGGCATTGCAAGCACCCGCGGGTCGAACTCCTCGCCGAGGAACTCAAACACCCTTCGCAGGGTCGCCTCGGTTTCGGTCACCATGTCCTCGAACCGGACGATCAGATACGCATCCGGATGGCGGGTCACGTGGCGCAACGCCAGAGACGAGGAGTACCGCCACCGGGCGGCCGCTCCCCCTGCCCGGCCCCTTCCGTCCGGCCACTTGGAGATCGATGCCTCGTACCGGTCGCGAGGGTCACGGACCATGTGCACGATCTTGAGCCCGCGGTAGGCATCGAAGAGTCGGTCGGCGTACCGCTCGATGAGCCCGGTTTGGGCTCCCCAGCGAGGTTTTCCCTCCCCCTCGGCATAGTGCTGGAGGAACAGCGCAAAGAGCCGGGCGTAGGTGGGGGAACCGGCAGCGAACTCGCTCCGGATGCGTGCCTCGTCTGGTCGCAGGAACGCCACATGTTTGTAGGTCAGCATCGCGTCGAGACAGCGATCGAGATTGGCCGGACGACCGAGGTCGCCGAAGCGCCCGTAGAAATGGGTCCACATGTTCGACCCGACGGCCGGGATGGCGATTCGGGGATGCGACGCGAGGAACGCCCGCATGGTGGTCTTTCCGCTGCGGTCGAGGCCGGCGATGTAGATCGGTCCTTCGTTCATCGGGTCGCCCTCGCCCGTCGCCGGCGTCGGATCTTGTTCAACATCCGATCGATGATCTCGCGATCCTCGGGGTGCAATCTGAAGACGATGACGAGGCCGGCGTACAAGAGGAAGACCGTGGCTCCCTGGAGCGCCACCCAACCCAGGCTTGGGACCGGGCCCGAGAGCCTTGCCAGACCGAAGCCGACACTCCCGGCGACAGTGGCCGCCACGATCGGCTTCCAGAAAGGCCCGTGGTAGGGCTGGATCTTGTCCAGCACGCGCACTTCGATCACCCTCAGGACGTTGATGAAGGCAACGGACGCCGACATCGAGGCGGCGGCTCCGACAACGCCCCACCGGGGCACCAGCAGGATGCTCAATCCGATCTGCAGCACGATCCACAGAATCGAGTTGAAGAGCTTCACCCGGGTGTGACCGGCCATGTCGATCAACGATCCGCATGTACCGGTGGCCGCCACCACGGCCTCGCCACCGGCGAGGAGGATCAGAGCCAGCGAGCCGGCCGCAAACGGGTCGCCAAACACGGTGAGCAAGGTCTCCGCATACAGGACGGTCACGAGGAAGAAAGGCAGATTCAGGGTGAGTGTCCAGCGAGTGGTGGCCGAGTAGAGCGAGAGGAGCCTCCTCTGATCGCCTCCGGCCTGAGCAGCTGCGAACAGCGGCTTGACCGCAGCCACGATCGCTCGATAGGTCACGCGCGACACGAGGTTGACCCGGGCCACGATTGTGAACAAGCCGACATCGGCGGCGATCGACAGAATCCCGAGGACGAACGTCTGGATGTTGTCACGAATCCCGCTCAGGATGCCGGAGATGCCGAGCGGCGCCGCGAAGCGGACGATCTCATTGGTATCCCGGCGGGGCACGGGAGGGTGCCGGCGGTCGTAGGGGAGATTCGCCCGCATGAAATAGACCATTGCGCCCGCCGCCGCCAGGTCCGCGACCCCGAAAATGACGCCGGCTGCGAACACGGTGATACCGGATGACCACAGGGCCAGCAGCAGCACCAGGCGGATGACGCTCTGAATCACGTTCTCTGCGAGGGCAGCGTGACCCATCCGGTTGAACCCGCGGGTTATCCCGAGCAGGACGTTGCTGAAAGCGAGGACCGGCGTAATCACCGCAAACAGCCGCAACAGTTCTGCCAGACCGGGCTCCTCGAAGAGGCGGTCGGCGACGAGATCGGACCCGAAGTAGAGGATCAGACCTGCCAGCGTCCCGAACACGCCGGCGGTGATGAGACCGAGCTGGATCGTGCCCCGCACTCCGGCGTCGTCCTTGCGACTCACCTGGATGGCGATGTAGCGGATCATGGCGTCGTCCATCCCGAACAGGCTGAATCCGGCGAGCAGGGTCGCGGCACTGATCGCGAGGTTGTAGAGGCCGTAGTTCGAAGGTCCGAGCGCCCGCGCCAGAACGACGGCGATGCCGAGCCGCAGGACGAACTCGGCGAATCCTCCCCCGGCCACCATCCCGCCGCCCTTGGCGACGAGCGCCACGTCGGACCGCCGACCGTCGGTCGACGGTGGCTGTGTTACGAGCGAGGTACCGGTCTCAGGCCCTGGTGGGGGCATGATCCGGGAAGAGATCGGAGGGAGTGTCGACTCCCTCGTAGATCGCGACGCCAGTGGTCACGACCAGATCGCCGGCCGAGTGGCCGTTCTCGAGCAACATCGCCTCGGTGACGACCCTCCACTCGGTCATGATGACCTCGGCGGTCGCGATGTCGAGGTCGGGCAACAGCACGGCGAAGGTCCCATCGCCCACATGGGACAGGATGTCCTCCGCACGCAGCAAGGCCATTCCGCTTTCCACGACGTCCGTCAACGCCCCTGAGTCGATCGTTGCGTCGGGCCGCAGGCTGGACGACACCTTCAGCGTGCCGACCGTGAAGGACCGAAGGCTGTTGCGAGCCCTGCTCTCCTCCTGGTCGAAGCGCTTCATGAAGTACGCAACGTTGTAGGCGCCGGTTGCAGGATCGATGATGTTCAACCTACGGACGGTCTTGCCGCTCCGGCGGAACCGATCGAAGTAGTCGGCAAACACCGACAGCGCGATCCCGAGCCCGGTGCCGAGAAACACTCCGAGGGCGATCGTGAGTGGCTTGTTCGGTCCCACCGGGCGCCGGGGAACGGTTGGAGGATCGAGCGGCCTCAACTCGAAGGCGTCATTCAGATCGAAGATGTACTCCACGGTCTCGTTCCCGAGAGCGGTGGCGTAGGCGGCGACATCGTTCGGCCGGGTGCCGCGGACCGTGATCTCGAGGACGTTGGTGCCGGCCACCACATCGGCACGAACGGTGAACCCCTCCGTCGAGACCTCTTCGGACAACTGCGCCGCCGCCAGGTTCTTGATCAGTTCGCTCCGGGCAATCGTG
Organism: Acidimicrobiia bacterium; assembly: GCA_041591895.1. Lineage (GTDB taxonomy): Bacteria > Actinomycetota > Acidimicrobiia > Spongiisociales > ZC4RG35 > JBFHRE01. Next base: position 5,620 of record JBFHRE010000092.1, read on the forward strand.
GCATAGGTCGAGTTGATCTCGACCCCCCGGATCAGTGTGTCGATGGCCCGGACGGTCTCGGCCGAATCCTGCGAGCGCGGCCGGACAACGAACGTCCCGGACGACTCGTACACCCACGGTTGCTGGATCACGAACACCGAGGTGATGGCAGTGACCACCACCAACGTCGTGATGGCGACCAACCGGTTGCGGGCAACGGCGTCCAGATATCTGCGCAGTTCCATCGTCCCCTCCTCAGCGCTCGAAGAACCGTTGAACGGCCTGGGCCGACCGAATGACGGCCGCCGGGGAAATCCGTCCGAACATCGGAAGGGACATGACGCGCTGGGCAGCCTCCTCCGTGTGGGGGAAATCGCCTGGACCGTATCCGAGCGACCGGTATCCCTCCTGGAGATGGATCGGAATCGGATAGTGAATCCCCGTCGAGATGCCTTCGTCTCGGAGATACCCCATCAACGCCTCGCGCTCGCCCGTTTCGATGACATACAGATGGAACACCGAGTCGTGTCCGCCGTCAACCGGTGGCACGACGATCGGTAGATCGGCGAGAAGCGAGGCGTAGAGCCGAGCGGCGTTGCGGCGGGAGTCATTGGCTTCGTCGAGCCCTCCGAGTTTCACCGACAGCACCGCCGCCTGAAGGGTGTCGAGCCGGCGGTTGAAGCCGCGCACCGAATGGTGGTACTTCTCCGCACTTCCGAGGTTCCGCAACAGGCGGACACGCTCGGCGAGATCGGGGTCGTTGGTGACCACCACCCCACCGTCCCCGAAGGCGCCGAGGTTCTTGCTCGGATAGAAGCTGAAAGCGGCCGCCGTCCCCAGCGAACCCGCCCTCCGATCACCAACCGTCGCTCCGTGCGCCTGACAGGCATCCTCGATCACGAACAGTCCGTACCGGCCGGCAACCTGGTTGATCGCATCCATGTCGGCCGGCCGGCCATACAGGTGCACGGCGATGACGGCCCGAGTGTTTGGCGTCACGGCGTCCTCGATACGAGTCGGATCGATGTTGTACGTCGCCGGATCCATGTCGACCAGCACCGGTCGGGCGCCGGCCGCCTCGATCGCGGCTGCGGTTGCAATGAAGGTGTTGGCCACGGTGATCACCTCGTCGCCCGGCCCGATGCCCAGGCCGCGGATGATCAACTCGAGAGCGGAAAAACCGGAGTCGACTCCGACTGCGTGACCGACACCGCAATACGAGGCGAATTCCTCCTCGAAACGCCGCACCGCCTCGCCGAGGATGAAGTCCCCTCGTTCGAGAACCCCGCGGACGGCAGCATCGATCTCAGGCTCCGCCCACCGGTAGTCGGCGACGACATCGACAAACGGGACATGAGCCTTTTCGACGACGAGTTGCGGAAGATCCTCGTGGGTGAGGTCGATGGTCAATGCGTCTTCGTCCCCGACCTCGACCAGTCGGCCACCCAACCACTTGAGGCGTTCCGGTGCGAACGTCATCGAGCCACCGACCCATGGAGCGCCTCGAGATGGACCGGCTTCGGCACCGCCAGATCGAACTCGTCGGACGGAATAGTCACCGTCTTCCCGCCCGACAGGAGCGATTCCTGGGCGGCCTCGATCACTTTGACGACCCTGACCCCGCTCGCTCCGTCCGTCTTCGGCTTCCGACCCTTGAGAACGCACTCAACGAACTCGGCAACTTCGAGTTTGAGCGGCTCCTGGAAGTTGATATTGGGACTGACGACGTCCCCGTGGTGGTAATCGAACTGAAACTCCCCGAACGAGTCGGTTCGCGGCATCGCATCGACCCGGTGGTCGTATACCTTCACCTTCTCACTCAATGCCACATCGTCGTAGACGATCATCTTCTCACTCCCTACCACTGTCAGTTTTCGCGTCTTCATCGGGTCGAGCCAGCTGAGCCGGATGTGGGCGCTCACTCCGCTCGGAAAACCCAGGGTCACATAAGCGACGTCGTGCACTTTCGGGTTGAGGCAGGCCGAGCCGACCGCCGAAACCGTGGTCGGAACCTGTCCCAGCACATCCACCAGGATCGAGATGTCATGCGGAGCCAGATCCCAGATCACGTTCAGGCGCGGATGGAACAAACCGAGACCGACCCTGACGGCGTCGACATAACGCACCTCGCCCGCGTCGCCGCGCCCGACCATGGCCTTGAGGGCACGCACCGCAGGGTTGTATTCGAACGTGTGTCCCACCATCAGGATCCGGTCCTGGTCAGAGGCGATCCCGCACAACTCCTTGGCCTCGTCGGTCGAAACCGTCATGGGCTTCTCGACCATCGCATGGAGCCCGGCCCGCATGCAGTCTGCGGCGATCTCGAAATGCGTCTCGGGCGGTGTGCAAACGGCCACCGCATCCAATTCCAGGTCGAAGAGACCCCGGTGATCGGACACGAGATGCTCGACTTGACGATGCCGCTGTCGCACGTGTTCGAGCCGGGCCGGATCGCGGTCGGCGACCGCGACCAGGTCGACCATCTGGTTCTCGGCGAAATTCCGAATGATGTTCGGGCCCCAGTAGCCATTCCCGATCACACCGATACGTACAGCTGTCATCCGGCCCCCTCTCGCGACAGGACGGCCGGAATGGTCTTGAAGAGGATCTTGACGTCGGCCCAGACAGACTGGTATTTGAGATACTCGATGTCGAGCGCCACCATCTGCTCGAAGTCGAGGGCCGCACGACCGCTCACCTGCCACAGCCCTGTGACGCCGCCCGGTCCGGCCAGCCTCCGCAGGTGGATTTCCGAGTAGTGGGCCAGCTCGTAGCTGATCGGGGGGCGGGGACCGACGAGCGACATGTCTCCCCTGAGCACGTTGAGAAGCTGTGGGAGCTCGTCCAGGCTCCATTGGCGGAGGTATCTGCCGATCCGGGTCACCCTCGGATCGTTCACCAACTTGTACGACCCCTCCGATTTGGTGCCATTCTGGGCAACGTCCATCTGTCCTTCGTCGCCCCGGATGTAGGCGGCGATGTACTGCCGGTGGAGCTGGTCGCTGCCAGTTTGCATGGTCCGGAACTTGAAGAAGCGGAAGTGAGTTGGTTCCCACACCCAACCTGGGCCGGAACGCTTTCGGATGCACCGTACCCGCTCCTGGCTGTAGATCACCGGCCCTGGACCGTCGAGCTTGATCGCGATCGCAATCATGAGCAGCAGCGGTGACAGGATTGTCAACACTGCGACGGACAGCACCACGTCCGTCGCCCGCTTCGCCCTCAGATACCCGGTCTCCCCCAGACCGGCCGGAAGCGACCACGCCGCCGAACCCATCGCGACATCGGTCATACCACCCTCCGACGTTCACGGAGAGTGAGCGCGACAGGCCGCCGCGTATTACCCCCTCGCCCTCCCCGCCAGGGATCAGACAGGTACGACCAACCCACCCCTGCACGGGAAAACCCGCCCCAATTTCCCATTGTTTGGCCTCCCAAGCCAAGTTGCCCGGCGCGAATGCTAGGCGCTTGGAAGAAAGAGTGCGAGCGGAATCGAAGCCGAAATCACGAAACCGGCGAACCGCGAAAAAACACTATCCGTGGCGGACTCAAACCAGCGGCGGCGGCAGGTAATGCGCCTCGTCAAACCGGCCACCTTCGATCTTGATCACCCAGACCGAACCCTTCTTGAACTCGACAGCCCCGTTTTCGGAACGCAGCCGGACGCCCAGTTTGTCGAGACGTTCGAGACAGGCAGGGATCACATCACCATGCGTGCACAACACGACGTTGGACCCTGCCATCGACGCCATCAGGCCCACCGCCCGATCGCCGGACCCTTCGATCAACTCGTCGGCAAACTCCACATCGAGATCGAGGTGGTGGGCGAGAGGTTCGACGGTTTGCTCACATCGGACATACGGGCTGGACAAGACCCGGTCGACCCCGAAGGCGGCCAGGAGTTCGACCAGCGCCGTGGCCTGGCTGAGACCCTTGTCGGTGAGTGGTCGCAAATGGTCAGGGTCGGACCACGAGGCCCGATCACCGGCCGAGGCATGTCGGACCAGGAGGACGAGTCCGGACTTGGTCATCCGCTCGAAGTCGGCTTTGCGCACCAGGTGACGGTCGAACTCATAGGTCAGCAGCTTGCTTGCGGCCTTCGGTCGGAGCCAACGGATCTGGTCGACCTCGTCGTTGGCTCGAAACCCGTTGTCGCTCACGTACCGCATCGCGTAATACGTGACCACCTTGTCGTTGTCCTGGGGAGTCACGTACCGGACGTCGCCGAGCGGGACCACGATCCGGGCCTTGACCCCGGTCTCCTCCTCGACCTCACGCCGAGCGGCATCCTGGGGCGACTCACCGTCGTCGTTCTTCCCCTTGGGAAGCGACCAGTCGTCGTAGCGCGGCCGGTGGACCAGGAGAATCTCGACCCCGTCTTTTCCTTCTCTGAACACGAGCCCGCCGGAGGCCCGGATGGGATCACTCACGCTCGTCATCGCCCCCGACACCGAAGAACGACACAGCGCCCACCTGATCAACCGCCGCTGTGAGGTCGATCGACACTGCCGCACATGCCAGGCAGACCCGTCGGTCGATGCCACCCC
>JBFHRE010000093.1:0-10073 GCA_041591895.1 Acidimicrobiia bacterium
CAGCGGCCCGCCCCTTGGACACTCTGATCTCTCAGTTGCTAGCGGTGGCCATCGAGGTGGCGATGGTGTCGAACGTTGCGGAGAGGTTGGTTCCGAAATTCTGCACGGCGAGAAAGCCGAGGATGGCAATGAGGACCACTAGGAGCGAGTATTCCACCATGGATGCACCGCGCTCGCCGTCACGGATCTTGGGCTGCTTTGAAAAGGTCACGTGTGAGTCTCCTGGTTACCGGCCTCCGTCCAAGCTACCAACAGCGTTGGGCGGTGAAATAGGCCACCTGACTCATTTCGTCAGATCTAGCGTGGTTCGGCGATCCCCAGTCGGATCGCCTCGATTGCGGCCTGGGTCCTATCCGAGACAGCCAGTTTCTGGAAGATCGAGGCGAGGTGGTTCTTCACGGTCTTTTGGGAGATGAACAGCGCCTGGGCCAGATCCTCCGTCGAACTCACCCCGCGAGCGAGCATTCTCAGAACCTCCACCTCTCGATCGGTGAGCGCCTCTGCGCCGGGGTCGAGCTTTGGCTGGGAATACTCGGCGAGGGTGGATTCGAGGTGCTCTTCATCGACGTCGGCACCGGCGTGAACCGCCCGGATGGCTGCGGCAAGGGTAGAGAGTGGCACGGACTTCGAGAGGACCAGGGCGGCCCCGGCTTCGGTCAGAGAGTCTGCTGCCTCGGGGTACATCGTCACGACGATGCTGCGGGTGGCTGGCGGCAAGGCCCCGACCAGAGCGGCTCCGCCGCCGGGCATCTCGTAGTCGACCAGGGCGACATCGACCGGCGCCTCGCCCAAGCCTCGAAGTAGTTCGTCTCCGGACTTGGTGACGAGTTTCACGTCGAAGTCGGGCTGGGTGTGGAGGGCGTTTCGTACCCCTTCGGCAAACAGTCCGTGATCGTCGGCGATCGCAATGCTGATCATGTAGTTCCACCCCATGAAAGCACGACTCTCGTCCCTTGGTTGCCGGAGCTGACGTGCAGATCGATCCCCGCCTTTTCGGCTCGTTCCCTCATTCCGATGAGACCGTAATGACCTTCTTCGACCTCGTCAGGGTCGAAGCCTTTGCCGTCGTCTTCGATCACCACCCGCCCCCGATCGAAGTCGATCCACCCCTTGACGGTGATCGCCGTAGAGCCGGAATGGTGAACCGCGTTCCTCAAGGCTTCACCGCAGATGCCGGTCACCGACTCGGCCAGGGACGGGCGTGCGGGTCGGCGTTCGTCCAGTTGAGAAAGATCGACGCTGGCGCCGATCTGGCTTGAAAGCGCAGTCACGTACGAACGCAGCGAGCCGATCCTGGTACTGCGCAGGTCCGACACGGTCACCCGCACCTCATCGACGATCGCTCCCACCTGCTGGCGGAGTCCGTGAAGGTGATCGGTGAGCTCCCTCCGCTCTGAGCTCTGGAACATCGCCACGTCGAGCGACAGACCGAGTGCCGACAGGGTCGGTCCGATTTCATCGTGGAGTTCCCTCGCCAGTCGGGTCCGCTCTTCTTTGACCGCACTCGTCGTCAGCTGTTGCAGCAGCAGCGCGTTCGAGAACGCAAGGGCAAGCGGCTCCAGCCCGATCGAGGCTCGGGCGATCTCCTCTTCGGGCAGGGGAGTGTCCACCCCGATCCGGACGTAACCCACCTGACGATCGCCGATGGTCAGGTCCACCCGGTGCTCGTGAGTGCTGGGATTGTGCGTGCCGGATCGCGCCACGACGATGGGTCCGTTCTCGCCCACGATCGCCGCAGCGAGGTTGGCATCCGGGTACCTGCTCTGAAGCGAGTCGAGAGCCGTGCGACCCAGCTCGATCGGGCTCAGGTCGGCTCCGGCCGCCAATTCGGTGAGCTGGGCGAGCAGTTGGTTGGCCTGCTCGAGGTCTTCCAGCCGTCGCGTGCTCACTGCACTGGATTCGGTGAGAGTGGACACCCGGTCTTCCGCGTCCCGAAGAAGCTTGCGGATCTGGGCGACGGTGGCACCGACGATGAGATACAACGCGGCCAGACCGATCGAATTCCGTGGGTTCTCCTCGCGGGACAGCGTCACCGCCAACAGCAGTCCGGCGGTGAGCCCGGCTGAGGCGACGCCGACCCGGAGGCCTGACCAGGCGCTGGCAACCATTGTGGGCATGAACGAGAGGATGAGGTAGAAGCTGCTCGTGCCGCCGGTGAGCGTGAGTGCGGCCACGGCCACGATCGCCCCTCCCAGGGTCAGAACATCTATCACCAGAGGCCGGCGGAGGATCTGTCCCGGTGTCACGGACAGGGCGAGCACCCACACACCGGCCACAACAGCTGCGCCGAGTCCGAGCAAGGGATCGTCGGAGGTCAGGATCCCGCCGAGAATGCCAACTACCAACGCGATCCACGAAGCGCCTACGAGAAGTCTTCGGATCCGAGCATCGGCCGACTGCTGGGGAAGCATGGGCATCAAGGTAGCGGCAATGGAACCCGAACCGTGACTAGGCGCGAGTGGGGAATTCGAGAAGTGATGTGGCCAGACCCAGGCATAGGGTCCAGCGCGACGGGCGGCCTCGGATTCTTGTCTCCGTAGAGCCGGAAGAGGCGTTACGAGGTTGGGGATGACGATGTCAGGTCTGCAAACACCCGTCCGGTTATCGTTCCTCTGGGTCGGGCACGCCTCTGCACCGGATCGCACAAGAATGCGACACCGACTCGGCAAGGGTTGCATGCCATGTTGGGCACACACGGTTCGGCCAGGTTTCGCGTTCGGTTGGCGGTCATATCTGGAGCGGTGCTTCCGGCGATCGTTCTCATCGCAGTTCAGCCGGGTCGCACTGAGACTGGTTTGCGGTTCGCTCCGGATTTCTCGATGTTCCATACGGCCGCCGGCCTTGCCGCGGAAGGCCACTGGGAGGAGGTCTACGACCTGGCCGCGTTCCGAGATGCGCATGAGCGGGAGACCGGCGAGCGGGCCACCGTGGGGGGCCCGACCTTTGGGTATCCACCACTTCTGGCGCAGGCGCTCGAGCCTGCGTCTCGCCTACCGCTCGGGGCCGCGCTGCCGGTATTCCTCATCGGGACTGTCGGACTCTCGTACTTCGGAATGAAACGGCTCGGCATCTCGCTGAAAGGAATGGCGCTGGTGGCGGCCAGCTACCCGGGTGTGCTCACCCTCTGGCTGGGGCAGAACTCGTTTCTCAGCCTGGCGGTTGTGGCGGCCGCATTCGCCTTGATCATCCGCGGTCGCCGATTCGCAGGCGGTCTCGTACTGGGCGCTCTGCTGTTCAAGCCCCAGGTCCTAGTGGCCGTCGGCCTCATGTTTCTGCTGGCGCCGCGGCGGTATCGGGCTGTCATCGCTGGTTCGGCGGCATCTGTCGCCGGTCTGACGGCTTTCTCGTACGTTTTGTCACCTTCGGGTTGGTGGGAGTTCCCCGACGGCCTGAGACAGCTGGCGGCGTTTTCGGGGAATGGGTTTCGCCTGAGTCGCTTCGGTGCGATCGACTTCTCCTACCTCCTGCTCGGTGATCGCAACGCCCTGTCTCCAGTTCTTTCCGCGTTGCTCGTGATCGGCGGAGTCATCGTGTTTCTTCGTGCTCGATCGCGCTGGCAGCCGGATACCAGCACCGAACTGGCGATGGGTATCGCTCTGGCGATGTGGATCAACCCGTGGGGCTTCGTCTATGAGTGGGTACTGCTGGCAGTGCCGGCGGTGCTGCTGATTGGTTCCGGGAGGCTCTCTCGACCACGGGGGTGGCTCATCTTCGGTTCCCTCGGTTTCGTCGTCACCATTTCCGGCGGGATCGTGGCCCGGGGGGTCGCGGCCGACGGGACCGGGCTTCAGCTGGCGACCCTGGCGTACGCAGCAGCGGTTTACTTCGCGTTCACCGACCCGGTCGCCCGACCTCGGAATCTTGTCGGTGCCGACCAATAGACTGGCGCAATGCCTCCGTTCGTCATTCGATCCGACTTCGAGCCGTCCGGCGATCAGCCATCCGCCATCGCCAAGCTGGCCGAGGGGATCGAGCGGGGAGACCGGTTCCAGACCCTGCTCGGCATCACCGGATCAGGCAAGTCGGCGACCATCGCTTGGACGATCGAGAAGGTCCAGAAACCGACCCTGGTGATCGCCCCCAACAAGGCGCTGGCGGCTCAGCTCGCCAACGAGTTCCGGCAGTTCTTCCCGAATAACAGGGTCGAGTACTTCGTCTCGTACTACGACTACTACCAGCCCGAGGCGTACATGCCTCAGACCGACACCTACATCGAGAAGGACGCCACCGTCAACGACGAGATCGACCGGCTTCGCCATGCCGCCACCTCGGGACTCCTGGTGCGTGACGACGTGATCATCGTGGCCTCGGTGTCGTGCATCTACGGTCTCGGATCTCCCGAGCAGTACAGCGGTCAGCTGCTGCGGCTGGTCAAAGGAGTCGAGTTCCCGATGCAGGCCGCCATCCGCCGTCTGGTCGACATCCAGTACGAGCGCAACGAGGTGAGCCTGGTCCGGGGGAAATTCCGGGTGCGGGGCGACACCCTCGACGTGTTCCCGTCCTACGACGAGACCATCGTCCGGGCCGAGTATTTCGGGGACGAGGTTGATCGCCTACTCCGCTTGGACCCGGTCACCGGGGAGGTGATGGAGGAACTCAACGAACTGTTCGTCTTTCCTGCCAGCCACTACGTCACCGAGCGGGCGCGGATGGAGAAGGCGATCGGCACCATCGAGGAGGAGTTGGGGGAGCGTCTGGCCGAGTTGGACAAGGCCGGCCGGCTGCTCGAGGCTCAGCGGCTTCGGATGCGAACTTCCTACGACCTCGAGATGCTGCGCGAGATCGGCTTCTGTTCCGGGATCGAGAACTACTCCCGTCACCTGGACGGGCGTTCCCCGGGCGAAGCGCCGTACACCCTGCTCGACTACTTCCCCGACGACTACCTGACCATCATCGACGAGTCCCACGTCACGGTGCCCCAGATCGGCGGTCAGTTCGAGGGCGACCATTCCCGCAAGACGGTGCTCGTCGAGCACGGCTTTCGTCTTCCGTCGGCGATGGACAACCGTCCCCTGCGATTCGACGAGTGGCTCGAGAAGTCGCCCCAGGTGGTGTTCTTGTCGGCAACTCCGGGGTCGTTCGAACTCGACCGTTCCACCCAGGTGGTCGAACAAATAGTGCGGCCCACCGGCCTGATGGACCCCGAGGTGCTGGTCCGCCCCACCCGAGGCCAGATCGACGACCTGCTGGGTGAGATCCGGGAGCGGGCGGAGGCCGAACAGCGGGTGCTGGTGACCACCCTCACCAAGAAGATGGCCGAAGACCTCACCGACTATCTCCTGGAGATGGGGGTGCGGGCCCGGTACCTCCACTCGGAGATCGACACATTGGAGCGAGTCTCGATCCTGCGCGATCTGCGGCTGGGAGAGTTCGACGTGCTGGTCGGGATCAACTTGCTTCGGGAGGGTCTCGACCTGCCGGAGGTGTCACTGGTGGCGATCCTCGACGCCGACAAGGAGGGGTTCCTGCGTTCGGAGACATCGTTGATCCAGATCATCGGCCGGGCGGCCCGCAACGTGGACGGCCAGGTGATCATGTACGCCGACAAGCTCACCGATTCGATGAACCGGGCGATCGAGGAGACCAACCGCCGGCGTGCGCTCCAGGCTGCCTACAACGAGGAGATGGGGATCGACCCGCAGTCGATCCGCAAACAGGTGTCCGACATCCTGGAGTTGATCCAGACCCAGGACACGGTGCCGAGGCGGCGCCGGGACCGTGAGGTCAAACGCACTCTCGACGTCACTGGCGACGACCTCGACCGACTGATCATGTCTCTCGAGGAGGAGATGAACGACGCCGCCCGCGAACTCCGGTTCGAGTATGCCGCCCGACTCCGTGACGAGATCAACGAGTTGAAGCGGGAGCGGCGGACGGTGCAGAGCGCCCGTTGAGGTCTTTGGAGCGCAACGAGTATGCCAATCCCACCAGCAGTCCGGTGGCGATGATGCTGACGAGTCGGACCCGTTCGGCACCGATTCCGATCATCAGCTAGTACAGCTCTCGCGACAATGCAGTGGTCCAGCAGAATCCGGCCCACAGCCACACCCGCCGGTTGTCTCGGCTCGGTACCGACGAGAGCAACGTGAAGGGCACCGCCACCGGAGCCCAGTCGTAGAGCAGCGTCCAGGGGCTGATCCAGATTCCGATCAACAACGCAAGGGCGAGTCCTGCTCGCTCGTCGCGCTCCGTCCGGTTGTTCCGGAACCACACGAGGGCGCCGGCTGCCACGGCAATTCCGAACAGGGCCAGCCCCGTTCGGGCGGATGTGAAGGTGGCGGCCAGGTCGAAGGCCCCGACCCGTAACAGATCGATGACCGGGTCCTCGGTCCGTGCCAGTGCGAGGGCGTTGGGGAGGTACGTGGCCCACGCCGCGGGGGAGGCCAACCATGACAGCGCCACCAGACCGCCGGCGGTCGTAACGGCACTCACCACGACCCGCCTCCCGTTGCGACCGAGGAGGAGCAGGGGGAGAGCCACGGCCAGAAGCCATTGGGGTTTGAAGACGAGCAGACCCAGCACGATTCCGGCGATGCCGTTTCGGCCCCGGAGCATGAAGACCGCGGCCGCGGCCAGCACAGCAATCGTGTACAGCCCGTTCTGGCCCAGATCGACCGTCAGGAGAACGGGAAACGTGATGAGGGCGCTCAGGGGGACGAATCCCGGCCTCAGACTCCAGAGGCCGGCTGCGGCCAGGCCGGTACCGAGGAGTAGGTAGATGAGGTGCGCCGTGGCGACCGGCAACAGCGTGAGCGGCCGAAACGCCTGGAGGAAGACCGGCGGGTATCCAAAGGGGCGTACGAGTGTGTCGAGGTCCGAGAGGTCCTTCCCGTTGAAGGCGGGAGATTCCTCTATCTCCTGACGGAAGCGCTCGACGTCATAGATGGAGCCGAGGTCGCCGTTGGCCAGTAGCTCCGAGGCTACATAGAACTGCCCGAAGTCGTTGGGTATCTCATTGCGGGCGAGCGTTGCAGCCAGCTGGATGCCGACAAAGAGCATCGACCCTCCGATCAGAGCCAGTGCAACCCGATGCGACCGAGCGCTGCCTTCAGGACTCATCTCAACTTGGCGAGAAGGCCGCCAGGCAACAGCCGCAAGATTCGGGCCACCAGTTGCATCACCGGAGGTACCCATACGACCGTGTTGCCGGGATGAAGCACCTCGCGGGCGATGACCCGTCCTACCTGATCGGCCGTGACCGCGAAGGGCGCAGGCTTCCAGCCTTCTGTCATCTTCGAATGCACGAAGCCCGGTCGAACGATCGTCAGGTTCACGTTCGCCTGGTGGAGCGAAGTCTTCATCCCTTGGGCAACGAAATCGACGCCCGCACGGGTCGAACCGTAGAGATAGTTGTCCGGTCGAGAACGCTGACCGGCAATCGATGAGAGGACTACGAGGTGGCCATGGCCTTGTGCCCGCAACGCTCGGGCGGCGTGCAGCATCGTCGATATCGCTCCGGTGTAGTTGACGTCGAGCATCTGAAGAGCGGCCGGAATGTCCGTGTCGAGCCCGTCTTCCCGGACAAGCTGACCGAACGCCACCACGACGGCATCGACATCTCCACCTCGGAAGATGCCGTCGACGATCTCGCCGTGGTTCGACCGGTCGCAGCCGTCGAATTCGATGACCTCGACGGATTGAGGCGGAATTCCGCCGGCGGCGGCGATTTCGTGGAATCGCTGGGGGTTTCGCCCCGCCAGGATCACCCGATCCAATGGAGATTCGGCTGCCAGACGGGTGAGCGCCGCAAGGCCTATGTCGGAACCACCCCCGAACAGGGCGACACTCTGGATTCGACCCAGCGCGTCCCTCATCGAGGTGCCCGCAGCCGGAGCCGGCGGTCGAGATCGGACTGGAACACCCGCTCCGGGTCGGCCTCGTCCACCAGTTTCCGCCACCGGTCGAGATCGGGGTACATGTCCGGGATCAGTGCAGCGCGGGTGCGGGCGTCCTTGGCCAGATAGGTCCGTCCGCCCGAGCCCACCACCATCTGGTCGAGTTCATCGAGCAACTCGGCCAGGCCTCGGGTGCGGGCGGGGATGTCGACCGCCAGCGTCCATCCAGGGATCGGGAACGACAGCAGTCCCCTTCCCGGCCCGAATCGCTTGAGCACGACCAGGAACGAGCCTGCCCGTCCGGCTGACAGGCGATCCACCACCGATCGCATCGTGTCGGCTTCCGCGTCCGGCACAGCGATCTGATATTGAACGAACCCCTGCCGGCCGTAGATCCGGTTCCACGAGGCCACCAGATCCAGCGGGTAGAAGTAGCGGTTGAAGCTCTGGATCTCGCCCGACCGATCCTTGGGGGCTTTGCGGTACCAGGCCTCGTTGAAGGCCTGCATGGTGAGCGGGTTCAGGACCAATCCAGGCACGATGTCGGGAACCGAGACCGGCAACTGGAAATTGGAGAAGTCCCCGGCGTCGATCGCCTGGTCGGGGAGATTGGCTCGAGTCAGCACCGATCTCCCTCTTCGGGTGCCTCGCGCCAGGAGGTCGATCCATGCCACCGAGTACCGATACCGGTGGTCGGAGTCCGCCATGGTGGCCATCGTCTCGTCGAGATCCGCGGTGCGGAGCGTGTCCACGACCACGGCGGGGGAGGGACTGGGTAGTAGGCGGATTCGGGCTTCGAGGATGATCCCGGTGAGTCCCATCCCGCCCACGGTTGCATCGAACAGCGGATCCCCGGGAGCGAGACCCACGATTTGGCCGTCCGCCTGGAGCAGTCGGATGTGCTCGACGTGCTCTCCGAGGCTCCCGTCCACGTGATGGTTCTTCCCGTGGACATCGGCGGCGATGGCCCCTCCTACGGTCACGTACTTGGTTCCCGGGGTCACCGGCAGGAAGAACCCCTGGGGCACGATTGCTTCGAGAACATCGGAGAGGACCGCTCCGCCGTCCGCCACCATGGTCCCGTTCTCGACCCGAATCGACCCGATTCCGGTCATGTCCCAGAGGGCACCGCCGCTGTTGAGGGCGGCATCGCCGTAGCTGCGTCCCATGCCACGAGCCAGATGGCCTCTCGATCCGGCGTCGAGGCCGATTTCGCCTACGCGTTCTGGTCGGTGGACCACCGACCGGGCCCGGGGGGTGCGGCCCCAGCCTTCGACGAGCGTGGGTATCTCAACCGCCAAGGAGCACACCGGCGCCAAACACGAGCAACCATGCCAGCCCCATCGCCTGGAGTGGCCGGTCGGCCAGGAAGATCTCTTCGGGTTCTCCACCCGCCCCGGTCATCACCAGCAGAACGTACCGGAGCAGGGCGGCCAGGAATGGGACGATCGAGAGCCCGAGAAGAAGATGCTGGTATGACTCGGGGGAGTTTTCGAGCGCCCACAGGCAGTAGGTGATGATCGCCATTCCGGCCGAGATGGCCACCATCGCCCGAAGGAACTCCGCCGTGTAGCTCCCGAGCGATGGCCTGTGACCAGCCGAGTCGTCCAACTCGACGAACTCGGCGTACCGCTTGCCTGTTACGACGAGAAGCGCACCGAAGGAAGTCACCAGGAGGAACCAGGACGAGATCGGGACCTGGGCAGCGACCCCGCCGGCGGCCGCCCGGATCACGAAGCCGGAAGCCACCAGCACGATGTCGAGGACCGGCTGGTGTTTGAGCCAGGCCGAGTATGCGAGGGTGACGATGACATAGGTCGCAGCGAGTGCGACCACTCCGTTGCCAACCGAGAAGGCGATCAGGAGCCCAACGGCGAACAGCGCGGCGGCTGCGATGCGCGCAGCAGGCACCGATATGGAGCCGGCTGCGATCGGTCGGTATCGCTTCCGCGGATGCACCCGGTCACGGTCGACGTCGAACGAGTCGTTGACGAGGTAGACGGCAGACGCCACTGCGCAGAACGCCACGAAGGTGAGGCCAACGCGACCGATGGTTGCTGCGTCGAACACAGCCGCTGCTGCGGGAGCAGCGAACACGAGGCCGTTCTTCAGCCACTGCTTGGGGCGCACGGCTGCCACCCACGCGGTGAGCCCGGTTGCGGGCGCTACCGGATGTGCGACGGAGGTTTCTGTCATCGTGATCTGATCGGAAGGTTACCCCCGGGCCTTGACCGATCC
>JBFHRE010000094.1:0-9643 GCA_041591895.1 Acidimicrobiia bacterium
CTCCACCTATCGTCCCCGCTCTGATGGAACTGGGAATCACCACCTTTGCTGAAACCGTTCCCGACCCCGATACGGGCAAGACCGTCGACTCCGGCACCCGCCTGCGACAGGTGATAGAGGAGATCGAGGTCGCCGAGAAGGTCGGCCTGGCCGTCTACGGCGTCGGCGAGCACCACCGGCCCGATTTCGCATCATCGGCGCCGGCAGTGGTGCTAGCCGCGGCAGCGGCCCGCACCGAGAAGATCCGTCTAAGCCCTGCCGTCACCGTTCTCTCCTCCGACGACCCGGTGCGGGTCTTCCAGCAGTTCGCCACCCTCGATTTGCTGTCTTCGGGTCGGGCAGAGTTGCTGGTGGGCCGCGGATCCTTCATCGAGTCCTTTCCGCTCTTCGGGCAGTCACTCGACGACTACGAGGAGCTGTTCGAGGAGAAACTCGACCTGCTGCTCGCCATTCGCGACACCGAGAAGGTCACCTGGTCGGGCAAGTTCCGGGCGCCGCTCGACGACGCCGGCGTCTATCCGCGGCCCCATCAGGATCCGCTCCCCATCTGGGTAGGCGTCGGGGGCAGCCCCGGGTCGATGGTTCGCGCCGGGTCGCGCGGGCTCCCGGTGGCGCTGGCGATCATCGGCGGCATCCCAGACCGCTTTGCGGTTCTCGGGGAGATCTACCGGCGGTCGCTGACGGAGGCCGGCCACGACCCGGCAGCCTTCCCATTGGCCGTGCACGCGCACGGCTACATCGGCGAGGACTCCGAGAAGGCCGCCGACGAGTACTACCCGTCGTATGCGATCGCCATGAGCACACTCGGCCGCGAGCGCGGCTGGGGCCCGATGACACGCATCCAATTCGACTCGATGCGTGCAGAACCCGGATCGTTGGTGCTCGGCAACCCCCGCCAGGTCGCCGACAAGATCCTCCGCTGGCGGCAGGTGCTCGGCATCGAGCGGTTCATGCTCCACATCTCGGTGGGAACGCTTCCTCACCACCAGGTGCTCAGGTCGATCGAATTGCTCGGTACCGAGGTGGCGCCGCTCGTCGAGCAGGGTGGCTGACGCGAGCCCTCGCCTACCGGCGCCAGGTAGAGACGTGAATGCCTTCTCCGGTGTAGGGCTCCTTCTCCCACCCTCCCCACCTCTCCACCAGTGACAATCCGGCGAGCCGGGCCATCAAGTCCAGTTCGGATGGATACGCGAACCGGAGCTTCACGGGGAACTGGCGCCGCCCGGTGGGGCCGAAGACCATGTTCGAAGCCACAACTGTCTGGTCTCGCGGGTGATAAACCGCCACGTCGACAGCTACCTCATGGGTGTCGATCCCGACCACCGAGACCCGCTGGTTGCGGTCGAAGCGGGCCACGTCGGGGACGAAGGCCTCCATCACGAAAAGGCCACCCGGTTCGAGCACGGACGCCACCGACTTGAAGCAGCGGACCTGTGACTCCTGGTCCAGCAGCGAGAAGAAGGTGTTGAAGACCACGTAGACCATCCGGAACGGCCCCAGCCCGCTCAGGTCCTCCATGTTGCGAATGGTCACCGGGATGTCGCCGCCGCCCGGTTTGACCCTCATCCTCTCCACCATCGAGGGGGAGGCATCGAGGCCGTGAACCTCGACGCCGCGTGTCGCCAGCAGGAGCGCCACCCGGCCGGTGCCGATACCCAACTCGAGAGCCGGGCCGGCGCCGCCGATCTCGACCAGGCGGTCGATCAACGACGAATGGACCTCCGGATAGCGCTCGTCGTAGTGGTCGGCGATCTTCTCGCCGTAGGTGTCCGGTCCGTAGTCGTCCATCCGCCAAACCCTACGGAACGTGGGTCGCGATCGCGGCACCCGCTTCCGGGACCGAAGGCTCGTTCGGCGTCGCCTGTGGACGCCCGATCACTAGGTCCCCGGTCGCACCAGGGCCATACCGAGGAGTGCGCCCAGCGAGGCGAAGAGCATCACGAAGATCATCACCGCCAGCGGCCATTCCATCGGGCCGGGGAACACGTACTGCAGGTCGAAGAGGGCGATCACGAGCGTGAGTCCGCTGAGAACGAGCCGCGTCTTGCGACCGCCTCGACCGCCACCTGCCCCCGCCGAAAGGGCCCACAGCCACGCACCGACGACTGCCATCACGAACAGGGCCTCCAAGAAGGCTGCAAACTCCCCCGGGTACCAGGTCTCGAGGAAGAATCGCATCTCCATGAGCGTGTAACCGACGAACGAGAGCATCGAGAGAGCCGAAAGCCGAAGCGCGCCGCTTGGTGTGAGACGTGTCACGAGCCCCTGTTCCGCCGGTTGCCACCCGGAATCCTCATCCTACGGACGGGCGCACCGGCGTGAAGGCTCAGCCGATCCAGCCGTCCCCTTCGTCCTCGGTTCGCTGGGGGTGAATGCGGCGGGTAGATCCTCGCAGTGACTCGCCCGTTCCTGCGCCATAGCGGACCTGGATCATCTCGGCGAGGATCGACACGGCCGTCTCGGCCGGCTGCTCCGCACCGATGTCGAGACCGATTGGCCCATGGACTCGCTCGATCTGCTCGTCGCTGTATCCCATCGCTCGGAGTTTCTCGGCCCGCTTGGCCGTCGTGCGCCGCGACCCCATCGCCCCGATGTACTTGGCGGGGCTCGCCAGAACCCACGGAAGCACCGGGTCTTCGAAGCGAGCGTCGTGGCTCAAGAGGACCACATACGTCCGCCGGTCGATGTCGATCTCTTCCTTCTGAGCGTCTGGCCATCCGACCAGCACCCGGTGGGCGTCGGGAAAGCGGTCTGGCGTCGTGAACGCCGGCCGGGCATCGCTCACGGTCACCCGGAAGCCGAGTAGACGCGCCATCGCCGACAGGGGCTGGGCGACATGCACGGCTCCGAAGACGACAAGGTGCGGGGGCGGGGCGACGGTCTCGATGAAGACCTCAGTTTCCCCATATGCCAGTGTGCGACTTTGCTCGTGTTCCATCAGGGCCCGAGCATCCGCCAGAACATCGTCGCTAAAAGCCTCGGGAAGCCAGCCGGCAACGTATCCGGCGTCGAAGTCGATAGCGGCCTTGGCACCCAGATCGGGGCCGACCACCACGGTGGCCACCGCGCCGAGTCGCTCCTCGTCGACCAGCTTCTTTACGGCCTCGATCACCACAGCTCGACCAGAACCTGGATCGTTCCACCGCATGCCAGGCCGACCTCGAAGGCATCCTCGTCGGCGATACCGTAGGTGACGAGCCTGGGCTTGCCCGACTCCAACACCTGCTGGGCATGGAGGAAGACGTCGTTCTCGACGCAACCGCCAGACACGGATCCCTCCATGTCACCGGTCGAGGAAACGAGGAACTTGGCGCCCTCCGGTCGCGGTGCCGAGCCTTGGACGCGGACGACGGTGGCTACTGCCACATCCTTGCCTTCCGCCTTCCACTTCTCGTAGGTAGAGAGTTGGTCCTTCATCGGTGCACGGTCTCTCTGCGCTTCGGAACCGACTCTAGGAGTCGCACCACGGCTGTGAGATCCGCCAGGTTGCCAGCGGGCATGAAGTCATCCACGAAAGGAAGAACGGCCTGCATGCCGCGAGTCTGGGGTTCGAACCCAGAGCGGCCCGCCAGCGGATTGAGCCACACGACCCGATACACGCTGCGCGAGAACGTGGCGAACTCCCTCCTCAAGAGCTCCGGATCTCCCCGGTCCCAGCCGTCGGAGATGATCAACGCCACCGGACCGCCCCGAGTGACTCTCCGGCTCCATCGCCTGTTGAAGTCGGCGAATGCGTCACCGATGAGAGTGCCACTCGACCAGTCATGCACCGCGTGGCCCACTTGGGACAGAGCAATTCGTGCGTCCCGGTGGCGAATCTCGCGGGTGATCCGCGACAGGTTGGTGGAGAACACGAAAGCCTCGACCTTGCCGAGCCGTCCCCGGGCGGCGTGGACAAAGTAGAGCAGCATCTCGGTGTAGCGCTCCATCGAACCGCTGACATCGGCGAACACGAGCAGGGGCCGCCGGCGCGACTTCGGGGCACTCATCTCCAGCGGCATGAGGTCACGGGCGGGCCCGGTCAGCTCTCGGAGCGTTCGCCGCAAGTCGGGCCTGTTCCCCTTGGATGAAGGCGCCCAGCGCCTCGACAGCGCGTCGGACGGCCTCCAGACCATGCGGGCGATCAATCGTTGCACCTCGGCGTACTCCGACCTGGTCAGCTCTGAGAAGTCCCTCATGCCCAGCCGCTCGATGGCGCTTGCACCAATCTGCTCACTCACGTCCGACGATCCATCGCCGTCGCGGGTGGTCCTGGAAACGGTCGGCACCGCTACCCGTGCCTGGGGCGCCCTCGGGAAGAGCTCCACATCCCTCGGGTCGATGGAGGCCACGCGACCACCAGCACCGAAGAACAGATCGAAGGCTGCATCGAAGACGGGGATGTCGTCCGGTCTGGTGATCGCGAGAGCACGAAAGGCGTAGTAGGTGTCGGGGCGGTTCTCCAACCCGACCACGTCGGCAGCATCGATCAGAGCGGCCGTGGTCTCGGGCACGACCCGCAGGCCCTGAGCGCGCAGATAGCGGGTGAAATGGACGAGGTTGTGGGTGAAAGGCTCGGCCACTATCGCGCCGAAGCGACCAACTGCTCGACACCTCCGGCCCGGAGCCGCTCGATGTCCTCCTGGTACTTGAGGATGACGCCGAGCGTGTTGGTGGCCGACTCGGTTGTCAGGCGTTCCGTACCCAACACAGAGAGTGCCGCCGCCCAGTCCAGAGTCTCGGCGACCCCCGGGGGCTTGAAGAGGTCGATCGACCGGAGCTTCTCCATAGCCCGAGCGAGGTCAGCAGCTAGCGCTTCGCTGATGGCCGGGACCTTGCGCAACACGATTTCCACTTCGCGCTCGAAGTCCGGGTAGTCGATCCAGTGGTATATGCAACGACGTTTCAAGGCATCGTGAATCTCCCGGGTCCTGTTCGAGGTCAGAATCACCACAGGAGGCTCACTTGCGGCGATCGTCCCGATCTCGGGGATGGTGACCTGGAAGTCGCTCAACATCTCCAGGAGATAGGCCTCGAATTCCTCGTCGGCCCGGTCCAATTCGTCTATCAGCAGTACCGGTCGCTGCCCGAGAGCCGACGCCTCCACCGCCTGGAGCAGAGGCCGGGCCACCAGGTATTCGCGACTCATGATGTCGCCAACGTCGGCGTGCGCCCCCTCCCCTTTGGCCTCGATCAGGCGGATCGCCAGCATCTGGCGGGCGTAGTCCCACTCGTACACCGCGTGGCCAACATCGAGGCCCTCATAACACTGGAGCCGGATGAGCGGCGTGTCCAGGATCGAGGCGAGGACCTTGGCAACCTCGGTCTTGCCGACCCCCGCCTCACCTTCGAGGAAAAGGGGCTTGCCGAGCTGCAGGGCGAGATGGATGGCAACTCCCAACGAGCGTTCCGCCATATACCGACGGGACGCGAGCGCCTCGAGTACCTCATCAACCGATTTCATTGCATGGCCAACTTACCCGTAGCCAGCGCGGAGCAGGGCGGCGAACCGCCCTGCTCCGTGCCCGTCTGTCTAGGCAGCGAGAATCCCGAACGCCTCTACGAGCGCACGCTTGGTCAACACGGACGCCAGATGCACCCGGAACTCTCCCGAGGCATAGAGGTCCCCGACCGGGTTGCGAAGGTCGGCTCCCACCGTCGCGGCGGCGGCAGCGGCAGCCTCCGGGGTCGGTGTGCTCCCGGTCAACGCCGCTTCCGCGCCGGAGGCGCGTTCGGGCTTGCCCGTGACTCCGCCGATTCCGATGGCGGCATCGGTGCACTTGCCCTCGGCCACCGCGACGATGGCGGCGACCCCAACGACGGCGTAGCTCGATGCCGGATGGCGGTGCTTCAAGTAGACACCTGCTTGCCCGGCGCCCATGACCGGCACTTCCACGGCAGTGACCAGTTCCCCCGGTTGCAGAGACGTCGCGAACAGCCCGACGAAGAACTCGTCGGCCGGGATCGTCCGCACACTCCCGCCGCCGCCCGTCACGTGAATCGTTGCACCTAGAGCTCGCATCAGCGTCGGATAGTCGGCCGCCGGGTCCGCATGCGCCAGGCTGCCGCCGATCGTCCCTCGATTGCGCACCTGGGGGTCTCCGATCTGCGCAGCCGTCTGCGCCAGCACCGGGCAATCCGCATTGACCACATCAGATGCCGCCACCGCGGCATGAGTGGCGAGGGCGCCCACCTGGAGCGAATGTCCGTTGCGGCCGATCAGGTCCAGGCCGGAGATCCCGCCTAGATCGACCAGAGCAGCGGGCCCCGCAACCCTCAGCTTCATCGCGGGCAGGAGGCTATGACCTCCTGCGAGGGCTCGAGCGCCATCGATGCTGGTGAGGAGATCGACCGCTTCGCCGATCGTGCTGGGCCGGTAGTAGTCGAAAGGTGCGGTCTGCATCAGCTACCTCCTTCCTTCGCCTCGCTGATCGCTCGCCACACCCTCTCCGGCGTCAGCGGCATATCGATCTTGGTGACACCCAGCGGCGCCAGCGCGTCCATAACGGCGTTGTAGACGGTCGGAGTCGATGCAATCGTCCCGGTCTCGCCCACGCCCTTGACACCCAGCGGGTTCACAGGCGTCGGAGTCTCCGTCTTCCCGAGCTCGAATCTCGGGAAGAACTCCGCCTTGGGGATCGCGTAGTCCATCAGCGAGCCCGACATCAGGTTGCCCTGGTCGTCGTAGTGCGCTCCCTCCCAGAGAACCTGGGCGACGCCCTGGGCGATCCCGCCGTGAATCTGGCCCTCGACGATCATCGGGTTGATGATCGGGCCACAGTCGTCGACGGCCACATAACGCTGCAAGTCGATCTCACCGGTTTCCGGATCGACTTCGACCTGTGCAATGTGGGTTCCGAACGGGTACACGAAGTTGGCCGGGTTGAAGAACGACGACGCCTCGAAGCCGGGCTCCACGTCTGGCGGCATGTTCCAGGCCGTGTTCGCCGCAAGGGCGATGTCCTGGATCGTCATTCCGCCCTCAGGCGAACCCTTCACCGAGAACAGTCCATCCTTGAACTCGACGTCCTCGACGGCAGCTTCGAGAAGGTGGGCGGCGATCTTGGTGCCTTTCTCTTTCAGATGCTTGATCGCACCCATGATGGCTCCGCTGGCCACAGGCGTGGTCCGGCTGCCATAGGTGCCCCAGCCCATCGGGGTCTGATCTGTGTCTCCGTAGATCACCTCCACATCTTCGACCGCCACCCCCAGTTGATCAGAGATGATCTGCGCGAAAGTGGTCGCCTCTCCCTGACCGTGGGGGCTGACCCCCACCATCAGGTTCACTTTGCCTGAAGGGTGGAATCGCACGATGGCGCTCTCCCACAGTCCGCCTCCGAAACCGACGGCGCCGGCGACCTCAGAGGGGCCGAGACCGCAGATTTCGGTGTACGTCACCACTCCGATCCCGATCAATCGGCCCTTCGACCTGGCCTCGGCCTGACCAACCCGGGCCGTGTCGTAACCGAATATCCCGAGCGCCTTGTCGAGGGCCGGTTCGTAGTTGCCGGTGTCGTAGACCAGACCCGTTGCGACCTCGTGGCCCTCGGTGAACGGCTCGATGAGGTTCTTCCGCCGAATCTCCACCGGGTCCATCCCCAGGCGACGAGCAACCAGATCGACCATACGCTCCAACATGAAGGTGGCCTCGGGCCGGCCCGCGCCCCGGTAGGCATCGATAGGAGTCGTGTTGGTGAAGACCCCGTAGACATCCTCGTGGATGGCTGGGATGTTGTAGGCACCCGAGAGCATCAGTCCGTGGAGGATCGTGGGAACCCCCGTCGATGCTGTGGAGAGATACGCACCGAGGTTGGCCCAGGTCTTGGCCCTCATTCCGAGGATCGTGCCATCGCTCTTGGCCGCCATTTCGACCTCGGAGTGGTGATCGCGACCGTGAGTCGTTGCCAGGTAGTTCTCAGAACGGGTCTCGGTCCACTTGACCGGCCGGTTGAGCTGCTGGGAGGCGAAGATCACCATGCTGTCTTCGGGATAGTGAGGGATCTTGGAGCCGAACCCCCCGCCGACGTCCGGGGCCACCACGCGGATCTTGTGCTCGGGGATGCCGGTGTCCAGCGAGAGAAGGAAGCGGACGATGTGCGGATTCTGGGAGGTGACCCAGAGCGTGACCTGCTGCATCGCGCCCTCCCACTCGGCGAGGGCCGCCCGAGGCTCCATCGCTGTCGGGATGAGCCGCTGGTTCCTGATCGAATCGGTCACCACCACATCCGCAGCGGCAAAGGCGGCGTCCAGGTCCCCGCCACTCACCGTCCAGTGGAAGCAGAGGTTTCCGGGAACATCGTCGTGCAGCAGCGGCGCACCTTCTTCGATTGCCGCCTTTCCGTCGACAACGACGCCGAGCGTCTCGTAGTCCACTTCC
Organism: Acidimicrobiia bacterium; assembly: GCA_041591895.1. Classification (GTDB taxonomy): domain Bacteria; phylum Actinomycetota; class Acidimicrobiia; order Spongiisociales; family ZC4RG35; genus JBFHRE01. The sequence continues at coordinate 8,357 of JBFHRE010000094.1, forward strand.
ACCGCGTATGCAGCATCCCTGGCCTGAGCCTCCGACTCGGCCAGCACGATCGCCACCGCATCGCCAACGTATCGCACCTTGTCGATGGCGATCGGCGGGTGCTGCGGTGTCTTGGTGTCACTGTCGGGCACCACCCAGGCGCAAGGTATGCCCCCGAATCCGGCTGCGGCCATGTCTGCACCGGTGTAGACCGCCACGACTCCGGGCATGCCCTCGGCGGCCGACATGTCGATGCCCTTGATCTTGGCATGGGCATACGGGGACCGCACGACGACCATGTGACTCATGCCGGGACGGGAGAAGTTGTCGGTGTAGCGCCCTCGACCGGTGATCAGTCGGGGATCCTCCAGCCGTCGAACGGACGCGCCGAACGCTCTTTGCGTCGCAGTCATCTTCCGCTCCTCTCCGGCCCCGATCCGCGCACCGTGATCCTGTGCGCTGCCTCTTCCACGTCCCATGCACCGAAACGGCCGGCGGTCGCTACTGCCTTGACGATGTTCTCGTAGCCGGTGCAGCGGCAGAGGTTCCCCTCGAGGCCGTGGCGGATGGCGAACTCGTCCATGTCCGGGTTCGACTCGACCAACTTCACTGCGGCCATGATCATCCCGGGCGTGCAGAAGCCGCACTGAAGGCCATGCGCATCCGTGAAGGCCTGCTGCATGGGATGCAGGTCCCCATTCCTGGCCAGGCCTTCGATCGTGGTCACCGAAGCTCCGTCGGCCTGCACTGCCAGCACGGTGCAGGACTTGACCGACGCTCCATCCATGTGCACGGTGCACGCACCGCACTGTGTCGTATCGCAGCCAACATTGGTGCCTGTGAGGCCGATCTCCTCGCGAAGGAAGTCGACCAAGAACGTGCGAGGCTCGACGTCACGCTCATAGGTCTTGTCGTTGACCCTGATTTTCACTTCCACTGCTCACCTCCCTGGTGACCGAAACGGTTGCCGGCCGGTGAAAGGCGGGGAACGAGGTCGCGCGGCGCAATGACCGATCGGTCTCGAGGATCCAGGCGTTGATGACAAGCCGCCTCCGCGTGCTCTCCGGCCGAGCCTACGCGCCGCACTCGCGCCATGTCGGGTCCCGAGCCGCTCGGAGTCGGTGATGCGGCGCTCCGAAAATCCCTCTTCTCCGGGTCGCCACCAGGTGCCCGCGGTGTAGGGTCGAAAGCAGTTCCGGGCTTAGGAGACACATTTGGGGACTGCAATGACAGATAGTCCTTTCGCGCGTCTCCGACTCTCCCCCCAGGAGGTCTGATGTATCCACCAGCCTTTCAGTACTCCGCGCC
>JBFHRE010000095.1:0-9540 GCA_041591895.1 Acidimicrobiia bacterium
GACCGCCCGGCAGCGCTCCAGCTCGAGACGGGCGCCAGCAGTGCCAGAAATCTCACCGCCCTGTGCTCGAGCCATTTCTCCGCAAGCGCTCTCGACGGCGCGGCGAGGTAGAACACCTGCATCGATGCGGTGATGCCTGCCCCGTCCCTGCCGCCTTCGACCGCCGACGACCGGATCCCGGTGATGGCGTCGTGGTATTCGTCCGGGCCCATCGGGAGGGTCGGGTACCACCCGTCCCCGTACAGCCCGGTGAGCCGGCGCATCCGGGGCCCATGGGCGGCCACCCAAATCTCGGGACGACCACCCCGGCCGGGTTCGACGTCGAGGATCGCCCGATCGAGTTCGAAGAACCTCCCCTCGAAGTCGACCGGCCCCTGCGACTCGAAGCAGAGGCGGATCACTTGCAGTGCCTCCTCGAGCTTTGCGACCGGATGATCGAACGGCACCCCATACGGGACCGTGTTCTCGGCCTCTCCGGCACCGATCCCCAGGATGAACGGCCGGTTGGACAAGTGGGACATGGTCAGGGCCGCCTGTGCGAGGGTCACCGGGTGCCGGCGAAGCGGTTCGGTGACACCGATGGCCAGCCGTCGATTCGGCCATCGGGCCGCGTGATACCCGGCCATCACCTGCCAGTCGAAATACGCGTCGGCCGATCCGCGCGCCAGCCACGAGAAGTCAGGTGTCCACAACTCCTGGGGGAACCAGCCCGTGTAGTGATCGACCATCCACAGCGTGTCCGCCCCCATCCATCCGGCAAGCCGTCCGAAGACCCTCGACATCCGGACCGGCGGCGACGTCCCCACGTTCATACCGACCGACAACCCCGTCATGGAGCGGACTGTAGGCCGCGCCGGAGCGGGCGGAACCATCGATCTCAGACGATCTGGATCCCGATCGTGTGATACCCGGTGGCTCCGTCCGGTGCGGGCCGGCGCTCGATCTCGTCCTGAACGACACCGTCGCCGTCGGTGGCCCTCACCTGGAGCACATGGTCACCTGGCGATGCATCCCAGGCGAACTTCCACTGGACCCACGCATCCTTGCTGAGCGGCTCGGACAGCTCGGCCTCCGCCCACGGGCCGCCGTCGACGCGAACCTCGACCCGCGAGATTCCACGGTTCGGCGCCCAGGCAACCCCGGCCACAGGCACGATGCCGGCGCCCCAGGAGCCGCCGCGCGGTGTGTCGACCCGGGACTGGGTCTTGATCGGCGCCTCCTTGGCCCAGCCTCTCGGAATCCAGTAGGCATCGAAGCCGTCCCAGGTGGTGAGCTCGATCTCGGACAGCCACTTGGTCGCAGAGACGTATCCGTACAGGCCGGAGACGACCAACCGGGCCGGGAAACCGTGATCGAACGGAAGGGGCTCACCGTTCATGCCGACTGCCAGCAGCGCCTCCCGGCCGTCGAACGCCGCCTCCACCGGGAACCCAACGGTGAAGCCGTCCACACTCCGGCCCACGATCTGCTCGGCCCCGGCCTGTACACCCGCCCGGTTGAGGAGGTCGGCCAGCGGGTACCCCAGCCACAGGGCGTTGCCGACCAGCCGGCCGCCGACCTCGTTCGACACGCACGAGAGCGTGATGTAACGCTCGACGAGCGGCATCTCCAGCAGGGCGTCGTACCCGATCGAGATCGGGCGGTCGACCATACCGGTCACCTTCAGCTCCCAGGTGGACAGATCCACCTGGGGAGGGTTGAACGGGGCGGTGTCGATCCGATAGAAGCGGTCGTTGGGCACCACGATCGGCGCCAGATTCTCGACCTGGAAGTCGTTGACCGGCAGCACCGGTGCAGCCGATTCCCGAGGGATGGGAAGAACCACCTCTTCACGGCGGGCCAGCATCTGGCGGGCGCGCTCGCCGAGATAGCGGCCCCCTGCTGCCACCACCCCGGCCAGCGCCAGGAGGCTTCCCGCCTGGAACAAGAATTTTCTTCGTTCGGTGTCGGTTTCCACTCGGTCGGCGCGCAGGAACGCAAGCGCACCGACGCCGGCCAGCGCCGAGATGCCCCCATTCACCAGGGCCGGGGCGATCGTCACCTGGGGCGACCGGGCCGTGGCGAGCGCTGCCATCGCTCCGAAGCCGAAGAACACCGCCGGGGCCCACCGTCTCCGCACCAGACCGCCGATCACAATCGCAACTACGACGATCCCGATGGCCAGCGCCAGCTTGTCGTAGATGCCAAACGTGCGAATCGCCCAGTCCTTGATGGGCTTCGGCACGATGTCGATCACGAACGTCGCGACTCCCGACACGAGCGAGGGCACCCCCGAGAGCAGCCCCGCCACGAGTTCCGACACCGCCAGAGCCACCGCCACCGCCACGGAGCCGGCCGCTCCTCTGGCCCGACGCGACAAGACGGCGGCGGCAACCGCCGGCTCGGTCTCGTGCATGGTGTCCATCGCACAAACAGTACGAAGCCGGCCGCGTTATGGATAGGCGCCGGGCGGCTTGTTTCTCACATGTTCACGAGCCGGTAGCCTCGCCCGCCATGTCCAAGGCCGAGATCCGCTCCGAGGCCCTCACCATTGGCCTCTCAACCACCCCGTTCGGGGTGGCGTTCGGGGTGGCCTGCACCGAAGCCGGTTTTCGGTGGTGGGAGGCGCTCGGATTCTCGGCATTCGTGTTCGGGGGGAGCGCACAGTTCGCGGCGGTTGGCGTGCTCGCCGCGGGGGGGACGGTGGTGGCGGCAATCGTCGCCGGGGGCCTCTTGAACCTGCGGTCGCTGGCTTACGGCATCCTGCTTGCGCCCGTCCTGAGAGGACCGCGTTGGTGGCGGGCGCTCGTGTCTCAATGGATGATCGACGAGTCGACCGCCGTGGCCGTCGGCCAGACCGAGATCGAGCTCCGACGGTACGGATATCTGGCCGGGGGACTCTCCGTGTTCGTGCTCTGGAATGCGTCGACCTTCGTCGGTTTCGTGGCCGCGTCCGGTCTCGGCGAATGGGTGCTCCGTCTCGGCCTCGATGCCACCATTCCGGCCGCCTTCCTGGCGCTCCTCTGGCCACGCCTGAACGACTCGACGCATCGGCGAAACACGATTGCGGGTTTGGTGATCGCTGTCGCTCTCGTTCCGATCGCCCCTGCCGGTCTACCGATCATCGCCGCCGCAGCCGGTGTGATCGCCTCCCGCTGGGGCCGCTCTTGAGTCCGGCCACGATCACGTTCATAGGCCTCGGTCTGGTCAGTTACGGCCTCAAGGCGTTCGGACCCGTGGTGGTGGGAGGACGTCGGCTGCCACCGGTGTTCGAGCGAGCGGCCGAGTTGGTGCCGGCCCCCCTGCTGGCGGCGTTGGTGATGATCTCCACCATCGTCGACGGCAACGGATTTGTCTTCGACGCCCGCCTGGCAGGTCTCGGCGCCGCCGCGGTCGCTCTGCGCTTTCGGGCCAATTTCCTGGTGACCGTGCTGGTGGCGGCGGCCACGACCGGAATGGTGCGCGCGCTGCTCAATTGAGGCTGCCGGCGGATTCGGTCTGACCGCTGGTGGGACCCGGCAGGCGGGATAGTCTGAAGTCGTGCGTTTCATCGTCCGCGTGCTGGCCATCGCTTTGGCCGGAACTTTCGCCTTCATCTTCGGTGGCCAGTTCTTCCCCGAGGGATCGGCGATCAACGACGCAGCCGATGCCTTCGCCCAGGCACTGCAATTGCACTGGGCCATCTCACCCCTCAGCGTCAACTGACCCCACCCACCCGTACCTGCGACCGCGATACGATCGACGGATGGAGATTCCCAAGCCGACCGAAGCCGACAGGGACTACTTCCGCTCGCTGGTCCCCGACGACCCACGTGTCGAAGTGAAACCGATGTTCGGAAACCTGGGGGCCTTCGTGAACGGGACCATGTTCATGGGTCTTTTCGGGCCCGATGTCGGACTCAGGCTGGCCGAGTCCGACCTCGCCGAACTATCCACGGTCGAGGGAACCGGATCGTTCGGGCCTGCCGGTCGACCGATGAAGGATTACGTGTCCATCCCGCGGGATTGGCGGAACCAGCCGAACCTGGCCGAAGCCTGGACCGCCAGGGCGCTCACGCATGGGGCCTCGCTCCCACCCAAGAAGAAGCGGTGAACACACTCACACCGGCTGTTCCGTGAGAATCGTCACCGATGCCGGGATGAACCGGGCCGTCCTCGCCCGCCAGTCGCTGCTAGAGAGATCGACCGCTTCGATCCCGCGGATGCTCGAGAAGGTCGGCGGCCTCCAGACCCAATACGCCCCGTCCGGATACATCGGACTGTTCGCCCGGATCGAGGGCTTCGACCGCGATTCCCTCACCCGGGCCCTGGAACGTCGCACGGTCATCCAGGCAACCCTGATGCGGGCCACGATCCACATGGTCTCCCGGCGGGACTTCCTGCTGTTCTCGGCCGGCGTCCGGCAGAGCCGCCAGGAGTGGTGGTTGAGGGCCGCCCGGGACCGGGGCCTTCACGAGAACGACTACCGGCAGGCTGCCCGGCTGGTCCACCGTGCACTGGCCGGAGGCCCCAGGCCCCGGCGCGACCTCATAGATCTCCTCGCGGACCACGGCTTCCCCAAGAACGGATTCGAAGGTGTTGGCCTGTTCGTCGATCTGGTCCGGGTACCCCCCTCCGGCACCTGGGAGCGGCGTCGGGCCGATCTCTATCAGACCGCTGACGAGTGGATCGGACCGAATCCGCACTCCGACGACGAAGGGCTTCGCCACCTCGTCCGCCGCTACCTGCGGGCATTCGGTCCGACACCCCTGGCCGATCTCGCCACCTGGACCCAAGTCCCTTCCTCCCGACTCGAACCCGTCGTAGACGGTTTGCGCCTGAACCGGATGACCTCCGAGCACGGCGACACGCTCCTCGACGTTCGAGGTGGACTGCTGCCCGAGGGCTCGGTGCCGGCCCCGGTCCGGTTCCTGCCCACATGGGACGCCAACCTCCTCGTCCATGTGCGCCGGGCCGGCATCCTTCGAGAGGAGCACCGACCCATCATCTTCTCGACCAAGAACCCGCAGTCGGTCGGAACGTTTCTGGTGGATGGGGTGGTCGCCGGCACCTGGAAGTTCGACGGCTCGATCGTGACGACGGATCCGTTCGACCCCCTCACTCGCAAGCACGCTCGCGAGGTGGAGGAGGAGGCCGCCCGACTCACTGCGTTCATGCGCTGACGGGGCCAGACGGAGCGAGGCGACAGAACCCGCACGCAGGCCGCGTCAAGGATTCGCCAGGAGCCCGGCCTCCGCTTCCGCTTGCCGTATCTCGCGATGCCAGGCGATGTTGTCGCCGATCGCGCGTCGCTGCTCCAACCCGTTCATACGCAGTTGACGCTCTAGCAGGGCGTCGCCGGCCGCTCCCAGCACCTCCCTCGCGTCCGCCTCCCCGAGGAGGGCAAGCAGACGGTGCATGTGTAGCAAGGTCAACGTCGGCTGATCTGCGTGCTGCAGTCGAGGGTCCTTTCGGTACGCGGCGCGGAGACGAACGGCCTCTGCACTCGCCGCCGCACGATCGCCGACCATGGCGAGCGCGAGCCCCAGGCCGGCCGCTGCGTCGAGTTCCAGGCTGGCCACATCCAGGCGGCGCGCCGCCCGGAACGACGCCACGGCGGCGTCCGGCCGACCGCTGCGAAGCTCGGCGATCCCCAGGTAGTGGAGTGCAAAAGCCTCACGGTTGGCCAGCCCGGCGGTGCTGGCCAGTTCCGCGGCGGCCCGAGCGAACTCGATCGCACGGATGGGGTCGCCCCGCATGGACTCGACGAGGCTCATGTTGAGTCGGGCTGAGCAGGCGATGTACGGGTCCTCGATCGTGTCCGATATTTCGATAGCCGACCGATACAGCGCCTCAGCCTCGTCGAGCCTGCCCATGTCGGCGAGCACGATGCCCAGATTGTTGAGGACAGCGTTCTCACGGAAACGGTCACCGATCTCGGAGGCGGTCGCCAGCGCCTGCTGAAATCGATGCTCTGCTCCAACGAGATCGCCTCGTTCCATGGCTGTCACGGCCAGATTGTTGAGAGAGGCCGCTACGGCTCGTCTATCGCCCCGATCGCGGTCGATCTCGAGAGCCCGCTCAAACATCGCCGCAGCCCGGTCAGGCCTCCCATGATCCCATTCGATCAGCCCGGAGGCGGTCAAGGCTTCACTCAGAATCGCCTGGTCCCCGGCCGCCTCCGCTGCCACGAGAGATCGGTGCGCAACGGTTACGGCTTCGCCTGTCCTTCCGGTATGCACCAAGGCCTTCGACCAGGTCGACCCGGCCAAGGCCACCACTCGCGGGATCCCCGCCAGCTCGGCAGCCTCCGTTGCGCTCCTCGCGAATTCGATGGCCTCCTCGTAGTTGCCGGTCTCCAGATGGAAACGGGCCTCTCTGTAGAGGACCTCGGTCCGTTCGCCGGACGTCATCGGATCGGCGAGAGATCGCAAGAGCTCTATGTCACGCCGCTGGCGCTCGCGCTGGCCGGTGAGCCGGGCAAGCTCCTCGCGCTCCATCGCAAGGGCGAACAGGTCGGCCGAGTCAGAAAGAAGACTCTCGCGGAGATCCAGCAGTCCGATGGCCTCCTCATTGGCGTAGCGCGAGCGCGCCTCCTCCACCGCAAGTAGCAGTTCGGGGATCGCCTCTGCCGGGCGATCCGCCGCAATCAGGTGCCCGGCGACGATGGCGGCCCACTCCGACTTCCGCACGCCGGTTCTCGACCGCAACCAATCTGCAGTCCGGCTGTGATGGGCCGCCCTGGTGCGCTTCAGCACACCTTCGTAGACGACATCCCGCAGGATCGAGTGCTTGAAGGCGTACTCGGCGGCCTCCTCGAATGACGAGGCGGGCCGGAGAAAGACCATCTCCCGAGCGGCGAGACCCTCGAGCGCAACCGCGACCGTCCTCTCGTCGAGATCCCCGTCGTGCCGCATCGAGGCGACCAACGGTTCCCAAAACATGCGACCGACCACCGAGCCCCGCTGAAGCACAACCCTGTCCGGCGGTGGCAGGCGATCGAGCCTCGCCTGGAGGAGCCCGGAGAGTGTGGTCGGGGGGTCGAACTCTCGCAGCCTGGACGACACGAGAGACCATGAGTCGCCATCGATGGCAATGACACCGTGGTCGATCATGGCATTGGCGAATTCCTCCACGAAGAAGGGGTTTCCCTCTGAGTTCGCGATGAGAAAGTCGCGCACCGAGCCTGGAAACGAGCGGACCTTCGCGAAGATACGGTCGATCATCTCACCGGTGGCGGCCGAGTCCAGTGGGGCCAGGTCGAGCCGATGATGCCCCGGACGGCGACTCATCCAGGCGGTCTTCTCGTACAGCTCGGGACGGGCGCTTGCAACGATGGTGAGAGCAACGTCGCGAGGTGCGGTCAGTGGTCCTTCCAACGCTGCGAGTGAACTCTCATCCGCCCAATGGAGATCCTCGAGGATCACCAGGAGTGGCTCACTCGCTGATTGCGAGCGGAAGTAGTCGGCAAGGTAGCCGAGACCTTGGTCGCGGAGGGTCTGAGGGTCGGTCGATGGCGGAACGCTCGGGTCACCCAAGTCGTAGCCGAGCAAGCGCCCAAGGACCATGGCTCGCCTCGACGCCTCGGCCAAGTCCAGTCCAGCACGGCCGAGCTCGGCCGCCAACGCCGACGCGATCGAATCAGGTGCGGAATCGTCCCGGAGGTCGAGGCGAGTGTCAAAGAGCCCCCGCAGCAGCGCATACGGGGTTGTGGAGAGCTCCGGCTTGCCCCGGCTCCACAGCACGGCACCATCGGTCGTCTGCCCCACGGCCGCGACCATCTCCCTCAGCAGTCGGGACTTCCCCATGCCTGGCGGGCCGACGATCGTCACCATCCGCACATCGGCAGAGCCGGCCGACTCGTCGTGGGCCGCTATCAGCTGCGCCAATTCATCCGACCGGCCGACCATCGGCACCTTCGTTCCGCCGACTTCGAGCCGGACCGACGAGAACAACCGTGCGGCCTTGGGCTGGACCTCGAAGGACACGACCGGATCCGTGAACCCGGCGACGTCCACCGGGCCCAATGACGCAACCTCGAACTCGCCCCGCGACAACTGGTGGGTCTCCGAATCGATCAGCACCGACCCCGGGCGGGCCGCCGCCTGCAGCCTCGCTGCCAGGTTGACAACTGCACCCGAGAGAGTGTTCTCCGCCTCTGTCTCGCCACCGATGACGACCACACCACTCGCGATCCCGACCCTCACCTCGAGCGGCACCCCTTCCGTCGGGGCCGAGAGACTGCTTGTGTCGGCGATCATGTCCAGACTGGCCCGAACAGCCCGGATCCCGTCGTCGCCGGTCGCTATGGGATGACCAAAGATGGCGAGCAGGCCGTCCCCCATGTAGCGGGTCACGCGGCCCCCATGCGACTCCACATGAAACGACATGCGAGCCAGCTTCGCCTCCATCACCGCCAGGTTGTCCTCCGGGTCGAGGCGCTCGGTTATCGCCGTCGAGCCGACGATGTCGGCGAACAGAACCGTGGCGAGTTTTCGTTCATGATCGGTCGGGGAGCGTCCCATGCGTGCGCGGATACCGGCGATCGCGGCGTCCACGGCAGCATCTCCGAGCGAAGGACGCAGGCTCTCCAGTTCGGCGATTGCACGATCGAACCCGGCCGACTCGCTCATCTACCGAAACGCCAGGAACCGAGCATCGATCCAGACTAGGCCGGACCGCCCCGGCCGGCCGGATCGCCCTCCTTCGGCGTGGAGTGCCTCAATTTTCTGTGATCCGAATACTGGAGATGAGTTCGAGTAGGTGGTCCTCGCCCAGGTGGGACCAGAGGTCGAACGTCCCCACCCCGGGGATCGTGATCAGCGCGCGGTACCCGTTCTCCACCGGTTCGCCCGTCTCGGGGTCGTAGGACTGCGGCTCGTCCGGCGGAAGGGCGTTCCAGCCGGTGTAATACCCGACCACCGCCGTGCTCCCGTCGTCCCACGCCAGTCGACGAGTGCCGGGCTCGGGCTCCGTCTCCGGGGATCCCGTCGAACCGAGAAGGATCAGGTCGATCCCGATCACCCCTCTCCCACAATCGTTGCACGGCCGGTTGAATGCGTCGTGCCCCGGACCGTCCGGCAGATCCCAGGCCACGCCTCTGCTCGATGCCGTCGTGCGCCACTCTGCCCCCGCCAACTCGACCGGAACCTCGAAGACCGGGAGCGGACCGTCGAACCGGCTCGCCAGGTCGACCGCCCACTCCGGGGTCTCGACCAGCTCCGTATCCCATGGAGCCGGGCCCATCTCTTCGACCGGATTCACCCCTCTCAATTCGACCTCGGATCCATCCAGACCCTCGACCGATCGCAGACTCTTCGCCATCTCGACCAGCATCTCGTCGCCGACCGACGACCACAGCTGATACACGCAACCCTGTCCGGGGAGCACCAGTTCGCCCAGTCGTTTCGGGTTGCTCTCGTCCAGTCCCTCGCCGCCCCACCCGAACACGGTGCCGTCGGCAAAGCGGATCCGATTCGGCCAGCGGGTGGCCTGATCGGGCAGTGGGGTGACAGCCGCTCCGGCGACGCCGAGGGCCGACCGGGTGGGCGAGTCGAACGCAATTCCCCAGCCACCGGAGAA
>JBFHRE010000096.1:0-9532 GCA_041591895.1 Acidimicrobiia bacterium
CGAACGCCTCCTTCACCAGGTCCTGGCAGTCGTCGAAGGTGCCCTGGACGGCCACCGCCCGCACGTTCGACGCCTCGACGGTCGTCATCTGCCGGCGCTGGACCTCGGTGACACGACCCAGGGGGTAGAGGATCACGACTTCGACGTTGTCACGGTCGGCCAATGCCTCGATCGCCGCGGAGCCGGTGTCCCCAGACGTGGCCCCGAGTACGGTGACACTCCGGCCACGATCGGCCAGAACAGCCTCGAACATCGCTCCGACGAGTTGCAGGGCGTAGTCCTTGAACGACAAGGTCGGTCCCCAGAACAACTCGAGCAGATGGTGATCGTTGCCCACCTGACGAAGCGGGGCGACTTCGGGGTGGCGGAACCGCCGGTATGTGGACTCGACCATCGTCCCGAAACCGTCCTCGAGGATGCTTCCCTCGATGAACGGGAACATCACGGCGGTGGCAACGTCCCAGTAGTCGCCCGCAGGCGGGTCGATTGGCAGTTCGATTCGCTCGGGCCATTTCTCGGGTACGTAGAGGCCGCCATCGACGGCCAGACCCTCGAGAAGCACATCGTCGAAGCCCAACACCGGGGCGGCGCCCCGGGTGGAGACGTATCTCACGGTTCGCCGCCCACGACGCGGATGGTGGCAGCCACCTGTTTCACGACGTCGAGGGCTCCGGCCAGTCCGACCGCCCTGCGTTGATCGAGTTCGAGCGCCTCGTGAGTGGTGAGGATCAGGGTGGCCTCGTCTCCCCGGCCGTCCTGCCACACCTGTTTGATCGAAACCCCGGCGTCGCCAAAGGCGCCCGCCACCTTGGCCAGGACACCAGGGCTGTCTTTGACCTCGATGCGGATGTACCACTGAGTCGGAACCTCTTCGAATGGAAGGACGGCTCCCGCTCCGAACCGAATGCGTGGTGCCACCTGAGTTCCGGCCAGCAACTCACGGGCGGCGTCGATCACGTCGCCCAACACCGCGGTCGCGGTCGGATCGCCCCCGGCCCCGGGTCCGGTGAACAGCAACTCCCCCAGTGCCGGCCCTTCGATGAACACCGCGTTGTGGGCTCCACGGACTCCTGCGAGCGGATGGTCGAGCGGCACCAACGACGGGTGCACCCGAACCGCGACGCCCCGATCGGAGGCTTCGGCGACGGCGAGCAACTTGACGCCAAAACCGAACTGCCGGGCAAAACCGATGTCTCGAGCATCGATCCCTTCGATTCCTTCCCGGTAGACCCCGTCACCGCCGACCCAGACCCCAAACGCCAGGCCGGCGAGGATGGCGGCCTTGGCCGCAGCGTCATGACCGCCGACATCGGCGGTCGGATCTGCTTCGGCATATCCGAGCCGCTGGGCCTCTGCGAGGACGTCGGAGTACTCCCGGCCCTCGGAGGCCATGGCGGTGAGGATGTAGTTGGTGGTTCCGTTGACGATGCCGAGAACCCGGTCGATCCGCTCGCCGGCCAGAGATTCGGAGAGAGGCCGGATCAGCGGAATACCGCCGCCCACCGCCGCCTCGAACAAGAGCGACACGCCGCGCTCGGCCGCTTTGGCGAACAGGGCCGGACCGTCGGCGGCGACCAGGGCCTTGTTGGCCGTGACCACCGGCTTGCCGGCGTCGAGCGCCGCCATCACGAGATCGCGAGCCGGTTCCAGCCCTCCCATCAGCTCGACCACCAGTTTCACGTCGGGATCGTTCACCACCGACATCGGATCGTCGGTGGCTAGGTCGGCCGGGAACGAGCGTGGCTTGGACCGATCGCGGACGGCAACCCGAATCAACTCGAGATCGATCCCCGACTTGTTGGCAATGACGCCGTGGTCCTCGATCAGTTTGCGGGCCAGGGTTCCACCAACGGTGCCGCCGCCCAGGATTCCAACTCCGATGCGCATGGCGAGGGATGGTAGGGCTCGGGCGAAGGCCCGACGTCGCCAGTCGCCAGCCTCCAGTCGCCAGCCTCCAGTCGCCAACCTCCGGCCTCCCCGGTCTCCGGCCCCCACCAGACGGCTGGTAGCTGGTAGCTGGTAGCCGGTAGCTGGCTGCTGGCAGCGGCCGTAGGCCGCCTTCGGGCTACACTTGCCCGATCCCGCTCCCGTAGCTCAGGGGATAGAGCGCCGGCCTCCGGAGCCGGGTGCGCAGGTTCGAATCCTGCCGGGAGCGCCATTCCGTCCTGCGTCACCCGTCCTGCGTCACCCGTCGGAACCAAGGAACTCGTCCGTAGGGTCATGAGCGATCGACGGAACTTGATCCAAGTGGTGACAGCAACTGCCGTCCTGCTGGCTGCCTGCAGCCCGGGTGCGACCGGGTCACCGACCGCTCCCCAGGCCGTGACCGAACCTGCCCCTCAGGTGGATGACAACCGGATCCCGCTCATCGTCGACTACAGCCCCACGGTGTCAGACGTGCCGGCCCTCCTCTTGCTGACACAGCGGCCCGACGTCCTCCTGCTCGGGGTCACCGTTCCCGGGACGGGTGAGTCCGAATGTGACCCGGCGGTGGAGCACACCCGAGCCATCCTCGTCGCCGTCGGCCATGCCGAAGTACCCGTGGCCTGCGGCACTGCCGAGCCCATCGGGCCGGGCGCCGAGTGGCCCGCGGCATGGCGGGACTCGGCCAGCGAATTGGCCGGCATCGACCTTCCGGCGACATCGGGCAATACCGATCTCGATGCGCCCGACCTCGTGATCCAACTGACAAAGGGATCCGGCCGGCCGGCCGTGATCGTCGCACTGGCGCCGCTCACGAATGTCGCCGAGGCCCTCGGACGGGACTCCGAACTGCCCGATCGGGTGAGAATGCTGTACACCATGGGCGGGGCCCTGAAGGTGGCCGGCAATGCCCCGGGCGGGGTCGCCGAGTGGAATTACTTCATCGACCCCACGGCGGTCTCCCGGGTACTCGAGTCCGGCATGAATGTCTCGATGATTCCACTCGACGCCACCAACCACGTGCCGGCAAACAAACGTTGGTTCTATGCGCTCTCACGACATCACGTCACACCGGCGGCCGACATCGTGTACCGGCTATGGGAGGCCGTCAGACCGTTCGAGTTTCCGGGGTTCTATTTCTGGGACGAACTCGCGGCACTGGCAGCGGTAGATGATTCGGTGGTCTCGTGGGAGACGGTAGAGGTGTTCGCAGAAGTGGCGGGCCCGTTTGCCGGCGAAGTACGCATCGCCCCCGGCAACCGCAGGGTCCGGGTTGCAACCGGTGCCTCCGGCGACGCCTTCGAGTCAGCCCTACTGATCGGTCTGAATGGGGGTCTCGAACCCCCGGAGCTGGTCGTACCGGACGAGGACGTGCACTTCTTCGAGCAAATGGAGGCAGCTCGATCGAAGCTGAACCACGCGCTCGGCGCGCTGTTCGAGAGCGACCAAGCCGGGGAAGCAGAACCGCTGTTGAACGCCGACCGCGAGCTGACAGCCGATGAGGCTGCGACGCTCCGCGCCTACGCGATCGACTTCTGGCGAGGGCTGTTCGATGCAGGGCTCGCCTATCACGACGAGTTGCAGACGATTACCGCTCCATCCGCCCTTGCCGGCACCCACGGCGCGTATCTCGACGCCCTGGCGGGCTGGATCGACACCAGGGACCGGTGGCTCGCCGACCTGGAATCCGTCGATGCCGACCAAATCGCCGAGCGATTCTGGGATCCGGGTCCAGACTTCGAGGCCGTCGACTCCGCATGCGCCGTGCTCGAGGAGGAGGCCGCTCGGCGCGACCTGTTCCCGGCGATCTGCGACACGGACGGTTGACGGGAGACGGAGGACGGTTGACCGAGAGTTCGAGACCCACGATTCCGCGACCTGCGACTCGAGACTCGCGACGTTGAGGCGGCCTCCGGCCGCCTCAACCGGCCTTTTTCGCCTTGGCCGCCTCGACCGAGGCTTTGAGGGCTTCGAGGAGATCCACGACCTTGGTCGGCTCGGGGGCTGAGACCGCAACGATCTCCTCGCCGTCCTTCTTCATCTGCACCAGATCTTCGATGCGCTCCCGGGTGCGATCGACGTGTTCCGAAGCCTCGAACGGCCGGGTCATGTTGTCGATCAGCATCTCGGCCATCGCGATCTCCTCCGGCCGGACCTCGACGTCCCCCTCCAGTTCTTCGAACTCGGCCGCCCGGATCTCATCCGGCCAGTACATGGTCTCGAGCACCAGCACCCCGTCCTTGACGCGGATCGTGGCGAGATGTTCTTTCTCGCGCAGTGCGACATGGGCGATGCCGACCCTGCCCTTTTCCGCCAGGGCCTCGGTGAGGATCTTGTACGCCTTGAGTCCGGTCCGCTCCGGCGCCAGGTAGTAGGACGACTTGTAGGCGATCGGGTCGATCTCGGATTCCTCGACGAACTGCAGGACGTCGACCAGCTTCGCCCCGTCCTTCGATGTCGCGGCCGCCAGCTCGTCGTCCGTGAACACCACGTAACTGCCTTTCTCGACCTCGTAGCCACGAACGATCTCGTCCCAGGTCACTTCCTCGCCGTCGGATTCGGCAACCCGCTTGTACTTGATCGGAGAACCATCTTTTCCACGCAGCATCTTGAACTTGGGGGTCCGGTCCTCGGTGGCGCTGAACAGGGCCACCGGGATGGTGACGAGACCGAAGGACACGGCTCCTTTCCAGATCGAACGCATCCGAGAAGGCTATCCGCACGTGCGGCGAATGTCACTCGATCGGTGGATCCCCACTCACGGCTCCCCCGGTCTCCGGCCCCTCGGCCTCCCAGGTGCACGATTCGGGTAGTTCGGACGAGAACCCCACAAACGATGGACCGCGCATCCGCCCGGACGGTGTCCAGTTGAGAAACTCGATCAGTCCGACGAGAACCGGGGTCACGAACCTGGTGCCAGGCGGCCAGTCACCCACGAGATCCGGAGGATCCGTCCGGATCTGGTCGAGCGTCTGTCTGATGTTGCGAACCGCATCAGCGTCGAACCCGGTACCCACCCCGCCGACATAGCGGAGACGGTCTCCCTCCCAGAGCCCCATCTGAAGAGCACCGAACCCGGCGGCACGGTTCCCCTGCCCCGCCGTGAACCCGCCGACCACGGCCGAGATCCGGCGTCTGAGCGGGATCTTTCGCCAGTCGGCGGATCTGCGCCCCGGCTGATACCGGGACCCGACCCGCTTGGCGACCACCCCTTCCAAGCCGCCCTCCGCGGCCGCGTCGAATACCGCCAGCCCCTCGCCCCGCACCACGGCGGAAATCGTCGCCGGCCCGAGTGCCGCAGCCTCCAGGCGCTCCCGGCGAGCCTCGAATGGCAGATCGATGAGGGGTCCTCGGTCATCGAGAAGGTCGAAGACCACCAGCCCGACGGCGATCGACTCGTTACGGCGCGGGACCCGGTTCATCCGCTGCTGAAGGCGGTTGAACGAAGGCACCCCGCGCTCGTCGAGCGCAACTATCTCGCCATCGAGAACCATGGGATGGCCCTCGCCGACCGTTTGCAGCTCCGGGTAGAAAGCGGTCATGTCCCTGCCGGTCCTCGACCAGAGCCGGACCGCTCCCCCCGAAGTCTCGACGATCACCCTGATGCCGTCCCACTTGACCTCGAACCACCAGTCCGGGTCGTCGAACGGCTCCGGCCAGGCGTCCGCCAGCATCGGCGGGTAGGGGATCACCCGCCGAGCGCCTCCCTCACGAGGCGATTCACGAGCCCGCCGTCGAGGTCGTCCTTGTGGCTCTTCATGAGATGCCCGGTGACCCGCCCGGCGGCCTTCGGATCGTCGGCGACCCCCAACTCGGAAATCGCAGATTCGATGAGGGCACGGGTGGCGGATTCATCGAGTTTTTTTGGAAGCCACCGGGCGAGGTAGTCGACTTCCCATTCCAGCTTGTCGGCCATCGAGGCCCCCCTCTCGCCGAGCGAGCGGTACTCGTCCACAGACTTCAGCATCTTCTTCGAGTACGAGGAGATCACACCCACGTAGGTTTCGTCGGTCACCTCACCCTGAAAACCCGGTGCCGACCGGATCATCGTCACCTCGGTCTCGATCTGACGGATCACGTCCCGGCGCGCCTTGTCTCCGGCCCTCATCGCGTCTCTGAGTTCGGCGGCAAGTTGTTCATGGATCGTCATCTCAGAGCCTCCATCATCATCCCCGGGTCGTCGGTGATGATCGCCGCCACACCGGCAGCAGCCAAGCTCCGTGCCACCTCGACGTCGTTGACCGTCCACGAGACCAACGAGAACCCGCGATCCCTGAGCGTGGCGACGGTTCCCGGATCCTGCGCCAGCGAGGACCAATGGGGGGCGAGGACGGTATGACCGTGCCGGAGTGCGTGCTCGACCGCCGGCTCCAGGTCCCATCCCTGATCGAGGAGCAACCCCGTGCGCAGCTCCGGGAAGCGTTCCCGAACCAGATCGACGTTCGGCCAGTAGAAGCTGGTGATGAGGTCGTAGGGACCCGCCCGCTCGGCGGTTTCGACGGCGATGGCCAGGTCCTCCTCGAAGCCCGGCTCCAAGGGGTCGTTCTTGATCTCCAGGTTCCATCTCGAACCGGGAAATGCCGCCAGTGCGTCGTCGAGGAGCGCTGGATGCGCCCCTCCGAGGTCGAGATCTGCGAGTTCGTTCCAGTCCGAGGCCGAGACTTGCCGGCCGCCGAGAACCGCGTCGTGGGACAGGATCAGCTCCCCGGACCCGGCTCGTCTGACGTCGGTCTCGACCATTTCGACGACGGTGAACGCCTCTGCGAAGCCGGAGAGTGTGTTGTCCGGCCAGCGCGTCGGCCAGCCCCGGTGTCCGACGACGCTTACCACTTCACCGAAGAAATTCACAAATTTCCGTTGCTTTCGGGGGTTTGTCACGTTAGCGTTGCTTGCAACAAGCACTTCCCAATCGCTGGGTCAGGCGCCCCGACTCGTGAAAACTTTCACAAGAAAGTGAGAGTTCACGACTGCGCCCAGCCCCAGAAAGGCACCAATGTTGACCATCACCACGACCGAATGGCGAGAGCTTTCGGCCTGCCGGGATTCGGATCCCTCTCTCTTCTTCCCGATCGGGACCACCGGGCCGGCCATCGAACAAATCGATGCCGCCAAGCAGATCTGCGCCATGTGCACGGTCCAGGAGGACTGCCTCCAGTACGCCCTCGAGTCCAACCAGGAGGCAGGCGTCTGGGGTGGGTACGCCGAGGACGAGCGTCGTCGACTCCGCAAGCGCTGGCTCGCCGAGCGCCGGCGCCGCGCACTCTGAATCGACCCGTCACACACGAAGAGAGGGCCGGCAACCGCCGGCCCTCTCTCGTTGGCGGTCCACCTCGACCGGATCATCCGAACCCAACTCGATGCCGCCCCTCTGCTTGCTCGATCTCGACAAATGCGATCTTGTTGACCGGAACCCCGACCCGTTGGCCCGAAACATCTTCGACCCAAAAGACCTGGGCTCCCTCAGCGAACGCCGACTCGACCGTCGACTCGAATTCCGCTGCGTCGTCGATCTCCAGATCGACGACCCGATTCACCTCGGCTATTCCGATACGCACCTTCAAAGCTGTCACCCCGATTGCTCGCGAAGTTTCGATCGTACCCCCTTCCAGGAGTAGGTCCGCGGGCCTACATTGAGGCACATGCGCGGGAGAGCACGCAACGCGGTGGCGGTCGCCACATACGTCGTGGTGCCCGTCGCGGCCATTCTCCTGCTCCATGGACTCGGTACCGACGCGACGAACCGGGTCGACTGGGCCGACCTGTCCTCCTGGCTGACGACCAGTTCGTTCGAGGGGGCCCTCGTGGCGATACTGCGATCCGTGGGTCTCGCGCTCGCCTACTGGTTGGCCACCACCACGACGATCTATCTGGCGGCGCGCAGCCTCGGCTGGATTCGAATCGCCAACTCGATCGGCTGGCTCACCCTGCCCATCGTCCGCCGCGCCGCCGATCGTGTACTCGCCGGGTCCCTTGCGATCACGACGCTGGCGGCACCAGGGGTGGCATGGACGCGGGCTCTCTCCGACACCGGATCTCCCGTCACCGCGGCACCGATCGTCGAACTGCCGGATCCCTATTACACGACCTTCGAATCGGTGAATGGCGACGACAACACGCCGAGCACGAGCGTCGACGGCCTTCAAACCGACCCGATCGTCGACTATCCCGAGCCGGAGATCATCATCTTTGCGGACGCCTCCCTCGAGGTCATCGTCCGGCCCGGTGACAACCTCTGGGACCTGGCTGCCCGAAGGATCCAGAACGCCCTTGGCAGGGACGTCGGCGATTTCGAAGTGGCTCCGTATTGGATCGAGGTGATCCTCGCCAATCAGCAGCGGATCAAGTCCGGCGATCCGGACCTCATACATCCCGGCGAGGTGATCCTCCTGCCACCGGTCCGTGTCTGACGGCCTGCTCGGGGTCCGAACCCCGGCGCTGCTTCTCGATGTCGGACGGCTCGAAGCCAATCTCGCACGGATGTCCGATCGCGCCGACCGGCTTGGCGTCGGTCTCCGCCCCCACATGAAGACCGCGAAGTCCGCCGACGTCGCCCGGCTAGGACGGTTTGGCCCGATCACGGTGTCCACGCTCGCCGAGGCTTCGTATTTCGCGTCGGCCGGGTTCGACGACATCCTCTACGGGGTGGCTATCGCCCCCGCCCGCCTGGCAGACGTGAGCGCCATCCGGAGGAGCGGCGTAGACCTTCAGGTGACGGTCGACAATCCGGAGGCGGCGCGCGCCGTGGAGTCGTCGGACCGGATGATCCCGGCCTGGATCGAGGTCGACTGTGACGGCCGGCGCGGGGGTGTCGCGCCCGATGGCCCGCTGCTGCTCGAGGTCGCCGGCACCCTCGGGGACCGAAGATTGCGGGGTGTTATGACCCATGCCGGTGGCTCGTACGGAGCCCGCTCCGCGCTGGATCTCGAACGGTGGGCAGAGCGCGAACGGGAGGTGGTCGTGATGGCGGCCGCCACACTGCGTGACGCCGGGTTCAAGTGCCCCGGTGTGAGCGTCGGCTCGACCCCGACCGCAACCCATGCCACCAACCTGGACGGCGTCACCGAGATGCGGCCCGGGGTCTACATGTTCGGAGACACGTTTCAAGCCGGCCTCGGCACGTGCGGATGGGATGACATCGCGTGTTCGGTCCTGACAACGGTGATCGGACTCCGAGGCACACGGTCGATCATCGACGCCGGGGCGCTGGCGCTGTCACTGGACCGCAGCACCGCACACGAGGACCACGGATTTGGGGCCGTCGCCGACGTCGACGGCGTGCGGATCCCCGACGCCCGGGTCGAACACGTCACCCAGGAACACGGGATCGTCTCCGTCCACCGACCTGTCGGCCACAGGTTGCGGGTGCTGCCCAATCACGCCTGCATCACGGCCGCGTGCCACGACCGGTACGTGGTTGTTCGGGATGAACAGGTGCTGGACCGCTGGGATCGCTGCCGGGGCTGGTGAGCGTTATTCGTTGTCGCCGAGGAAGATCTCGGAGACGCTCGAGTCGAAGAAAATCGCCTGCAGGGCCTCGGCCACGATCGGACCGATGGACAGCACGACCAGCTTGTCGAGCTGTCGGGCGTCCTCGGACACCTGGAGGGTA
>JBFHRE010000097.1:0-9076 GCA_041591895.1 Acidimicrobiia bacterium
CAGCGCCAGTTGTCGACCTCGATCCGCAACCGGGCATAGGTCTCGGTGGTCGACGACTCGGGCACGCCGTCTTCTTCGAGATACCCGGGCACCGCCGTGCCATTGATCGAACCTGCGGTGTAGCGACCACGGACGACGCTCTCCTCGGTGACCTGCCGGATCGCCTGGAGCAGCTTGACCTTCTCGTCACGGATGTGCTCGGACGAGAACTTGACCGGGGGCTCCATCGCCACCAGGGACACCACCTGGAGCAGGTGGTTCTGGACGATGTCGCGGATGATGCCGGCGGCTTCGAAATACTTGATCCGACCTTCGAGCCCGATCGTCTCGGCGACCGTCACCTCGATTCGCTGGATCCGGTCCCGGTTCCAGGCGGATTCGAACAGCGGATTGGCAAACCGGAAGACCAGAACGTTTTGGACGGTCTCTTTGGCCAGATAGTGGTCGATCCGATAGATCGCCTCCTCGGGGAACCGGCGGTGGAGCATCTGATTCAGTTCCACAGCCGAGTCGACATCGACTCCGAACGGCTTCTCCACCACCACCCGGATGGTTCCGGTGGATCGAGTCAGTCCGACGGCTGCCAGACCCGCCACGGTGTCCTCGAACACCCCGGGCGGAACCGCCAGGTAGAAGATTCGATTGCCCGGCAGCCCGGACGCGGACTCGAGTTCGTCGATGCGCCCCCCGAGGGCGTCGAATCCTTCGCCGATTCGGAAGTAGTGCAACCGCTCCAGCAGGCGGGCCAGCGCCTCACCATCGATCCCCATGTCGGTCAGGGCCTCGGCGACGAGCGCGCGATACGACGCATCGTCATGCTCGCTGGTGGCCACCGCCAGCACCTCGAGCCTGTCCCGATGCTCGCGCCGTTCGAGCAGGTGGCACAGCGACGGCAGCAGTTTGCGGCGGGCGAGGTCGCCCGTACCCCCGAACAGCACGATGAGGTGCGGCGGAAACTCCGCAGTGGCAGCCGCCGGTCTCGGCTCTCCCCCGGTCCCGGTAAACGTCACAGGGCCGCCAGAGAGACGAGAGCGCTGGCCGGGTCGTCGCCGAGGTCGATCCGGATCACCCGTCGTCCCGCTTCGACCATCGCGTCGTGGTCGCCGGCGGCCTGGGCGGCGATGATTCGGCCGAAGTCATGATCGGTCTCGGGAACCGACACGTGCGACTTCGGATGATCGACCAACTGGATGAACACCCCCGAATCGGGGCCACCCTTGTGGAGCTGGCCGGTCGAGTGGAGGAAGCGGGGACCGACTCCGAGGGTGGTTGCCCGGCCCGAACGCACCCCGACCGCTCGCCGAAGCGTGACAAGCTCCGAATCACAGCCATGGAGGTATGCCTGGATCCCGACGTAGTCGCCGGGTCGGGTCTCGTCGAGCAATTTCTCGAGTTGTGGCCTCGCCACCTCGACCGGGGTGGCCGGCGCGGTTGGCGCTTCGCCCGACATCGCATTACGGGCTGCCACCTTGGCGGCCTCGACATCGGGTTGGTCGAACGGGTGCACGCCGAGGATCTCGCCGGCGGCGGCCGTGGCAACCTCGGCCCGGAGGATCTCGGCCCCGATTGCGATGGGCGATTCCAACTCGACCCGGGTCACGGGATGGCCGGCGGAAACGAGGGTCTCGAACGGGACCACCGGACCCTCACCCTTGAGACGGTATGTGAGGAACGTTCGGTCGTCGGCGTAATCGTCGAGCTGGACCTCTCCGGCCACCGGGACGATGCCGGTTCCGGTCTTGCCGAGGCTCTCGGCGATCAGTTGTTCCATCCAGGCCGGGAACGAAGCCAGCGCCTGTGACGTATGGATCGTGAGTTTGTCGCGGCCCAACACCGCGAGGGTCCCCCACAGAGCACCAAGGTCGAGCGCCGCTTCGGCCGGATGGCGGGCCCGGGCCGCGAACGCCGCCGCCGAACCGAGCAGACCTTCGACATCCATGCCGATGATGGCTGCGGGGACGAGTCCGAACGGGGTCAAGGCCGAGTAACGACCGCCGACATCGGGCGGCGAGGTGACAACAGACCGGAAGCCCCTCTCCTCGCCCAGTTTCGCCAGTCCCGACCCGGGATCGGTGATGGCCACGAATCGGGACCCGTCGCCGCCGGTCTCTGCGTAGAAATGACGGAACAGGGACAGCGTCTCGAGAGTGCCGCCGGACTTGGAGGAGACGATGAACGCAGAACTATCGACGTCGATCTTCGAGCCCATTGCGGTCACAGAGTCCGGGTGCGTCGAATCGAGGACGAGCAGGCGGGGCCGCCCTGGTACCGAGCCGAATATCTCGGCGAACATCTCCGGGGCGAGACTCGACCCGCCCATCCCGAGGAGCACCACCGTATCGATACCGGATTCGGCCAGATCGTCCGCCAGCGCAATGAACTCGGCCACCCGCGCCGACATCGTCTCGTGGAGGTTGAGCCAACCGAGTCGGTTGGCCAATTCGGGGAGGTCGAACTCCGAATAGACTTTCGGATCGCCGGCCCACAGTCGACGGAAGAGGTCCCTTTGGTGCCAGCGACGCCAAGTGGTGGCGATCGCCGAACGATGGGCGGCCGGGATGTGTGACTCGATGAGCATCTCTGGAGTATCGCACGCAACCCGATCTGTCACTCGGGCAGCGTCCAATCGATCGCGAATAGATTCCGTGCCGCCATGGGAACCGGGTTGACTGGTGGCATCGTCCAACCGGCAGCCTCGACGAGGAGAAGTCATGCGCACGCTGTTGTTCACATGGGTCGTTGGAATCGGGATGTTCGCCACGCTTCCGGGAGCGCTTGCATCCTGCGCCGAACCGCTCCCGCTCGAAGAAGCCTTCGACCAGACCCCGGCTGTGTTCGTGGGAACGGTCGAAGCTGTCGAGTTTCAAGGACGTCTCGCGCACGTCGCGGTCGACGGGGTGTGGAAGGGGGACGTGGCGGCCGAGGTGCGGGTTCAAGGGACCGACACCCTCGACCCCAACATGATGACCTCGATCGACCGCACGTATCAGGTCGGGACGATCTACGTGTTCTTCGTCAATCCGGGCGGTGTCGGGTTCACCGACAACGGTTGCACCAACACCGCCGTCGCCGAAGCAGACCTCATGGCGAAGCTCGACACCCTCAACGGCGCCCCTGCCACCGCGCCGGTCGCCACCGACACCACAACCGTCCCCGAAGATACCGGCACCGCCATGGGGTGGATCGCCGGCGGAATCCTGGGCGTCATCGGTCTGGCCGGTATTGCCGGGGCGATGCGGATGCGACGAGCCCGCAGCCTGCCCGAGATCGAAGGGTTCAGCGCTGCTCAGCCCACCGAGCAGCGGAGATCCCAGTCATAGGGTTGGTATTCGATCCGATCGAAGGTCGGGGGGATCGCCGTCCACGATCTGAGCGACTCCACCACCGCCCGCCGACGCGACGAAATCAGCGTCGGCATTCTCTCGGGTCGGACGAAATCGGAACCGAACCAGGAGAAGATCCGCGAGAGCCGGATCACGCCGTCGTCGACTACCAAACCACCCGAGTTCAGGAACGAGCGCATTTGATCGTCGAGTTGGCGGTCGAGACTCGACGCTCGATAGGGCTCGTCCCGGAGCGTGGGACACGAGGCCGCTCCGCAGACGAGTGCGGCGTGGATCCTCGGGTCATTGAAACGCCGGACTTTGCCGTGCTCGATCCCGTCGAGCGACAGCGCAACGTTCGCCACGACGACCGCCACCTGGTCGAACGCACCCGTCACTCTGAACATCGAATCGAGGCCGCGCATGCGTGCCTTGGCTGCGGTTCGAAGGGCGAGGGCGTTGTAGAGATTCAGCCAGTAGGCCAGCGATCCCTCCCGACTCATGGCGTCCGGGTCCGCAGTCGCCGCCTCGGTGATCACGGCGTCGAGGGCCTCGACTTCTTCGACCACAGAGTCGGGCCCGCCCGACGAGACCCGCTTCAGAATCGCTTCGAACATCGACCAATCGTGCTCCGCCGATCCGGCAGGCCGCGGTCGAGGAATGGCGATGATCGCCTTGAAGATCGACCAGCCGGCCATGATCGGATTCGGTCCATTCGCCACGTTTCCCCCAACAGCCGCGCTCAGTCGGTCATTCCGGACGCGACGGGGTGGACCGGTTCAGACGATGCGGCGATTCGAGGCCCAGCGGGCCAATTCGTGTCGGTTCGAGAGCTGGAGCTTGCGGAGAACGGCCGACACGTGCGATTCGACTGTCTTGATGCTGATGGAGAGCCGTGACGCCACCTGCTTGTACGAATATCCCCGGGCGATCTGGCGCAACACCTCTCGCTCCCGGGCGGTGAGCTGATCGAGCTCGGGATCGAGAGGGGTGGTCATCACTTCGGTGAATGCGTCCAGCACGAACCCGGCCAGACGGGGCGAGAAGACGGCGTCGCCGGCCTCGACCCTTGCAATCGCCTCGATCAGCTCGTGGGGAAGGATCGACTTGGTGACGTAACCCCGAGCCCCCGCTCGGATCATGGCGATCACGTCCTCGGCGGCGTCGGAAACGGACAGGGCGAGAAACCGGATGTCGGGGTGCGTCTCGGCGACGTTCTCTATGACGGCCAGACCACCGCCCCCGGGCATGTGGACATCGACCAGCACCACGTCCGGGTGGCTATCGCGGATCTGTCCTATGGCGGCATCGACGTCGTCCGCCACCCCCACCACCTCGACCGCCTCCTCGAGCTCGGCCCGGACGCCGGACAGAAACAGGCGGTGATCATCGACCAGGAACACCCTCGTCATTCCGGGCTCACCCCCATTCTCAGGTGGATTTCGGTCCCACCCCCGGCTTCGGATTCCACCTGAGCCGTGCCGCCGTGGCGCTCCACGCGCCGAACGATCGACTCGCTCAAGCCGCGACGATGGTCGGGCACCGTGGTCGGGTCGAATCCCTTCCCCTGGTCCGTGACGAACAACTCGACCTGGCTCTCCCCCACCTCGATGAAGACCGACACCCGATCGGCGCCGGAATGCTTGGCTGCGTTGGTGATCGCCTCCCCGGCAGCTCCGGCCAGGGCCCGCATCGAATCGTCGAGCGGGACGTCGCCGACGGTCACGACCTCGACCGCGACGTCGAAGTCGGACTCGACCCGATCGGCCGCCGCCCGCACCGCTCCGGCCAACGACTCGGCGGACGCGTCCGCCTCCGACTCGAACAGCCACCGCCTCAGCTCTCGTTCCTGGGCTCGGGCCAGCGTCGCCACCCGCTTGGGGTCGTCGGTGCGTTGGATCATCGCCAGCGTCTGGAGCACCGAGTCGTGCAGGTGGGCAGCCATGTCGGCTCGCTCCTCCTGGCGGATCCTCTCGCGCCGTTCCCGGGCCAGGTCGTCGATCGCCTTGTACAGCCACGGGCCGGCGGCAATCGCCATGCCCGCCACCGTCAGAAGGGCCGCCACCAGGCCGGGAGCGACCAGGGCGGGATCGAGATCGCCGAGAAGCACCAGACCGCCCAGAACAAACCCGGCGCCCACCACGATCCGGGCGCGTGCGTAGCGGGGATCGGCGAGTTTGAGGATGTCGAGCTTTCGTTCGGCAATCACCGCTCCCGCCATCACGACGATCGCCGCCGGCCACACCAGGTCGTCACCCGGCCATGGCAGGACACCGCGCAGGAACAGCAGGAGGCCGAACAGCGAGACCCCGAGTCCGAAGATCTGCCGGGACGAGACATGGTCCGACATTGGGACCGACCTCCCGACCCGGTCGATGGTGGCGCCCCATGCGCCCGCATAGAGAAACGCTCCCAGGCCCCAAACCAATGACAGGATCACGAACGCGGCCCGCACGTACATGGCGGGAATGCCCAGGCGGTCGGCGATGCCGCCTGCGACACCGGCGATCATCCGGTCGTGTGGGCGCCGCGAAAACCCGACCCTGGCAGCGAGATCCTGGCTCATGAGTGACAATGGTCCGACATCCGACGTCCCGACGCAATTGGGGATGCCCCTGAGGGATCCCTGAGGCGTCAGGGTAGGCGCAGGGTGATACCCGATAGACCGAAACCGGCCCAGTCCCTCATGCTGAGGACATGATGACCACTGAAACCCCCCTCACAACCGAGCCGGGGCCTGCCCGCCGCCTGGTCCGTCCCCACGGGGACCGGATCCTGGCCGGTGTCGCAGCCGGTATCGGACACAGGCTCGACATGCCCGTCTGGCTGGTTCGAGTTCTCTTCGTCATCGCCGCCACCTTCGGTGGATTCGGCGTGATCGCGTACGTCGCCGCCTGGCTCTTGATCCCGGAGGAAGGCAGCGAGGACGCTCCGGCCGCTCGACTGGTAGATGGCCTCGGCCGGTCCGGTTGGATCGGGATCGGTATCGCAGTCCTCGGACTGATGGCGGTGAACGGCGCAATGGACCTGTTCGAACCCGGAGCCGTGTTCGGGCTCGCCATGGTGGTGATCGGAGTTCTCGTCTACACGGGCAAGACACCGATCAAGGTCGCATCGAACGAAGCCGTGGCACCGGCCGAGACGATGGCTGCCGTCGCCTCCCCGACGCCGAGCCCGGCCACTGAAACCGGATGGGCCGGCTCCACACCGCCGCCTCCGGCGGGCCATGGGACTCCGTCCGCTCCACCTCCTCCCCCGGCGCCTCCGGCTCCGAGGTCCCCACTCGGCCGCTTCACCGTGGCTGCCGGGTTGATCGTTCTCGGCACCATGGCCCTGATCGAGCGCCTCGGCTACGTCGACCTCGTCCCCCGCCATTACCTCTCGGCCGCCATGGCCATGACTGCGATCGGCCTGATCGTCGGAACCTGGTTCGGTCGGGCTCGGGGGCTGATCGTCCTCGGGATCGCACTCACGCCGATGCTCGTCCTCTCGCCCCTGGCCGAGATCGAGTACCGCGACTTCGGACAGGTCGTGGTCCGACCGGCCTCGGTCGGCGAGATCCAACCCGTCTACACCCGTGACGTCGGGACGCTGATCGTGGACCTGAGCGCGCTCGACCTCCAGGGACAATCGCTGGAGATCACCGCTCATGTGGATCTCGGAGAACTCGTAATTGTCGTGCCCTCCGACGCGGCCGTCACCGGCAGTGCCCGGGTCGACCTGGGTGACGTCCATGTGTTCGGCGCCGAGAAGGGCGGCATCGGCACGATCTCAGAGCAGATCGATCGACCGGGCAGCAACGGAACGATCGACCTGAACGCCTCGACCGACGTCGGCCGGGTCCTGATCACCATCGACCCCGAGGACTCACGAATCGGCGACGGACCGATGTTCGCCGGCGAGAGCGCCTTTGTCATCGACGACCCGTCGGAACTGTCGGAGCGTTACGAAATCGCCACCGGCTCGCTGACGATCGACCTGTCAGACCTGGTGCTAACCGAGCCGAGGGATGTCCGAATCCAGATGGGCGCCGGCGAGATCATCGTGATCCTGCCCGATCAGGGGCGGGTGGCCGTGGACGCCACCGCCGGCCTGGGCGAGGTCACCGTCGCAGGACGGTCGGATTCCGGGTTCGCGCCCAGGGTCGAGATCGACGAAGGAGACGCCCTGCTCGACCTGCGGATCTCGGTAGGAGCGGGAAGCATCACAGTGGAGGATCAATCGTGAAACAGCATTCATTCGACCCCGTGTCGTTCGTATTCGGGCTCGTGTTCCTGACCCTGGCAGTCGGCGTGGGTCTGGCGAGCACCCTCGGATGGGTCTTCGGAAACATTCCGTTCGGTTTCATCGGACCGGTCCTGCTGATCGGCGTCGGTGGCTGGATGCTGGTCGCGGCGGTGCTGCGCCAGCGCGATGAGGACACCTCGGAACCCGAAGCGACCTGAACCGGGATCTAGGAACATCAACCGGCGGTGCGGGCTCTCCAGCTTCGCACCGCCATCCTCGTTCCGGAGAAGATCACGAGCAGGCCGAACAGGCGCTGCAACAGATCCGCATCGATTGCGACGGCCAGGCGCGTGGCCAGGAACGCGGCCGCCGCCCCTCCCACCCCGACTGCGCCGGCAACCTTCAGGTCGGCCCGGCGGTTGCGGACGTTGACGTAGGTGCCGGCCACGGACGTGAACAAGATCGCCAGCGTCGAAGTGCCCTGCGCCACGTGCTGATCGAACCCGAGCAGAAAGACCATCGCCGGGATCATGATCACCCCGCCGCCAACGCCGGCCACGCCGGAGGCGACTCCGGCGACCACCCCCACGAGCAAGGCGATGCCCCATTCCATCAGCAATGCCGGTCCATCAGAACACCATTCTCAACCCGGCAACGATGAGCGCCCCGGCAAACACCGCCCGGAGGCGATTGGGGCTCATCCGGTGCATCAGGTTCGCACCGAACACCGAACCCACCATTCCGCCAACTCCCAGGGCAATCCCGACCAGGATGTCGACGGCGTCCGCCGTCCAGTAGCCGAGAAACGCAGAGACCGCGATGAGAAAGATCGCCGCCAACGAGGTTGCGTGGGCCGAATGCTGGTCGAACCTCATCGCCAGGATCAGGAGCGGCACCAAGACGATGCCGCCCCCCACCCCGAAGAATCCCGAAAGGACCCCTCCGGCCAATCCGACGAGCAGGGCCCTCGGAAGTGAGACAGGGGCGACCATCGGCGACAAGCTAGTCGCCGTGCGTCCGATCAGGCTTCGTGGAGGGCGGCTCCGAGCCGGCGACGGAGGCGAGGCGACATCGCCTGCAATCCCACCGCCTGCGCGAACTCGACATCATCGGCGGTCACGAACACGGCCTCTTCACCTTCGATCCGGAGATGGAACCCGTCGTCCTCCCCACGAATCCCGACCTCGTCGAGGGGCCAGCGGCCCAACACGGCGACACCGCTCTTGATCAACACTTGCTCGTCGTCGAGGTCGATCACCACGCCGACACCCGGCCCGCTCTCATGGGCCATCCGAAACGAACCGTGGAACTCACTCAATCTCGGCTCCTGCTAGTCCATTTCCCAGACCGTGCCCGCTGTCATTCTACGCCATCGGGGGCTGATGCGTAGGCCACAGCACGTGAAATCCGGTCGTCGGAGCGTGAGCAACCAGCCGTTCAGGTCGTAGCCCGGACGGAGGGTCAGCTGACCGAGATCCGGACCGTCGCCCGGTCGAGTCGGCTCAGGAGGCGAACACCGAGCTCAG
>JBFHRE010000098.1:0-9048 GCA_041591895.1 Acidimicrobiia bacterium
ATTCTCCAGGACCCCGGTCAAAGCCGGCACCGTCAATGGGGTGTCCTCGGCCGTTGAATACGAGTCTGCGTTTGCCACGGGTGCCCGGTTCGAGAGATAGAACAGCGAGTCGTACATCGGGTCGTTGCCGAAGTCGCTGCTTCCCTCCAGCGAGGCGGTACCAATCGTCGTCGTGATCTCGATCAGGTCGAATTCGAAGTTTGGATCGATCGTCCACAGACAGTTGTCGTTGCCGAAGTTGTTGGGTCCCGAACTGTTGGGGGCTGCGCAGGCATCGACCTCGTCGCCGGGACTGGAGGAGACCTCGTACGGTGCGGTCGTGTCGTAGCCCGGCTCTTGCGTCTGTGCGGTTTGGATGCTGGTACCGGTTTGGAGCTGATACACGCGCGACTCCGTGCCCCGCTTGAGCGTTATCACCACCACCGCATTCCCGGTCATCTCCAGGTCGAGTCTCACCTTTGAGAAGGTTCGACCGGCCAGGTCCGCGCCCGGGCGAATCTCCAGCTTCTCCAGGTTGTCGATCTGTGAGCACGGGGTTCCGTTCGAGTTCGAGCCGGATGACTTCACGCCGATCGACAGGGAGGACAGGCCGGGTTGCGACGAGCCGCCCGTAGCGGTCGACGCGAGGTCGATCAACGGCTCCGCCGACGTGATCTGACATCCGTTCTTGGCGGTGGTCAGATTCTGATTGGTGTTCCCGTAGGAAAACCGTTGGCTGTCAGTCCCCAGGTGGAGTCGTACCACCTGCTCGGTACCCAGTGCGGGAGACGAGGCGAACGCCCCGACCATCAGAGCCGCCGCACCGACCAGTACCGCCCAGCGCCTGTTGCGCCCCTTGAACATCGTGCCTCCTAGTTGGTGAATAACCGGAGACGCGAGCAGTCGATTGTCCGCATCGACTCTTGTCGGCTGCCCCGCCGCCTCTGAGCCAAAACTTAGCGATCGAATCGCGGTCGTGACGGATGGTCCGGCCGACCGTCGGACTAGATGCCGCTCTTGAGGTCATCCAGTCGGGGCGTAGACAGGGATGACCATTCCCTCCCGGGCTGCGATCGTGTTCGGGAAGCGCTCCCGGGCCAGGGCCAGGATCTCATCGACCTCGTCGTCGCTGCGCTGGGGGTCATGGCTGGTGAGCACCAACTGCCCGACGTTCGCCTCCTCGGCGATCTTGACCGCCTGTTCCCAGGTCGAATGTCCCCAACCCACTTTGGCTGCCAGGTACTGGTCCGGGGTGTACTGGGCGTCATAGAAGAACACGTCGGCATCCTGGGCGATGCGACGAACCCGGGCGTCGCTGTCGGGTTCGCCGTGCTCGGTGTCGGTGGCCATCACCACGCTGGCGCCGCCTCGCGTGAGGCGGTAGGCGGTGACCCCATCGGGGTGGTGAAGCCGCTCCGTGCTGACCAAGACATCGCCGATCTCGAACGCGCCGCCGTCGAGGGTGTGGAACCGCTTGGTGGCCGGTGTGGAGCGGAAGTTGACGGGGAACCATGGGGGCCGGATGACACGGTCGAGCGCCTCCTCGATGTCCATTCCTCCGGCCGCGTAGCCGTAGAAGTCGAACCGGTTGTCCGCCCGAAACAGGGCACGGAAGAATGGGAGCGCCATGGTGTGGTCCCAGTGCAGGTGGGTGAGCAACACGGCGATACGCACCGGGTCGGTGATGGGGAGGTCCTGGATGGAGAGAGCGCCGGTGCCGACG
The DNA here is from genome assembly GCA_041591895.1 of Acidimicrobiia bacterium. GTDB lineage: Bacteria > Actinomycetota > Acidimicrobiia > Spongiisociales > ZC4RG35 > JBFHRE01. The sequence goes on from JBFHRE010000098.1 coordinate 1,703, forward strand.
TCGATCAGGAGGCGGTGATTGTCGGCGAGTTTGATCTCGAAACAGGTGGTGGCTCCGCCGTACCGATGGAATGCCGGACCGGAGACAGGGACCGAGCCCCGAACCCCGTGGCACACGATCGTCAAGACCGGTGCACGATCGGCATCGAGATTGGAAGCCACCTTTTACCTCCTGATGAGTTCGGGCCGCCGCACCGGCAGCCGCCTGCAACCTAGTCACCGGGCTTCGACGATGAGGCTGAGGCCGTCGCGGTTGGCTTCGATATCATCGGCGTCGATGCCGCCCTCTTCCCAACGTCTGGTCGACTTCGCTTCTTCCCATGGCCTGCGGCTGGACATCACCGAGTTTCCCGAGGGAACCAAGACCGCAGTCGACGCCGCCAACGCCATCGGCTGCGAGGTGGCTGCGATCGTCAAGTCGCTGGTGTTCACGGTGGACGGGGAGCCGGTGGTGGCACTCGTCCCCGGCGATCTGAGACTCGACGCCACCAAGCTGGCGGCGGTCACCGGCGGCTCCGACGTGGCACGTGCGTCTCTCGATCTGGTGCGGGAGGCAACCGGCTTCGTGGCGGGAGGAACACCGCCGTTCGCCCATGCGAGCCCGATCAGGGTCTTCGCCGACCCTGCCCTCCGTCGTCATGATCCGGTGTGGGCCGCCGGCGGAACCCCCAGCACCGTGTTTCCCATCTCGATCGAGGATCTGGACCGGCTGTCCGCGCCGCTGTGGGTCGATATCGCCGGCTGACTAACCCCTCAGCGCGGTCCAGGTCGCCGCCAGGCCGTCCAGGTCCGCAAGGTCCAGCCACTGCAGGTAGTACCGATCTACACCGACCTGCTCGAGTTGGGCCAACGTCTCCGCAGCCTGTTCTCCGGTGCCCATCGGGATCCCGGCCTTCTTCCAACGGGCCTCGAGTTCCTCCGCGGTCTGATCTCGCTCGCTTGCCGCTCGGCCCAGGAGATCGCGGTACGTGGCCTGGTCGGCTCCGACCAGGACCGGGCCCATCACCGTCACCTCGACCGAGGATGGATCGCGACCGGCATCGGCGGCTGCCAAACGCATGCGGTCGACCTTGGGACCGATTTCCGCCGCCGTTGCCACGAAATGGTTGTACTCATCGGCACGTCGACCGGCGAGGGCGGGAGTCCGGCGGGGCCCGGATCCGCCGACGATCGTCTTGATTCCGGCGGGCTTCGGACGCGCATCGGCCTCGATCGAATAGTGGCGACCTTCGAATCGACCTCCTGTGAATGCGGCGGACAGGTATGCCAAGGCCTCGTCGAGCCGGTCGAAGCGCTCCTCCCACTCCGGGAACGGCAGCCCGAACACGTCATGCTCGAGATCCATCCAGCCGGTTCCGACGCCGAGATCCAACCGTCCGCCCGACATCTGATCGATGGTTGCGGCGGTCTTTGCGATCACCGCAGGATGCCGGAAGGTGATCGGGGTGACCAACACACACAACCTGATCCTGGCCGTGTCCCGGGCGAGACCAGCGAGGGTTGCGAAGGCGTCCGTAGCGTCAGGGGTTGGCGTTCGCGACGAGTAGTAGTGGTCCGAACGGGCGAAGCTGTGCAGTCCCGTCGCCTCGGCCCAGCGGGCGGCAGCCAGCAACTCGTCGTAGGTGCCCCCGATCTGAGGCTCGGTCATCAGCGAGAAGCGCATGCGGTCCTTTCGTCACTCGGTTGCCGTTGGGCGCAGGCTAGGCCGGTACTGTCTGGGCGATGCCCGAGATCACGCGGAGAGACGTCACTGGACTACTCGCCCTCAGCCTCGGGGCGTTGGGTGGCTTGCTCGGCCCGGAGCGGGCGCTGGCCGGGATCACATCGACCCGGGACGCGCCGAGCCCCTCCGCACCGAGCGTCGTGAATGTGATCGGGCGCGAGGCGTGGGGTGCCCGCCCGCCTCGGGGTCTGTTCCGCCCGCATGTCCTCGAACGGATGACGCTGCATCACACGGCCGGGTACGCCGCCTCCGTCACCGGCGCAGCCCGGCGGTTTCGTGAATATCAGGCGAGGCACCAGGGGCGGCGCGGGTGGCCGGATATCGCGTATCACTACCTGATCGATCTGGGTGGAAATGTGTACGAAGGCAGGCCGACCGGCGTGGCCGGCGACACGGCCACCGCCTACGACCCGGCCGGTCACTTCTTGGTGTGCCTCGACGGGGATTTCGACCGTCAGGGGCCCACAGAGAAGCAGATGGATTCGCTCGTGGCCGTTCTCGCCTGGGCGGCGAAGACCCATGGGCTCGATCCTTCGAGCATCTCCGGGCACGGCGATTGGGCCCCCACCGACTGTCCTGGGCGCCGGGTTCGCGACCGGATGGGGGTCATCACCGAGCAGGTGGTCGAGGTGCTGGCCACCCGGCGTCTTTCGCTCAGACACCTCGATCCGGCCGCGAGTTCAGCCAACATTGCCCACATCACAGGGAGTTCGGACTCGAGGGAGGCACTGTGAGGTTTGCGGTCCAGACCATGCGCGAGTTCGACACCACACTGGCCCTCGCCCGCTGGGCCGAAGGGGCGGGCGCCGCCTTTCTGTCGGTGGCAGACCATTACGTATCCGGGCGGGATCCGTCGGCGCCGTCTCTCGACCAGATCGTCCTACTCGGAGGAATCGCTCGTGAGACTTCGACGCTCCAGTTGAGCACTCTGGTGAGCCCACTCACGTTCCGGCACCCGGCCGTGATGTGGAAGTCGGCCGTCACACTGGACGAGATGAGCGGTGGTCGATTCTCACTCGGGGTCGGGACCGGTTGGCTGGAGAGCGAGCACGACATCTTCGGGATCGACTTTCCCGGGACGGCCGAGCGATTCGAGCGGCTCGAGGAGGTGCTCCGCTACCTGCGGGCGGCAATGTCCGAAGACGCGCCAGGGTTCGAAGGGCGCTACTACCGGCTCGATGCCTTTGTCTCGAATCCCCGGCCGGCGAATCTGCGACTCGTGGTGGGGGGCACCGGGCGGCGCAAGACCCCCACACTCGCCGGTCGGTATGCCGATGAGTTCAACTGCTTCGCCGGGGAAGGACTGGTGGAACGGATCTCGACTGCCCGGGAGGAGGCGGCGGCGGCCGGCCGGGACCCGTCGTCGATTCTGATCTCCACTGCGTTTCCGGACGTCGTCGGCCGCACCCAGGCAGAGTACGAGGACGTCCTGGCCCGGTTGGCGTCCGAGCGGAACCGGAGTCCCGAGCACGTGGCCGCCCGCCTCGATGAGCTGGGCATCCCGCACGGCACCCCGAACCGGGTCCAGGAGGGTGTTGCCCGTCTGGCCGAGGCGGGCGTCTCGGTGATCCATCTGCAGGTGTCGCGTCAAGACCTCGATCAGGTCAAGCGGTCCTGGGAGGTCTTCGCCGGCTGAGCAGCCCGGTGATCCCTCACCAGCCCCTTCGCCGCCAGGTCGGAGCGGACGGTCGTTCTTCACCGATGGAGGTGAAGGCTCCGTGGCCGGGGTAGACCAGAGACTGGTCGGGATAGGCGAACAGGACGTCCTCTACCGAGTCCATGATCTGGCCGAAGCTCGAGTAATCCCAACGGGTGGCGCCGGGCCCTCCCGGGAACAGGGTGTCGCCGCTGAAGATCACGGGTTCGAGCACGAAGCTGACCGAACCGGGCGTATGTCCCGGGGTGTGGAGCACGTGAAGCGCAAGGTCGCCGAATTCGACCACCTGACCATGTTTCAGCATCTCGTCGGGGATTCGACCGGCGATCTCGACGTCGTCGGGATGGAGCCACCAGGGCACGCCGAGGCCCGTCTGGATGGCATCGAGAGACCCGATGTGGTCGGAGTGCCCGTGGGTGATCAGGATCTGGCAGACCTCGACCCCCTCGCAACCCTGGAGGATGACTTCGGGTTCGGCGGCGGCGTCGATGAGCAGCCCCTGACCGGTTCGGGCGCATTCCACCAGATAGACGTTGTTGTCGTAGGGACCGACGGCCCACCGCCGGACCCGGACGGCTTGATCTGAATAGGTGTCCTGGTGCGTCATCGCTGTAGCTCCGATTCGAGGGCCAGCAACGCGTCGGCATGTCCGGCGAGGTCGAACTCTGGTTCGATCAGCGTTTGAAGGGCGTATCCGTTGAGGGCTGCCAGCAGCGCTTCCATTCGTCTTTCGGTGCGCTCCCGGTCCGCGTCCGGGCGGCGGCGCAGCGCGGCATCGGTGAACCGGTGGAGACGTTCCTGGTGGTGTCGTGAGACGCGGGCTCGAATGGTTTCGTCTGTGAGTCCGCCGGTGAGGGCGACGAGGAAGTAGACCCGGGCGAGTTCGCGTTCTTCGAGGATGAAGCGAACGTAAGCCGCCACCAGATCCTCGAGGGCGCCCGACCCGGCACGCTCGGGGTCGGGATCGACCGCCTGGATCGCCTGGCGCACCACGCTGAGGATCACCTGTTCCTTCGACTCGAAGATGTTGTAGAACGATCCGGCCCTGATCTCGGCGCGATCACAGATCCGCTTGATGGTGATTCCGTCCAGGCCGGTCTCGGCGAGAAGCGCCCGGGTGACGTCCAGGATCCTCGCCTGGGTTTCCAGTCCGGCACGATTTCGCATGGTCCGGGAAAGGTAGCCGCACGGGACTTTCGGATCTTGTTTTGAGTATGCGATCAAATTAGAATGAATACTCAAAAGGAGGCACTTGTGTCGCATTACAGATCCGACCTGCAGGACCTCGAGTTCAACCTCTTCGAAATGAACCGCCTGGGTGATCGCCTGCCCGACGGTCTCGACCCCGACACGGTGCGAGATCTGCTTCGTGAGATCGACCGTTTCGCCCGGGAGGAATGGGCGGCGTCCTTCACCGATGCCGACCGCAATCCCCCCGAGTTGGTGGATGGCGAAGTCGCACTCCCCGCTTCGCTCAAGCAGTCGATCGCGGCTTTCTTCGAACAAGGTTGGGACCGCTTCGGATTGCCCGAGTCGCTCGGCGGAATGGAGGTGCCTCCATCGGTCTTCTGGGCGGCTCAGGAGCTTCTCATGGGAGGCAACCCGACCGCCGCCTTCTACGCCGGCGGATCGCTCTTCGCTCGGGTTTTGTTCGAGGAGGGAACTCCCGAGCAGCAAGAACTGGCTCGCCTCTGGGTGGATCGCCGGTGGGGCGGGACCATGGTGTTGACCGAACCGGACGCCGGGTCGGATGTGGGTGCAGCAACGACCAAGGCGACGCAGGTCGAAGGGGATTTGTATCACCTGGAAGGTGTCAAACGTTTCATCACCTCGGGTGAGCACGACGCTGCCGAGAACATCATCCACCTGGTGCTGGCCAGACGCGAGGGCGGTGAGCCGGGAACCAAGGGGCTCTCGATGTTCGTCGTCCCGAAGTTCCTCGTCGAGTCAGACGGCACGCTCGGGGAACGCAACGGTGTGAAGGCCACCCACCTCGAGAAGAAGATGGGGCTGAAGGCTTCGGCTACGTGCGAGCTGACGTTCGGCATGGATCGCCCCTGTGTCGGATACCTCGTAGGTGGTGTGCACGACGGAATCCGGCAAATGTTCCGGGTCATCGAGGCAGCGCGGATGACCATCGGAACCAAGTCCGCGGCCACCCTTTCGACCGGTTACCTCAACGCCCTCGAATACGCCCGTGAGCGGGTTCAGGGCGCGGACCTGGCCGAGAGCCTGGACAAGGACGCCCCCCGGATACCGATCATTCGTCACCCCGACGTTCGCCGCATGCTGCTCGAGCAGAAGGCGTGGTCCGAGGGTCTGCGTGCGCTGGTGTGTTACACCGCGTACTGCCTCGACCTGTCCGAATCCGATCCCGACATGAGATCGCGCAACGAACTCCTCCTCCCGCTGGTGAAGGGGTATTCGTCGGAGAAGGCGTACGAGTTGCTCGCCCAGTCCCTCCAGGTGCTGGGCGGTTCCGGGTACACGCAGGACTATCCGATCGAGCAGTACATCCGTGACGCCAAGATCGACACGGTCTACGAAGGGACGACCGGGATCCAGGGCCTCGATCTGTTTTTCCGCAAGATCGTGCGGGACCAGGGACGGTCGGTGGCGGCACTGGCCGGGGAAGTCGGCGAATTCGTGAAGGCGACCGTCGATGGTGATCCGATCGCCGCCGAGCGAGTCCTCCTGGGCGAGATGCTCGACGACGTCCAGGGACATCTGGGGGCGATGGTCGGCCATGTGACCGCCTGGTACGGAGGTGACAAGCCCGAGATCTACAAGGCCGGGCTCCACACCAATGCCTTGCTGGAGTCGATGGCCGAGGTGGTCATCTCCTGGCTGGTGCTCCGCCAGGCAGAGGTGATGGGGGACCGCGACGACTCGTTCGCTGCCGGGAAGCGGGCGATCGCCGGGCTCCTCGTGCGCAGCTCGGCGCCGAAGATCGCCATGCGTCGCGCCCTGGCCGAGTCGGAGGACGGCTCGGTGATGGCCCTCGACGACCGGGCCTTCTAGGTCTCGGTTACGCCGAACCCTGGGTTCGTGGACACCGTCACGGTGTTCGCCGGCCCACGGTTCACGGTTCTCCCGAACCTGGGTTCGTGGACACCGTCACGGTGTTCGCCGGCCAACGGTTCACGGAGAGCTCCAACCGGGATTTGCCGCGCGTACGCTTCGCGTGTCTCGCCGCTCGGCGACACCCGAAGAGAGGTATGGGGAAAGAAATGACAGCTCGTTCTGGAAACGAGTCGACCACTCGCCTTTGGGCCGTGTTGGCCATCGTGGCCCTGGCCGGAACCGCCACCGCCTGTGGTGCGGTTGCCGAACGGGCAACCGAAGAGATCATGGAGCAGGCGATCGAGAACCAGGGCAGCGGCAACGTCGACGTAGAACTCGACGAAGAGGATGGCGGGATTCAAGTGACCGATGACACCGGCGAGGTGGCGATCGGCAGCGGCGCCGAGCTGCCGGCCGACTTCGCCCTTCCCGTCCCGTCCGGCGGAGAGGTGCTCTTCTCCATGGACAACACCGACGGGACGGCGGTGACGGTCCAGTACGAAGCCGACCGGTTTGACGAACTGGTGGCGACCTATGACGACTTCTTCGCCGGTCAGAGCGACGTGCAGCGGAGCGAGATCTCCGAGCCCAGGAACGTCAGTTGGATCACGAGCAACGGTCTCGTGAGCGTCTCCGACGCCGGCGACGGGAACGTGTTGCTCAACGCCACGATCGGCCCCTGAACGTCCTGGGACGTCCTCGGGCCGCGGAGCGCCTTGGGGTCGTCTCATTGGCCGAACGCAACCATCCGGGCCGTCGTCGGTGGGTTTCTTCCAGGCGGTTTTTTCGAGGCGTTATCGTGGCTCCATGGAGTTCGCGTTCTCGGAGGAGCAAGAGGAACTGCGGCGTTATGTCCGTCAATGGCTCGACGAACGGAGCCCTTCATCCGAGGTCCGAAAGCTCA
>JBFHRE010000099.1:0-8857 GCA_041591895.1 Acidimicrobiia bacterium
GCCGAAGCCACCAGATCCGACGGGGTGCCCTCGAACACCACTCGACCACCGTCATGACCCGCACCCGGTCCGAGGTCGATGATCCAGTCGCCGTGGGCCATCACCGCCTGGTGGTGCTCGATCACGATCACCGACTTGCCAGAGTCGACCAGCCGATCAAGTAGGGCCAGCAGCTGCTCGACGTCGGCCAGATGGAGGCCGCTGGTGGGCTCATCGAGCACATAGACGCCGCCGTCCTCACCCATCGAGATCGCCAGCTTGAGACGCTGCCGCTCTCCCCCGGACAGCGTGGTCAGCGGCTGGCCGATCTTGAGATACCCGAGACCGACCGCCGACATCCGTTCCAGGATCTTGTGAGCCGCCGGGACCTTGCCCTCGCCGTCGGCGAAGAACTCGACGGCCTCTGCCACCGCCATACCCATCACCTCGCTGATGTCCAGCCCACCGAGGTGGTAATCGAGGACCGAGGCGTCGAACCCCTTCGCGTCGCAGTCCTCGCACGGGCTGGACACGGTCTCCATGAAACCGAGTTCGGTGTAGATCACACCTGCGCCGTTGCAGGTGGGACAGGCACCCTCGGAGTTGGCACTGAACAACGCCGGCTTCACCCCGTTGGCCTTGGCGAACGCCTTGCGAATCGGATCCAGCATCCCGGTGTAGGTGGCGGGATTACTCCGCCGCGACCCGCGGATCGGTGTCTGGTCGAACGCCACCACACCGTCCCGGTCCGACACCGACCCGTGGATGAGCGAGCTCTTCCCCGACCCGGCCACGCCGGTCACCACCACCAATACGCCGAGAGGAATGTCGACATCGACGTTCTGGAGGTTGTGGGTGTCGGCGCCCCGGATCTCGATGACACCGGACGGCTCACGCACCGAGGCCTTCAACGAGGCCCGGTCGCCGAGATGGCGCCCGGTGATCGTCCCGCTCTTGCGCAACTCGGCGACACTGCCTTCGAACACCACCTCTCCCCCGTCCGAGCCGGCACCCGGGCCGAGGTCGACGATGTGATCGGCGATTTCGATCGTGTCGGGCTCGTGCTCGACCACCAGCACCGTGTTGCCCTTGTCCCGGAGCCGTGCCAGCAACTCGTTCATCTGCCGGATGTCGTGGGCGTGGAGGCCGGTGGTGGGCTCGTCGAAGACGTAGGTGACATCGGTCAGCGACGATCCCAGATGACGGATCATCTTGGTGCGCTGGGCCTCGCCTCCCGAAAGGGTTCCCGCCGGTCGGTCGAGTGAGAGATACCCGAGTCCGATCTCGACGAAAGCGTCGAGATGATCTCGAAGGGCACCCAGCAACGGCGCCACCGAAGGGTCGTCGATCTTGCGTACCCAGTCGGCCAGATCGCTGATCTGCATGGCGCACGCCTCGGCGATGTTGATCCCATCGATCTTGGACGACCGAGCACCCTCGTTCAGGCGGGTTCCACCGCAGTCGGGACATGCGGAGAACCTGACCGCCCGATCGACGAACGCCCGGATGTGCGGCTGGAGCGCGTCGGGGTCCTTCGACAGGAAAGACTTCTGGACCTTGGGGACCAACCCTTCGTAGGTGAGGTTGATGCTGTCCATCTTCACCTTGCGGGGCTCGCCGTACAGGAACTCCTCCCGCTGCTTCTTGGTGAATTTGGAGATCGGGACGTCGGTGGGGACCACCGCACCGAAGATCCGGACATACCAACCGTCCGGGGTGTAGCCGGGAATCGTGATGGCTCCGTCGTCGAGCGACTTCGACTCGTCGAAGAGTTGCGTGAGGTCGATGTCCGATGCGGTTCCCATCCCCTCGCACCGGGGACACATGCCACCGGTGATGCTGAAGCTCCTGACCTCTCGCTTCTTGCCGCCTTTCTCCACGGTGACACTTCCCCGCCCGGAGACCGACGGGATGTTGAATGCAAAGGCCCGTGGTGAGCCGATGTGGGGCTGGCCGAGGCGGCTGAACAGGATCCGCAGCATGGCATTGGCGTCGGTCGCGGTGCCCACCGTGGACCTGGCGTTGGCTCCCATTCGCTCCTGATCGACGATGATCGCGGTAGTCAGACCCTCGAGGACGTCTACGTCGGGACGGGCCAGCGTCGTCATGAAGCCCTGAAGGAAGGCGCTGTATGTCTCGTTGATGAGGCGCTGGGACTCGGCGGCGATTGTGTCGAACACCAGAGAGCTCTTCCCCGACCCCGACACCCCGGTGAAGACCGTCAGCCGGCGCTTGGGGATCTCGACGCTGACGTTCTTGAGGTTGTTTTCCCGGGCCCCGGTTACGCGGATGTAGTCGTGACTGTCGGCTGTGTGCATCCGATCCACGCTAACCGCGCAGACGGGTTCTCAACACGGTTCGCCCAGCCTCCACGCGGCGGGCGCGGCAAGCACCGGTCAGCGAGCGAGCAGAACCAAGCTCAGGACCTTGCGCGCCACACGGCCGGTCGCTCGCCGACACACCGAACCCCCAACGAGTCCCTCGGGCGGCTATAAACCGCTCATGCGGAAGCCCAACATCGTCCTGATCATGGCCGACCAGCTGGCACCGCATTTCCTGCCCAGTTATGGGCATCCGATCGTCAAAGCGCCCAACATCGCCCGGCTGGCCGACGAAGGGGTGGTCTTCGAGCGGGCCTACACCAACTCTCCCCTCTGCGGCCCGTCGCGGTACGTGATGATGACCGGCCTCCTGCCGGCGGCGATCGGTGCCTGGGACAACGCCGCCGAGTGGTCGGCGGAGATCCCGACCTTCGCCCACGTGATGGCCGACCGCGGCTACCTGACATGCCTGTCGGGCAAGATGCATTTCGTCGGTCCCGACCAACTCCACGGGTTCGAGCAGCGCCTGACGACCGACGTCTACCCGAGCGACTTCACCTGGCACCCGAAGTGGGATTCGACCGAGCGTCAGGACTGGTTCCACACCATGCGGGTCGTCACCGAGGCGGGGCCGGCGCTGGCGGCGGTCAACATGGATTACGACGACGAGGTCACATTCCGGGCGGTGCGCTGGATCTACGAGCAGGCCCGGGTCCCCGACCGACCGTACCTCCTCACCGTCTCCTACATCCAGCCCCACGACCCGTACGTCGCCCGGCCGGAGATGTGGGACCTCTATTCGGACGACAACATCGATCTACCGCTCACTCCGTACGACCGGGCTCCCCGGGACCCCCACACCGACCGGCTCCGGTGGGCGATCGGGGCCTCCGACATCGAGCTGACCGAGCAGCAGGTCATCGCCGCCCGCCGGGCGTACTACGCATCGGTGAGCGACGTCGACCGGCGGGTCGGAGCGCTACTCCAGGCGATCAGGGACTCGGGTCAGGACACGATCGTGGTGATGACGTCCGACCACGGGGACATGCTCGGCGAGCGAGGCCTTTGGTTCAAGATGACGTTCCTCGAGAGGTCGGTGCGGGTTCCGTTGATCGTCCACAGTCCCAACCGGTTCCGCCCGGCGCGAGTGAATCAGGCGGTGTCGCTGGTGGACCTCGGACCGACGCTGGCTTCGCTGGCGTTCGACGATGCCCTGATCGAGCTCCCAACCCCGGTCGACGGGCGGTCGTTGCTGCCGGCCATCAACGGCGACATCACCGACGGGGAAGTGTTCGGGGAGTACTACGCCGAAGGAACCACGACCCCGATGTTCATGGTGCAGCGTGGGAACCGGAAGGCGATCGTTGCCGATGGCGATCCGCCCCAACTGTTCGATGTGGAAGCCGACCCGGAGGAACTCAGCAACCTGGCGACGTCGATGCCGGATGAGATCGGCGAAATCGAAGACGAGGTCGAGTCGCGGTGGGACCGCCAGGCGCTGACCGAGAAGGTCCTCCTGAGCCAGCACCGACGGGCGTTCGTCAGCCGGGTGATGCGGGCACAAGGGATCGACTGGGACTTCACCCCGTCGTTCGACGGCCGGGAGCAGTACATCCGCAACACGATGCCGATCGGCGAGTTGGAAGACCGATCGCGTTTCCCGCGCCCAGAAGTCAACCTCGACCCACTGGCCTGACCCGGCGAAAGCGAGACGCCGGGGGCCGATCCCGGGTGATCCTGGCGACTCGCCCGCGACCAACCGTCAGATATGCCGCTGGAGCGTTTGAAGACCGGCCGCAGGTGCAGGCCCTGCCTGAATGCCTTTGGGTGTGAAGCGACATTCGACCGCATCAAAAGGCTACGCTGCCTGATCAGATCATCTCGGGCGGGCACAGCGGTCATAGTCGGGGGGATCCTGTGGCTGGTGGGTGTCCTCATTCTGGAGTTGACATTCGACCCCGATTCCGACTCGCTGCCGGTGTCGTTCGAGATCCTGGCGACTGCTGCCGGGCTCGCCTTGGGATGGGGATTGTGGCGGGCGGCCGGGACAGTGGAACGACGGGTGGGGCGACTCGGGTTCAAAGCCGTCGCGGTCTGTTCGGGGCTGCTCGGGGTCGGTTTCGCCATCGGCGCCGTGCCTGAGTTCTTCCTGGGTTTCTTCGTCACGTACGCGGTCGGTCTCTTCGTGCTGCCGGTGGCATTCCTGGTGCTGGGTTTCGGCCTCCGCCGGTCGGAGGTCTACCCGGTTTGGGCCAAGTGGGTTCCATTCGTCACCGTCGGAGTCGCCTTTACCACCTACGGATTCCATGCCCTCGCACGGAACGTCTGGGATCCCTCCGACGCCGTGTGGTACGTCACATTGGGCGCCTCATGGATCCTCATCGGTCAGGCAATCCGAACCGTCGGCGGTGCTCTCCAGTCGGCCTCCAGTTCTGCCTGACCACAGATGCCGGCGGGTGTTCGGGGAGGCCCGCCGAGCCGGCCCAATCCGCTCACAGCGCGGGCAATCTGCAGGGATCTCGAAAACGCGGCCGCAGTTCTTCCGCTAACGCCCCGGAATCCACTTGGTACCGGCAAGAGGCACCCCGGCCATCGCCGCCGCCTCGATGGTGAGAGCAACCAGGTCCTCGCGCTCGAGATTGTGAACGTTCGACTTGCCACAAGCGCGCGCCATGGTGGTGAGTTCCATCGTCATCGCTCGCAGATAGTTCGTGACCCATCTCTCCCCCACCGCCGGATCGAGCCTCGCCTCCAACTCGGGATCCTGCGTGGTCACCCCCACCGGACACAGCCCGGTATGGCAGTGGTGGCAGTAGCCGGGGGCGGTGCCCAAAGCCTCGTAGTCCGCCGTTGCGTCCACCCATTTGGTGCCGTCGAACCACGCAGATCGGTTACATCCCAGGGCCACCAGCGAAGCCACACCGATCGACACCGCCGTGGCACCCAATGCCAGCGCCTTGGCCACATCGGCTCCTGATCGGATGCCACCCGAGACTATCAACTGGACCTCATCCTGCTTACCGATGTCACGGAGAGCATCGGCGGCAATCCTCACGGCCGCCAGTGTGGGAATGCCTGCGTGCTCGATGAACACTTCCTGGGTGGCGCCGGTTCCGCCTTGCAGGCCATCGACCACGACCACGTCGGCTCCGGCCGCAACGGCCAGCTTCACATCGTTCTCGACTCTGGTCGCTCCCACTTTCACATAGATGGGCTTCTCCCAGTTGGTCGCCTCGCGGAGCTCTTCGATCTTGATCACGAGGTCGTCCGGACCTGTCCAATCGGGGTGGCGGCTCGCCGACCGCTGATCGATGCCGGCAGGAAGGGTCCGCATCCCGGCCACCCGTTCGGAGACCTTCTGTCCCAGCAACATGCCACCGCCACCCGGTTTGGCCCCCTGGCCGATGACCACTTCGACTGCGTCGGCCTTGCGGAGGTCTTCGGGGTTGAATCCATACCGGGAGGGCAGACACTGGTAGACCAGGTGCTTCGAAGCTCTCCGCTCCTCCTGTGTCATGCCGCCATCGCCCGTGGTGGTCGAGGTACCGACCGCAGTAGCTGCGCGGCCGAGAGAGTCCTTGGCGTTAGCCGACAGCGATCCAAAGCTCATTCCGGCAATCGTGATCGGGATTTCGAGCTCGATCGGCTTCGAAGCGAACCGGGAACCGAGCACGGTCGATGTCTCACAACGCTCTCGATATCCCTCGAGCGGATAGCGAGACGCCGAAGCAGAAATGAAGACGAGATCGTCGAAGGTCGGCAGCACGCGCTTGGCACCCCAACCTCGAATCTCGTACCGGCCCTCCTCCGCCATCGTGTGTATCTGGTCGAGGACCGTCACAGGGAACGTATGGCTGGGCCTGCGCGGATGCGAGCGGGGTTGGGCCGGGGCGACGCCAGGAGGGGGAGTCTCGTCCATCAGTAGGAGTGTGCCTTGACGGCGTCGAAGTTGTACAACTGCTTGGCCGAGGCGACGCGCTTGACGTTCTCGGGTTCGATGTGATCGAAGCCTGTCGCCTCCACGAGTTCTTTGACTCTCAACACGTCGCTCGCCGTCAGTTCCTCGACCCTGGCATCGGAACCGAGAGCACCAACGCGTCCGGCGACGTAGATCACCGCCTCATACAACGAGTCACCGAGCGCCTCGCCGGCGTTGCCCCCCACCAGCATCGTCCCGGCCTGCGCCATGAAGCCGCTCATCGCGCCAACGTTCCCGGCGACCACGATCGTGCCGCCCTTGAGGGAGATACCGGTCCGAAGCGAAGCGTCACCTTCGATCGCGATCAGACCGCCGTGCGCGCTCGCACCTGCCGACTCGGACGCGTTCCCCCGCACCCGGATGGTGCCGGCCATCAGATTCTCGCCCACTCCCCACCCGACAAACCCGTTGACGATCACATCCGGTCCGTCGCACAGCCCCCCGATGTAATAGCCGGCATTCCCGTCGATGGTGATCCTGATGCGATTGTTGAGCCCTACCGCGAGGCTGTGACGGCCGCGTGGTTCGGTGATCAGCACCTCACTGCCGTCCGGGAGCGCCCGCAGTTCCTGGTTGATCTCCCTGGTGCTCAGCTCGGCACAGCTCAGCGTGACCACAGGTGGATCTCCTGTGGCATCGGCTCGAACACGTCTGCTTCATCGATTCCGGGCAACCCGGCCAGCGCCCGGTACTCAGAGGCCATCGCAACATACTGCGGGGTCTCGGCCACCACCGCCGGCTTGCATGAGAACGGATCACGAACGACGGCGAACTGGTCCCTGGTCGACACCAGGAGTGTGTAGAACCCGTCCATCTTCTTCATCAACACCGCCAATGCGTCACCGAGATCCGCACCCCGGGCCATCTCCAGCGCGACGAGCCTGGCGCCGACCTCCGTGTCGTTGTCGGTTTCGAATACGACCCCCTCACCCTCGAGATCCCGACGAACCGAGAAGTAATTCGAGAACGAGCCGTTGTGCACGAAGCACAGATCGGCGACCGGTGAGAACGGATGCGAGTGTTCGGTGGTGACAGCCGACTCGGTCGCCATCCGGGTGTGACCGATGGCTTGATATCCGGACCGGAACCGAATCTGATATCGGTCGCAGATCTCGGCGGGCGACCCGACATCCTTGAACACCTCGAGAGCTTCACCCCAACTCACCACCGTCACGTCCGGCGCCACCGCTCCCAGCGCACTCAGGAAGTCCACCGACCCATCAGCCGAAACGAGGACTGCGTCCTGCCCGATCTGTCTCACCTCCGCAGACAACCGATCTCCCAGGGCAGCCCAGTCGAATCCCACTGCCGGCGCCCGGAGCGAATACTTGATTCGTCCTTGCCCTTCGGAGTCGTAGATAGCGATCCCCGAGGAGTCGGGTCCACGATCGGTCATCGCCTCCAGCATGTCTGCCGCCAGATGGCCCAGCTGGTCCTCGAGGGACTCGTCCCGAAGATGGAGTCCAATGATTCCGCACACGATCGCGAGAGCGTACCAGGTTTACAAGAGTTACTCGAAGTTGCAGAGCGGGAAACACGAATCCAAGAAAATCCGCACCTCTGCCAGCACGGAAGGCAGATGCTTTTCTAGATTCCAATGCACGAAAAGGAGGATTCGATGGATGATGCCACAGCTGAACTGAGGCGCCGTTCGCTGGACGACGGAGTGCGCTTCTTCCTGGTGATGTTCGTCGACATGCATGGCAAGGCGTGCGCCAAATTGGTACCGATCGAGGCATTCGACGTCATGATGGGCGGAGGAGCCGGATTCGCCGGGTTTGCGGCTGGGCCGATGGGTCAAACCCAGGCCGATCCCGACATGATCGCCGTGCCGGACCCGGCGTCGTACGTCCATGTTCCCTGGAATCCGGAATTGGCCGTCCTGCAATGCGACATCGCAGTCGACGGCGAACCGTGGCCGTACACGCCCCGCCTGATCCTCAAGAACTACCTCGAATCGATCGCCGACAGGGGCTGGACGTTCAACGTCGGAGTCGAGGCCGAGTACTTCCTCGTCCGTCGCAAGCCCGGAGGTGGCATCGAACCGGCCGACTCGATCGACAACATGACACTCCCTTGTTACGACGCCAAGGGCCTCACCCGGATGCTCCCTCACTTGACGACGGTGTCGAAGTACGTCAACGCCCTCGGTTGGACCAACTATGCGAACGATCACGAGGACGCCAACGGCCAGTTCGAACAGAACTTCGAATACGCCGACGCCCTCACTACTGCCGACCGTCTGATCTTCTTTCGGTACATGGTCCACACCCTGGCCCATGACGCCGGCATGACCGCCACCTTCATGCCCAAGCCGTTCGCGCATCTGACGGGAAGCGGCCTCCACACGCACCAGAGCCTCTGGGACGGAGACACCGAACTGTTCCTCGACCGCGGAGACCCGAGAGGCCTGGGACTGTCGGAAATGGCCTACCGGTACATAGGTGGACTCATCGAACACGCTTCCGCGCTGGTCGCGGTCACCTGCCCGATCGTCAACTCTTACAAGCGGATGGGAGTTGGCCCGCCCACTTCCGGCTCGACCTGGGCCCCGGCCTATGCCACCTACGGCTCGAAC
>JBFHRE010000100.1:0-8846 GCA_041591895.1 Acidimicrobiia bacterium
CAGGCGCTGTTCGGCATCCTGGCATGGCTTGCTCCTCATCTGGTTCCGAGTTCCTGGCTCGATCGGGCCGACACACGCACCGTCGGCTCGCTCGATCACCCGAACGTGTATGGCACGACGGTCCTCATTGCGAGTGTGTGGTTGTTCTATCTGTTGGTGTCGAGGGGGGACACGAAGTCGGTCAGGTTGGGCCAGCTCTCGCTGCTCGTGGGGACCACGATGGCCTTCCTCACCTTCTCCCGGGCCACCTGGCTGGCGGCACTGGCGGTTCTCGGGGTGTTGTTCCTGATGTATCGGAGACCGGTTACCGGTGTAGGGGTGGCAGGTTTGATGATCGTTTCTGCGGTCCTGGTCACGGGGGTGGCGGCGCCGATCGTCGACCGCGCGACCACCCGCTTCTTCTCCGAGGCTTCCGAGGAATCGGCTCTCAGTCGGCTTCCCGTCGTGGTGGCTTCCCTGAGGATGTTCGAGGCGAAGCCGATCGTGGGTTGGGGATTCGGGAACTTCGACCGGTATGACGTCCAGTTCCAGGGAAGCGTGGCCGACCTGTTCGTGCCTGACAAGGACCACGCCTCGCACAACCTCTACCTCACGATCCTGGCCGAGCAGGGTGCGATCGGGTTCATCACCTACATGGGTCCGGCGGTGTTGCTTCTCCTCGCCACCCCGCGCGCATACCGGCGGCTGGCTCGCCACCAGAGCCTCGACAAGCGGGTTCTCGTGGTGTTGTGGATGCTCCCGCTGTCACATCTCGTCGTGAACAACCTCTCCAACATGAGGGTCCCGTTCGGGTTGGGCTTGTGGTGGCTGTCCCTGGGCCTGATCGCCAACACCGTCGCCCGCGCCGAGGAAGCCCTTCCAGACCATCCGTCCACCGCTTTTGTTTCACGGCTGCTTCAACGCACCGGCGCCCGGGCCGGACTGTGAGCGGGATGATCGAACGGGTCTGGGTCTCGATCGTGGACTCGCCGCGGTTCCGGCGATTCGCCGGTGGCCGGCTCGGGAGATCGATCCTGGCCGGTGATGGCGTTCGGCTGGCGCGATCCGCGTTTGTGAGAGCTCGGGCGCGCTCCGACGCGAATCGGTTGGCCGACGACTTCGCCGGGGTGAAACGGTGCGTCCTCTTCATCGGTCACACCAAGAGCGGTGGTTCGCTGACCGGGGCCATGCTGGATGCTCATCCGTCGGTGGTGTGCGGTGACGAAGTCGACCTACTGGCCAGACTCGACTCGGGGTTGGACCGCGACGAGCTCTTCACACTGCTGGTGAAGAGTTCGAAGCGTGAGGCACTGAAAGGCCGGGTCACGGCTCGCAGATTGGAGCCCTACTCGCTGGCGATCCCCAGCCTGTGGCAGGGCTCGTACGATGCTCTGACGGTGGTGGGCGACAGTCGGGCGGGGCCGACCACCAGGAGTCTCGCTCGTGATCCAGACCTCCTCGGCCGTCTCGAGTCGGTGCTCGGCGACGTGGTCTTGCATGTCATCCAGGTGGTGCGAGCGCCCGAGGATCCGATCGGGGCGATGGTCGGCCGCAGCGGCCGCAGCCTCGACGACGCCATCGACGATTACCGCGCCCAGTGCGAACGGCTGGTCTCGATCCGGGGCCGGCTTCCCGAGGGCCGGCTGACTGTCGTGCGTTACGAGGACCTGGTCTCCGAAACGCGACCCGTGCTCGAGCGGCTTTGCAACCACCTCGGCATCGACCCGGTCGAGGAGTGGTTGCGCGGCTGCGAGCATCTGGTGACGGCTGCGCCGCCTCCGGATCGCGCCCGCGTGGCCTGGTCGGATCACCACCATCGTCGGGTTCGGGAAATCGTGCAGGAATTCGACTTCCTCTCGGATGTTGCGGGGATGTCATGAGCGTCGATCGCCGTGTCGGGGTCGTCGAGTTGATCGGGCTCCCCGCCGCGGGCAAGACGACCATCGCCCGGTCGCTCGGACGGGCGCTCGAGGCGCAGGGGCTTCGGGCGGTTTCCTTCCCCGACGACGCTCGCGAGATCGCCGGCCGTTCACGGCTTGGCCGGTTCTCGAAGCTCCTCACGTTCGGCCTGCGACCAGACTCGGTGGGTTGGCTCGCCTACCGCCTCTCCGCCGGCATCGGCACGATCCGTTTCGTGCTCACCCATCCCCGACTCGTATTCGCCCTGACGCTGGAGGGTCGGGTTCGTCCGGTCGGAGCGGCGACCTCGAGGCGCCGCCCGCTCTACTGGACCCTGCGACATGCCGGCGATCGGGCGCTGTTCCGTCGGGTGCGCCGCCCCGACGAGGTGCTCGTGGCCGACGAGGGCTTCGCCCACCGGGTAGTTCAGTTGTTCGCATCTCCCGTGGAGACGCCCAGGGTCGATGCGATCGAGCGCTACCTCGATGTGGTGGAGCGCGCGGACCTGTACGTCGACGTCAACGTGCCGATATCGACTGCGGCCACCCGGCTGAGGACAAGAGGAACCTGGGATTGGCTGCCCGAGAAGGATGTGGACGCTTTCCTCTCGTCGGCCGAGTCGGCGATCGAAGCGGTTCGCACCTGGCTCGCGGCACGAGGTCGTGAGGTCGCCATGGTGGACAATCGGGATGGCATCGAGCTCGAGGCGGCCGCCAGAGACATCGTGCGACGCCTGGAGGAGACTGCGGGGAGGCAACCGCGAGTCTTGATGGTGTGCCGCCTGTTTCATCCCTGGATCGGCGGGATGGAACGGCAGGCGCTCAAGCTGGCCAAATCCCTTCGAGCGGCGGGGGTCCCGGTCGTGATCGCCACCGGTTGGTGGTATCGCGGAACGCCTCGAACCGAGTCCATCGACGGCGTTCCGGTGGTGCGGAACTTCACGTTCTGGGAGTTCTCTGGCATTCGCGGGGTTCGCAGGCTCGGTCATTACGTCTACATGGCCACCCTGGCGACCTACCTCGTGATGAATCGCCACCGCTACGACGTGATTCATGTGCACGGCCTCAGCTATCACACGTTCGTCGCCGCCCGGGTCGGGCGTCTGATCCGCCGGCCGGTGGTCGCCAAGCTGGCCAACAGCGGTTCTGCCAGTGACATTCGGAAGCTGGGCGAGGCGAGCCACCTGCCGGGTACGGCGTGGATGCTGGGCTCGGCGTTGGATTGCGATCGGATGGTGGCGATCAGCGAAGCCATCGCCGCCGAACTGGTGGCAGCAGGCGTCGACCGCCAACGGGTTGTAGAGATTCCGAACGGTGTCGAGCTCCCGGCGTCGGTCGCCGGCCGGGCCGAGAGCCCTCAGCGGCTCCTGTTCCTCGGTCGACTCCACTCCCAGAAGGGGCTGGCGACGCTGTTGGAGGCACTGGCCGTTCTCGGCGACCGTCCACGGCTGTCGCTCGACGTGGTCGGCGACGGGCCCGAGCGTCGGTCTCTCGAGAGGCTCGCCACCGACCTGGGTATCGCTCCGATCGTGCGGTTCCACGGGGAGCAGACCGACGCCGATCGATTCCTTTCGGGCGCCACCGCTCTCGTCCTGCCCTCGCGAGCAGAGGGACTGTCGAACAGCCTGCTCGAGGCGATGGCGAATGGGCTCCCGGTCATCGTCAGCGACATCCCCGCCAACACAGACGTGGTGGAGCACGGCGTAGAGGGCCTGGTGTTCGCGGCCGGGGACGTGCAGGACCTCGCGGCCTGCATCGCCAAATTTGCAGACGACCCGGCGTCGGGTCGGGTCTTTGGCGCCAACGCCAGAGCGACGGCGGAGTCCCGATATCGGATCGACGTGATCGCGGACCGATACCGGGACCTGTACGCCGAATTGATCGAAGGGAGATCGAATTGAGTTCACCTCCGACCGGGCCAATCCTGATCACAGGCGCCGATCGATCCGGAACCAGCCTGCTCTACGCACTCCTCGCCAGCCACTCCGACGTGGACATGATCCGGCGGGCGAACTTCTGGCGCTGGTTCGATGGTCGGTTCGGGGATCTGTCGGTTGAGATCAACCTCGACCGCTGTCTGGATGCAGTCGTCAGCTATCGACGGCTCGAGGTTCTCGACCCCGATCCGGTGCGGGTGCGGGCGGAATTCCTGGCCGGTCCCCGGACCTACGGCCGTCTGTTTGCGTTGCTGCACTCTCACCACGCGGAGTCGGTCGGGAAGTCGCGCTGGGGCGACAAGTCGCTTCATCTGGAACGAAACGTCGACCGGGTGTTCGAGGAGTGGCCCGATGCCCGGATCATCCAGATGATCAGAGATCCGAGGGACAGACACGCGTCGGTGGTGAAGCGGGCCGCGGACAAGCATGGCGAAGAAGGTGCAAAAGGCCTGGCTTCCGCGACCGGTCGATGGTTGACCTCGGTCGTAGCCGGGAGCCGGAACGAGGAAAGCTACCCCGAGAGGTATCGGATCCTGCGATACGAGACACTCGTGGCGGACCCGGTGACCGTCACCCGCGAGGTCTGCGGTTTCTTCGGACTCGAATTCGAACCGGAGATGATGGAGATGCGCGCTGTCGAGGAGCAGACGGCTCGTGGAGGTAACTCGTCGTTCGGCGCGGCCAGGCCGGGCGGGATATCGAGCCGATCGGTCGGCCGCTACAAGGAAGCTGTGCGTCCGGTCGATGTCGCTTTCATAGAGGCTGCCTGTCACGAGTTGATGGTCAGATACGGATACGAGCCGTCAGTTGACCTCGAGGCGAGGGATCGGGTCCGCTATGCCATCCAATTGCCGGGCAACGTGCTGCGACTTGAGGGCTGGCTGGTCGCGTCGCGCATCGTGGGGTTGCGGGGGGAGAAGGTTCCCACCGGGCGATTCGGGCGCTGACGGCCGTCAGGCGTTCAGAAGATCCCGAGCCTGTTCCTGCCAGCGTTCGGCAGCGAAGCGTCCTGATCTGAACCCGAGGGCGGCTTCCATGTGGGAAATCTGCTCGGCATCGGCATCGGCGATCTGGGCCAGACTCACCACTCCGATGTTGGCCAATTTTCGGGCAGTGGCCTCTCCGATTCCCTTGATTCCGGTCAGGTCGTCCTGCATTCCAGGGTCGGGGATGCCGTCTATGGAGCGAGATGACCAGTCCGGTTCCGCGTCGTCATCCGAATCGAGCATCAAGACCGAATCGTCGATTTCGCGCCACGCAGACTCGATTTCCTGAGTATCGGATTGATCGGATCCCCACCAGGCGAACTCTGGCTCGGTCTGGGAGGCGATGATTCCGTCCAACCCCGGAGGGGCGTCTCCGGGCGAGGCTTCCTCGGGCGGGGTGTGTTCCGGCAGGTCAGAGGTGGGTGCGGCGGGGGCCTCACGGTCGGCCGCGGAATCGTCCCCTGGCTGGAGTTCCGGGTTGGACGGATCCGGGTTGGACGGATCCGGGCTGGAGGGTTCCGGGCTGGAGGGTTCCGGCTCGTCATCCCTCCTGGAATCCATCGGATGACCGTATTTGTGCTCGTACGCCATCGTGGCGTCGCGATGCCAGGCATCGAGGTCGATTCTGTGCATCGTGGCTCCCAGCACCCGGGCGAGTTTGTGGAACTCGGTGTCATTCAATCGGCCGATCTGCTTGTAGGTGACGATCCCGGCGCTCGCCAGCCGGGATGCGACCGCCGGCCCAATGCCGCGGATGATCGTGAGGTCATCGGCTCCCTGCTCGAGGGTCGGCAATTCGACGTCCTTCAGCCACGAGGCGTTGTCGGCCGCCACCGGTCTGGGTGAGGTGGCCGCCGGCCTCGGGCCGGGTTGTACTCGGTCCCCCAGGATCTCTTTGAGTACGTCTACATCGCCTCGGAGCCGTCCGCCGGCGGTCGGACGCACAGGCTGGCGGATCCCGGCGGTCGGTCGGGTGGACTTCGGCGCTTCGCTTCCCGGGACGATCCTCGACCAGAGAAGGCCGACGCCCATGACGAGGATCGCCACCATCGCCGACAGCACGTTGGATCCGTCGAGGCTGTAGCGGCCGATGACGACGCCGATGCCGAGGATCGACAGCGCGAGGAATCCATGCAGCACGGCCCACGCCAGCGACCGAATTCGCGTGGTCTCCCGAGGGCGTCTCCCGGGACGCTCGGTGGGCGTTTGCAGCCGCTCACGCGTTCCGAACAGGAAACCGGCGACATCGAGCGGGCGCACGATCCATTCGTTGCTTCGGAGTTGGATCGAGAACGTCTCCGAATCGATGCGATCCAGTCGCACCTCTCCGAGCGGGGCCCAGTCGAGCTCCTTGGTCGCCAGCCGCATCGACACGTCCGACTCGCCCATCTCGAACGTCAAGGCTGGATTGGGCGGCTCGAGACGTGGCGAGATGACTCGCACCTGATAGCGAGATAGCCCTGTCCCGTTCACGCACGTCTGAGGTTACCCAGGGGCCGCTGATCGCGAAACAGGCCAACCGGATCATCTGTCGCGTTCGTTGGCCGTGGCAGCGGGATGCTCGCCGTCTACCCGGCGAGGCTGCCTCGCGCTAGGTGGTGTGGCGTTGGACCGGCTGGGTGAGCACGCTGCGAGTCTGCGTCGCGTCCAACGGCACCGGGAGCAGGTGGATCGATCGTCGCCTGCCGGTCACGATCGTTATCGGAGGCAGCCAGGTGTTGGCCGGCTCCGGTCCCGCTTCGCCGAGGCGCTCGCCAAGCAGTTCGCGCATCAGGTCGATGTTGCCGGACACGGTTCGCCGCACGTCGACCGAGGCCCTCGACTCGAGATGGAGCAGTCCTGCCGGCTCCGGGGCTGTTGCAGGTTGCTGGTCGAGATTCCACAAGCGGGACCACAGCAAACCGACGAACAACATCAGCCCGGCGACCAACCACGTGATGAGTTCGGAGCCGTCGAACTGGAAACGACCCATCACCAGGCCGACTACGAGGATGGTCGAGGTGAGGGCCAGGTGGAGCACGAGGGTCGGGACTCTGCGCCCCGTCCGTCCCGGTCGCCATCGGAGTTTGCTCTCGAATGCCGGAGCGGCTTCGAACAGGAACTCGACGACGTTCTCTGGTCGAATCACCCAACCTGATCGGAGGGTCAGGTTGAACGTCTCCGAATCGATTCGCTCGAGATGTGCCGCAGCGATCGGCGAGCGGTCCAACTCCGCGGCTCCGGTACGGAGCCGCACGAATGAGCGTTCGAATTCGACGACGGCGGGAGATCCCCTCGTCCCCGGTGTCCGTGATTCGACTGTGACCGAATGGCGGGTGATCTCGGTTGGGTCGGGCACTCGCTCGCAGCCTATCCGGGCGGCTGAGCAGACCGCCGCTTCCGACATTGCGCGATTCCGCGAGGTGATGGATCGCAGTCGAGCCACTACTCTGAGTGCTCGGCTGGGGGTTGGCTTTCATGAACATCGCCTATGTGGTCGGGACGTACCCGTTACTCACGACCACGTTCATCGACAGGGAGATCGAGCAACTCGGAGCGCGGGGGACGCCGGTGAGGGTGGTCTCCTTGCGGAGACCGGGTGGTCCGCTCTCGCCCCGACAGACCGAGATCTCCCGAGCCGTTGAGTACGTGCTTCCCGTTGGCGTCACGACCCTGTTGTCTGCCGTCGCAATGTGGTTGTTCCGGAGGCCGGTGACCCTGCTTGGCGTGACCTTGTGGCTCATCACGAGACGTCACCCGTCGTTACGAGCCCGTGTCAAGACCGTGGCGCACATCGGTGAGGCGGTAGTGGTGGCAGACATGCTCACCCGCAGCCATCGGCCAGATCACCTCCACGCCCATTTCATCGACCGGGCCGCCGTCGTCGCGCTCGTGGCGGCCCGATTGTTGGGAGTCGAGTTCTCGGTGACGGCTCACGCCAACGACATCTACGTCAATCCGGTGTTGTTGCCCGAGAAGATCGAGACGTCGCGGTTTGTCGCGACCTGCACCGAATACAACCTGAAACACCTGGAGCAACTGGCACCGACCGGTGCGGACATCGTGGCGATCCATCATGGAATCGATCTTCACCGCTTCGAACCGCCGGCGACCCGTCCCGACTCAGGGACTCTGCGTCTGCTCGCGGTCGGACAATTGAAGGAGAAAAAGGGATTCTCCTTTCTGCTCGATGCCTGTGCGGCGATGAAAGACCGCGGGCTGTCGTTCGACTGTGTGATCGTCGGCGAGGGACCCCTCCGAGCTCAGCTCGAGGACCAGATCCAACGGCTGGGTATCGGCGAGGCCGTGACCTTGACCGGTGCGCTGGCGCATGATGAGGTCCTCCAGCACTTCCGGGACGCGGATGTGTTCGTCCTGCCTTGTGTCGTCGGCGAAGACGGGGACCGCGACGGCATACCCAACGTCGTGCTCGAGGCCATGGCGATGTCCCTTCCGGTGGTTTCCACCCGTCACTCGGGGATTCCCGAAGCCGTCGACGATGGTCTGTCCGGCATCCTGGTCGAACCGGCGGACTCCGCCGCCCTCGTCGACGCGATAGGATCGCTGCACGGGCAGCAGGGAAGGCGAATCCAGATGGGGACTGCTGGGAGGCGCATCGTATCGGAGCGCTTCGACCTCACCACCAACGTCGAGAAGCTCGCGCGGCTTCTGGCAGCACGATGACCATGGCGGACACGATCGCTGAGACGGTCGCCGGGCGGAGGGCCATGTTCCTCGTATGGGGGCCACCGAGTCACGGGCCACGTAGCCAGGTGTTCGCTCGGGAACTCGGCATACATGCGGAGTTCGTCGAGGCCACTCGGCGTCGCGGTTGGATGGCTGCGCTCGCCAAATATCCCAGGCAACTGTGGCGGACCAGTCGCTTGTTGCGGCGGGAGCGGCCCGACCTGGTTTTCGTTCAGAGTCCACCGAGCTTCGCGGTGCTGGCGGTGGCCTGGTATTGCGGGAAGGGTGACCGTCGATTCATCGTGGACGCCCACAGCGACGCGCTCCAGGCCTGGTACTGGACCAGGCCGGCCTGGCTGCACCGGTCGGTGGCGCGACGG
>JBFHRE010000101.1:0-8705 GCA_041591895.1 Acidimicrobiia bacterium
GAGGTGGCCGAGGATGCCGATGCCGCGGTAGCGGCCGCCGACGTCGTTTCCTGTGCCACTCCTTCGACCGCGCCTTTGTTCTCCGACGATTCGGTCCGTCCCGGTACCCACATCAACGCCGTGGGTGCGTTCCGGCCCGAGAGGGTCGAGGGTCCGCCCGAAACCGTGGATCGGGCCTATGTCGTGGTGGATGACGTCGAGGCGTGCAAAGTGGAGGCAGGCGACCTGATCCAGGCCGACCGGTTCCCGGTCAACGCCACCATCGGAGACGTCCTCGTCGACCGCCATCCTGCGATCGGCGAAGACGTGACGTTCTTCAAGTCGGTCGGGATCGCCAGTCAGGACATCACCGCGGCGGTGGCAGCGCTCGGCCGCTGACCGCGGTCAACCGGCCGTGGCCGATACGCCGATCGGTTGACCGCCGATCGCCCAGCTTCCCGCCGGAACTTCCTCGTAGAGGACCCAGGTCTTCTCGCGGAACTGCTCACCTTCGACTTCGACCATGGCCTCGGTCACCCGTTCGATCATCTGACGGCGCTGATCGTCCGAAAACACTCCCTCGGGCGCCTTGATCGTCACCAGCGGCATGGATGCTCCTTTCGTCCGCTGGGGCCAACGTACGAGATGCGAGTTGGGTCAGGATTGGGATCCGATTGGATGGCCCGGAGTCAGCGACTGCGGCGGAGGGCCCAACCTCCGATCCCGGCCGCGAAGACCAGGAGGGCGGCGAGCACGATCGCCGTCTCGTGGAGTGCTTCGACCTGCACCTCCGGTGGCGCCCCGATCGCATCACCCGTGAAACCGGGCCCGGCGCCGGCGGCCACGCGGGCCGCCCACAACGAGCCGACCGCGGCCACGCCCGCTATCTGTCCCAGCAGTCTGGTGAGGGTCAGGAGGCCACCCGCCACCCCGGCGTATTCGCGGGGCATCGTTCCCATGATGGCGCTGTTGTTGGGCGACTGGAACACCCCGATTCCGGCTCCGAGGGGTATCGCCAGCAGCGAGAACGTCAGGAAGGTCGTGTCGACCGACAGGGTTTGAAAGCCGATATAGGTGGCGGCCAGGATCACCAGTCCGGCGAGGGTGAGACGGCGGACCCCGACCCGATCCGACCACGATCCGGCCAAAGGTGAGACGAAGCCCAGGACGAGCGGAGCCACCGAGAGAGCCAGACCCGTCCTCAGCAGATCGAACCCGAGTACCTCCTCGAGGTAGAACGGCAAGAGGAAGAAAGTCGACGCCACTGCCACGAACGCGAGAAACCCGGTGACGATGCTGACCGTGAGCAAAGGTTCGCGGAAGATGCCCAGCGGCACCATGGGATCGTCGCTTCGACGTTCGACTGCCACGAATCCGGCCACCAGGAGCAGGCCCGATCCGAGCAGGGCGAGCACGATCCAGGATCCGTATCCCAATGCCTGGCCGCTGGTCAGGCCGAGGCTCAAGGCGAGCAGGGCAAGGCTCAAGAGCGCGGCCCCGGGATAGTCGAACCGCTGACCTCCGCGCGGTGGCGTGGCAGCCACGAACCGGGACACCATCCACATGCCGACCAGTCCCACGGGCAGGTTCACGAAGAAGATCGCCCGCCAGTCGAACGCCGAGATGAGGACGCCGCCAACCATGGGCCCGATCACGACGCCGACGGAGACGAAGGTCCCGATGAGGCCCAAAGCTTTGCCACGCTCGTCGGGAGGGAACGCCTCCACCAGGATCGCCGCCCCCAGGGCGAGGATCATCACCGACCCGAGACCCTGAATGACACGGAAACCGATCAGCGCCGAGATCGTGGGCGAGACCCCGCACAACATCGACGCCACCGTGAACAGCCCGAACCCGCCCAGATAGATCCGCTTCTTCCCGACGATGTCGCCCCATCGACCCACCGCCAGCGTGAGGCTGGCGAGCGTGAGGAGATATCCGACCGATACCCACTGGACGACGGGGAGCGTGGTGGAGAAGTGCTTGCGGATCGTGGGGAGGGCGATGTTCACGATCGACCCGTCGATCGTCGCCAGCAGCACACCCACGCCGACCGCGGCCATGGCATACCACTTGCGCTCGTAATCGATTCCCGGTGGTGGCCCACCGGAGGGGATGGTGTCGACGGCGGTCACGAAACGACCGTCGGTCTTCCGCCGATGGTCAGGCCGCGGAGGAGCCGGTCGGTGGCGGCGGCGATCTCGGCCACCGCCTGATCGAAGACGTCCTGATTGGCCGGGGCGGGCTTCGAGAACCCCGAAACCTTGCGCACGAACTGACGGGCGGCCGCCTCGATGTCCTCCGGAGGCCCGATCTCGACCGACTCTCTCAGCGTCTTGATGCTTCTACACATGGGATCGTCCTCAGGGATTGGGCGAGATGGGCTCGTCGGCGGTGCGGGCCGCCTCGATCGTAGGGACTTCTCCCTCTCGGGTCCTATCCAGCCAGCGGGCGGTCGGCGCCATGAGCAACGCCAGCACGCTGACCGAGATTCCCGACAGGATGAGTGCCGATTGGACACCGAGCGCGGCGGCCAGCGGAGGAGCGAGCACCAGCGGTCCGAGTTTGGCCACTTCCGAGTGGACCTGCGTGACCCCCATCACCCGGCCCACCTGACCCTCGGGCGAATTGATGTGGATCATGGTGCGGGCGAGCGGAGCCATCACCCCGATGATCAGACCCCAAACGATTGCTCCGGTCATCACCACCGGGAGCAGCGTCGTGCCGACGTAGATCAGCGCGCCGAATCCGTTGAGCCCGACCAGCCACGCCACCGACCGGGCACCTCGGAGCGGTCCCGGCAAGCGGGATGCGACCCCGGTGCCGGCCACGAGTCCGACCCCGAAGATCGTGTTCACGACCCCGAGCATCTCGGGTCCCACCTCCAGCACGTCCCGGTAGAAGATCGGTTCGAGGGCGGCGAAGAAGCCGAACGAGGTCCAGATGGCGGTTGAGGCGAGCACGTAGAAGCGGAGCCGCCGGTTGCGGTACACGGTCGTAAAGCCGCGGACCACTCCTTGCCATCCTTCGCCCTGCTCGTTGGGTCGGGTCTGGCGGTCGACTGCAACACCGGCCACGAGGGCGACCGCCACCAGCGACGTGATCGCGTCGAACCAGAAAATGGCGTCGATCCCGATCGTGGCCGCCATCAGTGCTCCCAACGACGCTCCGGAGATCAGGGCCGCCATTCCCGCCATCTCCACCCACGAGTTGATCCGTTGTAACTCCGTCTCGTCCCTGGTCAGGAACGGTGGGAACGAAGCGATAGCGGTGTAGGCCGGTGTCCCGAACAGCGCGATTCCGGCCGCGGCTGCTATCAGCGCCGGGAGTTGCTCGGCCGCCACGGCAGACAGTGTCGCCGGGACGAAGAAGATCTCGCTGACGATGAGCACTCTCCGGGGCCCGAATCGGTCTATGAGCGGTCCTGCGATACCCGACCCGATCAGCCCGGCGATCCCCATCACCGCGATCAGCAGGGCGATTCCACTGGGTTCCGCACCAAAGTCGTAGGCAGCTTTGCCCCAGATGCCCACGAAGAACGCCGCTTCGCCTCCCGTGCGGGAGATGAAACGGGCGAGCGTAACAAGGACCGCGGGCCGGTTGCGGGTCACGCCGCCAGTCTCGCACAGCCGCCGGCCCCGGCCGCCGGGATCATCCCTCCGTCTGCGTTGGGGGGCCGGAGGTCGGGATCAACGGAATCGCGACCACCACCAGGCCGGCGGCCACGACGTACGGCAGGCTCGTGGAAGAAGCGAACAACCAGCCACCGAGCAGCGGTCCCACCACCCGGGCCAGACCTCCGGCGGACTGCTGAAACCCCAGCGCCGCCCCGGAAGACCTGACCGGAACGGCGCCGGTGATAGCTGACGACAGGACGGGGGTGAGGAGCCCCTGACCGAGCGCGAGTAACGCCAGGGCGATGAGGAGCAGGACAAGGCCGTCGGCGAACGCCAGCAAGGCGAAACCCGCCAGATCCAGGCCGAGACCGAACCGGAGTGTGGCGGGCTCACCGAGACGGCCGGTCACAGCGCCGACCAGGCCGCCCTGCGTGGCCACGAGCACCACACCAACGAAGGCGAACAACAGCGCTACCGAGGACTCTGTGAGGCCTAGTCGGCGGTTGCTGAGCAGTGACAACGTGGTCTCGAACGCGCTGAAGGCGGTCACAGCGACAAACGAGAGCACCACCAGCCTCAACGCTCCCCCAGGTAGCCGCCCGGCTCGCACCGTGACCGGCGAAGGCTGGGTGCGAGTTTCGGGAACCCGCAGCGATGCAGCGACCAGGTTGGCGAGCGCAAGCCCCGCGGCCACGAAGAACGGAACCGATGGGCCGAAGAGGGTGGCGAACGCGCCCAATGACGGCCCCAGCACGAAACCGATCCCGAACGCGGCGCCGAGCAGTCCCATGAGGCGGGGACGGGCTTCGGGCTCGGCCAGATCTGCCACCGTTGCCCGGGCCACCGCGACGCTGGCGCCGGAGATGCCGTCGATGATCCGGCCGGCGAACAGCAGCGTCAGCGAGCCGGCGAGGCCGACGATCAGGCTTCCGGCCGCCGATCCGGCGATCGTGACCAGGAGCACCGGTCTGCGTCCGATGCGGTCCGAGAGTCGGCCCCAAACCGGCGAGAAGGCGAATTGCGCCAACGAGTAGGAGGCGAACAAGAGCCCGATGGTGAAAGGACTCGCTCCGAAGCGTTCCGCATACAACGGGAGGAGCGGGATGACGATCCCGAATCCGAGCAGATCTATGGCGACGGCGGTCCAGATCGTCCAGAAGCCGCGAGGCGTACGGTTCACGAGCGGCCTTTGACCGCAGCCACGAGAGCGAACGCGTCGTCAGCGATGTGGCTGATTCCGACGCCCCGGTATCCCCAGCCGCCGAGGTGAAGACCTGCGCCGAGTTTGGTCTGAACGTCGTCGAGCCACGCACCGTGACTCGACGGGTACTGCGGTATCCCCGGGGTATGACGGACCACTTCCGCGAACGAGGCCTCGACCGGAGAGCCGAGGACGTTCGATAGTTCGACCCCGATCGTGTCGATGATCTTTGTGTCCGTCCATTCGACGACTTCCGGATGGCGGGCGCCGCCGGCGATCACCTTCACCAGCCATCCGCCGTCCGGAGCGCGATGCGGGGCGTACGACGACTCGAGCAGTATCCCGAGGCTGAGCAGGCCGCTGTCAGGCCCCGTGAGGATCCCGTACCCGTCGGGGAGGCCGGGTGGTGGTTCGATGCCTCCGAGAGCCACAACCGCCACCGGGGCTGCGATCGCACCTCCGAGCACCTGGGATACCTCTCCACCGAGCATCCGGCCGGCAGCAAGCGGACCCGCGGCGAGAACCACCTGGTCGGCTTCGAGGATCGAACGACCGTGGACCGTCCATCCTCCCCGAGAACGCTCCACGCGCTCGACCGGCCAATCGGTGTGCATCTTTGGGCCGAGGGTGCCGGAAAGGGAGTCGGCGAGACCGGACATCGTGTCGCTTGGCACCCAGGACCGGCGCCGGGGAAGGCCGCGCTTACGCGCCGCCACCGCACCACGGACGATCGAGCCGTGCGATCGCAGCAGCCGTTCGATGCCAGGGAACGCTTGATCGAGCGACAGCACTCGCGGATCGCCCGCATAGACACCGGCCGACATCAACCAGGCGACCAACGCTCCGGCCTCGGCACCGAATCGGTGAGTCATCCGCTCGTGCACGGAGTCGTCCGGCTTATGCCCCGCCGACGCGATGAAAGGCTCGAGTGCGGCGCGCAGCTTCCCACGGGTCGACAGTGCCGGTGACAGGGCGAGTGCCGGGCCCTGTGCAACCCTCGCCAACCTGCCCCGTGCGTAGAGATACCGGCTGGACGCTCGGGTCGGGGTCAAGTCGGCCCCGGCGAGATCGAGCAATGCCGAGAGGTTCGGGTGCGGGAGGACGAACGACCCGGCCGCCGGCTCCACGGTGTATCCGTCTCGCTGGATGGTCCGAACCACGCCCCCCGGAGTCTCCGACGCCTCGAGCACGACGACGTCCTCGATCCCCTCGGCGACCAGTGCCAGAGCGGCGAACATGCCGGCCAGACCGCCTCCGACGATGGCCACCCGATGATCGGCGGTCATGCCCGGACCGCCTCCAGCATTGCATGGACGTGGTCGACGGGTGTGTTGCGGTCGATTCCGTGGCCGAGGTTGAACACATGGCCTGTTCGATCGCCCACCCGTCGGAGGATGTCGCCGACCGACTGTTTGATCGTGGCGGGATCCGTCAGAAGCACCGCGGGGTCGAGGTTGCCCTGGACGGCGCAATCGCGGCCGAGTTCGTCCCACGCAACATCGATCGGCAGCCGCCAGTCGAGGCCGAACGCAGTGGCCCCCACCTTGGCGGTCAGGTCGAGGTTCGACCCGGCGCCCGGGGCGAAGTAGACCGTCGGCGCCGAGAGACCGGCCAGGGTTCTGGCAGCGTACGGGACGGCCAGTCCGGCGAAGGAGTCACGGTCGAGCACGCCGGCCCACGAGTCGAACAACTGAACCGCGTCGGCTCCCGCTGCAATCTGCATGGAGAGATATCGGTTCATCGAATC
Organism: Acidimicrobiia bacterium; assembly: GCA_041591895.1. Lineage (GTDB taxonomy): Bacteria > Actinomycetota > Acidimicrobiia > Spongiisociales > ZC4RG35 > JBFHRE01. The sequence continues at coordinate 6,545 of JBFHRE010000101.1, forward strand.
GCCGAGCCGATCGAGGGCCGCCTCTGCCGCGCTCGGGTCCCTTCTCAACTCGCCTCGAAAGCGGATGAAGTCTTTCGATCCGCCTCCCTCGACCAGGTAGGCCAGAAGGGTGATGGGGGCGCCCGAGAAACCGATGACGGCGGTCGTGTCCGGCACCGCAGAGCGAACCAATCGGATCGTCTCACCCACGAATGCGACCCTGGTCGAGTCGAACTCCGGCAGTGACGCCACCTCGTCTAGAGAATGGGGCCGGAGCCGCGGTCCCGGGTCGAACGTCATCTCGACGCCCAGGGCTTCCAGCGGCGTCATGATGTCGGCGAAGATGACCGCGCCATCCATCCCGAATCGGTGGATCGGTTGCAGGGTGATCTCGGCCGCTACATCCGGAGACGAGACCGCTTCCTGAAACGAGAGCTTGCTCCGGATCTGGCGGTATTCGGGCAGGTAGCGCCCGGCCTGCCGCATCACCCAGACCGGTGTCGTGGGCACCGGCCGGCGATTGAGGGCCTCGATGAGTGGCTTGGTCACAAGTCCTCCAAGGCGGCTATCAGGGCCGAGCGCGCCTGATCGATCACGGCGGTGTGGGCCTCCATGAGAAACCAGGCTTCGAACGGTGAAGGCGGGAGCAACACTCCACGTGCGAGAGCGGCCCGGAAGAACTCGGCGAAGCGCTCCCGGTCCACCTTGGCGGCGTCATCCCAGGAGGCCACCCGATCGGGACCGAAGAACAGCGTGAGCATCGCTCCTTCCCGCTGAACACATCCCGGGATGCCGAGCCCGGTCATCGCTTCCGAAAGCGCCGATTCCAGCGCCGCCCCGGTCGATTCGAGTTTCTCGTAGATCTCGGGTCGGGACTTCAGCTCACGAAGGCAGGCGAGACCGGCGGCAGTGACGATCGGGTTGCCCGCCAGGGTGCCTGCCTGGTACACGGGGCCGTCCGGTGCAATCCGGCGCATCAGATCTTCGGGTCCGCCGTAGGCGGCCGCCGGCGTGCCGCCGGCCACCACTTTGCCCAGACACGTCAGGTCTGGGCGTACTCCGAATCGCTCCTGGGCGCCGCCCCGAGCGACTCGAAACCCGGTCATCACCTCGTCGAAGATCAGGAGGGCGCGGTTGTCGTCGCAGATGGATCGGAGTCCTTCCAGAAATCCGGGTGCCGGCGGAACCACGCCCATGTTTCCGGCCACCGGCTCCACGATCACCGCCCCGACGTCACCTCGTCCGAACGCGGCTGCCACAGACTCGAGGTCGTTGAACTTCGCCACCCTGGTGTCGGTCACGGTGGATTCTGGAACACCAGGGCTGTCAGGGGTGCCGAGGGTGGCGAGCCCGCTCCCGGCCTTCACAAGGAACGGATCGGCATGACCGTGGTAACAACCTTCGAACTTGATCACGCCCGGCTTGCCTGATGCCGCCCGCGCCAGTCGGATCGCCGATGCGGTCGCCTCGGTTCCCGAGTTGACCATCCGGACGACTTCGACCGTCGGCACCAACTCGACGATCAACTCTGCCAGTTCCACCTCCGACTGAGAGGGGACCCCGAACGAGGTGCCTCCGGCGGCCGCCGCGGTGATCGCCTCGACGATCGATGGGTGTGCGTGACCGAGGAGCAGCGCTCCCCAGGAGGCGATGAAGTCGATGAGTTCGTCGCCCTCGGCGGTGATGAGATGCGGACCGCGCCCTGCGATGGCAAACAACGGGTTGCCCCCGACCGAGTTGAATGCCCGCACGGGTGAGTTGACCCCGCCCGGCATGACCTGCCTTGCTCGGGTGAACCAGTCCTGTGAGGGGGTGCTCATCGGGTGAGCGCCTTTGCAGCCCGCAGTGCGTAATAGGTCAGGATGACGTCCGCCCCGGCCCGCCGGATCCCGGTGAGGGACTCCATCATGACTCGATCCCCGTCGATCCAGCCCCGGGCTGCTGCCGCCTCGATCATCGAGTACTCGCCGGACACCTGGTAGGCGGCGATCGGCACATCAACCTGGGCGCGTACCGCGGCGATCACATCGAGGTAGGGCCCGGCCGGCTTGACCATCACCATGTCGGCGCCCTCGGCGAGGTCCTGCTCGATCTCGCGGAACGCCTCGCGAACGTTTGAGGGGTCCATCTGGTGGGTCCGCCGGTCCCCGAAGGCCGGTGCCGAACCGGCTGCCTCCCGGAA
>JBFHRE010000102.1:0-8650 GCA_041591895.1 Acidimicrobiia bacterium
AGGCCGGACGTTGGCACCGGTCGATGCCATCCGAGCCGAGGTCGAGGAGATCGGCGAGTCCGATCTCTCGCGTCGTGTTCCTGATTCGGGGTCTGGTGACGAGATCGGCCGGCTGGCCCGAACCATGAACAGGATGCTCGAACGGCTCGAGAGTTCGGCGACCCGCCAACGCCGGTTCGTGGCCGATGCCTCGCACGAGATGCGGACGCCCCTCGCCCGCATGAGGACGGAGATCGAGGTCGCCCGCATGGACTCCACCTCTGACCGGGACGCCGTGCTCGAGAGCGCGCACGAGGAGGTGGTCGCTCTCCAGGCGCTCATCGAAGACCTGCTCCACCTCGCAGGATCCGGCAACCGGCCGATGAGGTCGGTTTCGGTCGACCTCGACGAGATCGTCCTGGCCGAAGCCCGGCAGATCCGGACGCCGGGCGCCGAGATCGACGTGTCTGCTGTGTCTGGCGCCCAGGTGCTCGGGGATCCGGCGGACCTCGCCCGTCTGGTCCGCAACCTGGCCGACAACGCCCGCCGCCATGCGGTTCGGGTGGTCGCTTTTGCATTGTGGGAGGAGGAAGGGTTGGTCAACCTGATGGTCACCGATGACGGGCCGGGAATCCCCGTCGAACAAGCCGCGACCGTGTTCGAGCGGTTCACCCGGCTAGACGATTCCCGGTCGGGTGGCGGCTCAGGCCTTGGACTCGCCATTGCGAGGGATATCGCCGAGCGGCACGGAGGCTCGATCCACCTCGATTCCCGATACCTCGCCGGTGCCCGGTTAGTGGTCACTCTCCCGGCCGCGTGACAGACGAACGTGTTCTCGAGACTGATTGACAATTTGTAAAAGAGCGGCAATGATGCGGCGGTCCGGGCACCAGCCGGGCGGAGAATGACGCGGCCGGGCCTTCCGGCCTCCAACGGGAGGGACACGTGACCAAGAGATCAACCGTTCTGCTCCACATCGCTGCGCTGGCATTGCTGGCGGCCGCCTGCGGTGGAACGACCTCCGGCGAGGGGACGACCCCGGCGACCCAGCCGCCTGCGACCCAGCCCCCTGCCACCACTCAACCGGCGACCGAGACCACAGAAGGCATGGCCGACGACTTCAAGGTGGCCTTCGTGTACGTCGCACCGATCGGTGACCTCGGCTGGACCTGGGCCCATGACCAGGGCAGGCTGGCGATCGAGGACGAGCTCGGTGTGGAGACAGCCTTCATCGAGAACGTTCCCGAGGGGCCCGATGCAGAGCGGGTCATCCGCGATTTCGCCGACAAGGGATATGACGTGATCTTCACCACGTCGTTCGGCTTCATGGATCCCACGATCAACGTTGCCGCCGAGTTCCCGGACGTGCAGTTCGTCCACATTTCCGGATTCAAGACCGCCAGCAACTCTTCGAACGTGTTCGGTGCCATGGAAGAGGCCCGCTACCTGTCGGGCATCGTCGCCGGAGCCGCCACCGAGACCAACGTGCTCGGCTACGTGGCCGCATTCCCGATTCCCGAGGTGATCCGCGGTATCAACGCCTTCGCTCTCGGGGCCCAGTCGGTCAACCCTGACGCAGTTGTGAAGGTGGTCTGGACCAACACCTGGTTCGGTCCGCCGCAGGAGAAGGAGGCCGCCGACGCCCTGCTTGCCGCCGGGGCCGACGTCATCGCCCAGCATCAGGACACGACCGAGCCGCAAAAGGCGGCCGCGGACGCGGGCAAGTTCTCCATCGGCTACGACTCCGACATGCGGTCGTTCGTGGGCGACACCGTTTTGACGAGCCCGATCTGGAACTGGGGACCGAAGTACGTGTCGATCGTGCAAGAGGTCCAGGCCGGCACGTATCAGGGTGACGAGTCCTGGTACGGAAGCATGGCCGACGGCGTGGTCGACATCGCCGAACTGTCGCCGCTGGTCGACGCAGAGACCAAGAGCCTCGTCGAGACGAGGCGCCAGGAGATCATCGACGGCACGTTCAAGCCGTTCTGTGGGCCGATCACCGGAGCCAACGGCGCCGAGGTTGTGGCTGAGGGCAAATGCCTCACTCTCGGGGAGTTGTTGAGCATGGATTACTTCGTCGCAGGGGTTGAGGGCGAAGCGCCCGCCGAAGCGCCCACCGGATTGGGCGAGTGACCAACGGGAACGGGGGCCGCCCTGCGGCCCCCGTTCTCCTTCTCGACACATGACCGATCAACTGCCAGTCGCCGTCCGCATGGAAGGGATCACGAAGCGGTTCCCCGGAGTGCTCGCGAACGAGGACGTCGACCTCGAGGTGAGGACCGGCGAGATCCATGCCCTGCTCGGGGAGAACGGAGCCGGCAAGAGCACACTCATGAGCGTGCTTTGCGGTCTCTACCGGCAGGATGAGGGCGCGATCTCGCTTCTTTCGAATGGGGGACTCCGCCGGGTCGACATCGGCTCTCCCCGCCACGCAATAGAGCTCGGGATCGGGATGGTGCACCAGCACTTCAAGCTGGTGCGCACCCAGACCGTGGCGGAGAACATGATCATCGGGATGGACGGCGTCCCGTTCCGGCTGGACATGAGCCAGGTGGCGGCTGACATCCGGGAGTTGGGTGAGCGCTACGACATGCTGGTTGACCCGACCGCTGCCATCTGGCAGCTCTCGGTGGGTGAGCAGCAGCGTGTGGAGATCCTCAAAGTGCTCTACCGGGGGGCCAACACCCTCATCCTCGATGAGCCGACCGCGGTGCTCACGCCGCAGGAATCGGGCCAGCTCGGTTCGGCCCTGCGCGCCATGGTGGCCGAGGGCAAGGCCATCGTCTTCATCTCTCACAAGCTCGACGAGGTGATCTCGTTCGCCGACCGGGTGACGGTCCTTCGCCAGGGGAGGAACGTGGCAACGCTCGATGTCGGGTCGACCAACAAGCACGAGCTGGCCCGGCTGATGGTCGGCAGGGAGCTCGCGACCGGAGTGCCCAAGGGAGACCGCGAGCTCGACCAGCCGGTACTGGTCGTCGATGGCCTTGAAGCCCTGGGCGATCGTGGGCTGCCGGCGCTTCGCGGGGTCGATCTGACGGCGATGAGGGGCGAGGTGGTTGGCATCGCCGGGGTGGCCGGCAATGGCCAGCAGGAACTGGCGGAGGCGATCACCGGGCTGCGAAGGATCACAGCAGGCAAGGTGACGGTGCGGGGTGTCGACTGCACCGGCAAGACCCCGCGGCAGATGATCGAGGCCGGTGTCTGTCATGTGCCAGGCGACCGTCTTGGCGTGGGCCTCGCCGGGAACCTCCCGGTCGCCGACAACCTGGCCATGAAGACCTACCGCCGGCGTCCGCTTGCCCGGGGTCCCTTCCTCGATCGCAAGAAGATGGGTAGTCAGGCGAAGCGGATGATCGATGAGTTCGGGGTCCTCACCCCGGGCCCGGCCACCCCGGCCAGGAATCTCTCGGGTGGGAACCAGCAGAAGGCGATCCTGGCGCGGGAGATCTCGGCGGGTCGCGACTTCGAGTCGGGGGCCGTGCTGGTAGCTGCGTACCCAACCCGGGGCTTGGATGTGGGGGCGATCGAAGCGGTCCGCGCGCGCATCGTCGCCGAACGGGATCGCGGCACGGCTGTCGTGCTCATCTCGGAGGACCTCGACGAGTTGATGATGCTCTCCGATCGGATTGCTGTGCTTCACGGCGGCCAGGTGATGGGGGTGGTGGAGCCCGCCTCCACGACCATCGAAGAGATCGGTCTGTTGATGGCAGGAGAGAGGCGCTCGTGACGACGCTCAAGTTCGAGAAGCGGCTCACGACGCCCACGTACGTGAAGTGGAGCGTTCCTGTCGGGTCGTTGATGCTCGCCCTGGCCGCGGGCGGTGTGCTCCTCATTGCGGTTGGGGTGAACCCGTTCACGGCGTACGGGGCGATGATCGAGGGCGCCTACGGGGGGCGCACTGCGCTCACGGAGACGCTGGTTCGAGCGACCCCGCTGATCTTGACCGGTCTGAGTGTCGCTCTCGCCTTCCGGATGTTGTTCTGGAACATCGGGGCGGAGGGTCAACTGGTGATGGGTGGGGTGGCGGCGTCGGGGGTGGCCCTCTTCTTGCCCGAGGCGGCGCCCTCGATCCCTCAGAGCCCCTGGGTGTATCTGCCGCTGATGGGACTGGCGGCGTTGCTGGCAGGTGCTCTGTGGGGCCTGGTCCCGGCGCTGCTGAAATCATCGCTCGGCGTCAACGAGATCATCACCACGCTGATGTTCAACTACGTGGCGATCCTCTTCTACCAGTACCTGTTCACGGACCCGTGGAAGGACCCAGCCGGTTTCGGCTTTCCGGGCAGCGCCGAGTTCGGACAGTTCGCCTGGTTGCCCCGATTCAGCGGCCGCCTCAACTTCGGGATCCTCGTCGGAGTCGGGTCGGCGGTTTTCCTGTGGCTGGTGTTCTCGAAGTCCAAGTGGGGATACGAGATAGCCCTGATCGGTGAGAACGAGCGGGCGGCGCGGTACGCCGGCGTGAGCGTGTTCCGCAACATCGTCCTGGTGATGGTGGTCTCTGCCGGACTGGCCGGTCTGGCCGGGTTTGCCGAGGTCTCGGGGATCTCGCACAAGCTGCAACAGGGCCTGGCTGTCGGCAACGGTTTCAGCGGGATCATCGTGGCCTGGCTGGCAAAACTGCGCCCGTTGCGGGTGATCTGGGTCGCGATCTTGCTGGCGGGTCTGTTCGTGGGCGGTGACCAGATCCAGATCACGCTCGGCCTGCCGGCCTCGATATCCCAGGTGCTGCAGGGAGCGATCCTCCTGTTCGTCCTCGGTGGCGACATCTTCAGCCGGTACCGGCTCCGCCTGATCAGAGGGGATGGTTCCTGATGGACCTCGTCGAGTCGATCCTGTCGATCGCGGTCTTTGCAGGCACCTCGCTCATCTTCGCGACGGTCGGGGAGATCCTCACCGAGCGGGCCGGGGTGCTGAACCTCGGTCTGGAGGGAATGATGATCATGGGAGCGGTCACCGGGTTTGCCGCAGCACTCCATTCGGACAACGCCTATGTGGGTGTGGCGGTCGCAATGGCGGTGGGTGCTTCGTTCGGTCTGATTCATGCTCTCGCCACGATCACGCTTCGCACCGATCAGGTGGTGGCGGGCCTTGCACTCACTCTCGGAGGCACGGGTCTCGCCTCGTTTCTCGGCCAGAAGCTCGGTCCGGGGGGAAGCCCACTGGTGGGGATGACTGGACCCCGCTTTCTCCGTGTGCCGATTCCCGGGCTGTCAGAGATCCCGGTGCTGGGGGAGGTGCTCTTCAACAAAGACCAGCTGGTGTACGCGATGTACATCCTCGTGCCGCTGGCGTGGTGGTACTTGTTCAAGACCCGTCCGGGTTTGCATCTGCGGGCGGTAGGCGAAAACCCGCAGGCGACCGACGCCCTGGGGGTCAACGTGTTCAAGCTCCGGTATCTGTACACGATCGTCGGCGGCGCGCTCGCGGGTCTTGCGGGAGCCCATCTGTCGCTTGCATACACGCCGGGTTGGACCGAGAACCTGACGGGTGGCCGGGGGTGGATAGCGATCGCGCTCGTGATCTTTGCCACCTGGAACCCGGGCCGGGCTGTGTTGGGTGCGCTGCTGTTCGGAGGAGTCAATGCCATCCAGTTCCGGCTCCAGGCAGAGGGCACGACGATCTCGGCCAACCTGCTGAACATGACGCCGTACATCCTCACGGTCGTGGTGCTCGTGGCAGTCACCCTCTTCGAGGGTTTCCGGACAAGGGTGGGAGCGCCGGCCGCGCTGGGGCTGCCGTACAACCGCGAGGAACGCACCTGAGCTCGCTTCTGCTCGACGACGCGACCGTACTCGTCACCATGGACGGGGGCCGCAGGGAGATCGAGCGCGGCTGGCTCTATTCCCGGGATGGATGGATCGAGCACGTCGGGGGGCCGTCAGACCCCAGACCTCCAGCGGACGAGCGGGTCGACTGCTCCGATCTGGTGTTGATCCCAGGGCTGGTCAACACCCACCACCACTTCTATCAGACCCTCACCCGGACGAGGGCGCAGCAATCCGAGCTGTTCGATTGGCTTGTCGAGCTCTACCCGGTCTGGTCGAGGATGACGCCCGATCACATCCGGGTGTCGACGATCACGGCGCTGGCAGAGCTGGCACTCTCCGGCTGCACGACTGCCTTCGATCACCACTACCTCTGGCCGGCTGGAACCTCGGTCGACCATCAGGTCGAAGCCGCCGCCGAGGTCGGTTTGCGCGTCCACGTCTCCCGTGGATCGATGAGTGTCGGGGAGTCGTCCGGCGGCCTTCCGCCCGACTCGGTGGTCGAGGACGAGGACTACATCCTGACCGAGACCGAGCGTGCGATCGATGCCCACCACGAGTACTCACCTGGGGCGATGACCCGGATCGTGGTCGCCCCGTGTTCGCCGTTCTCCGTGAGCCGGGGCCTGATGCGGGCATCGGCCGATCTGGCGAGATCGAAGAAAGTGACCTTGCACACCCACCTCGCAGAGACCCGTGACGAAGAGTCCTACTGCCTCGACACGTTCGGTCTCCGGCCGGTCGACCTGGCGGAGTCGGTCGGCTGGCTCGGTGACGACGTGTGGTTCGCGCACGGGGTCCACCTCTCCGGTGACGACATCAAGGTGCTCGCACATTCCGGTACGGGAGTCGCCCATTGTCCGACGTCCAACATGCGCCTGGCGTCGGGGTCGGCGCCGCTCAGTGACATGCTGGGCAGTGGGGTTCGTGTGGGTTTGGGGGTGGACGGGTCGGCCTCGAACGACGGATCCAACCTGCTCGCCGAGGCTCGGCAGGCTCTCCTCGTCTCCAGGCTGAGCCGTGCGATCTCCGGGTCGCAGCGTCCCCTGATCGGTGCCAGGGCAACGCTGGAACTGGCAACCCTTGGCGGAGCACGGGTTCTGGGGCGTGACGACATCGGCTCGCTGGAACCGGGCAAGGTCGCCGACATCGCAGGGTTCAGGGTCGATGACGTGGCTCTGGCCGGAGCAGTCGACCCTGTCGCGGGCCTCGTCTTGAGCGGTCCCTTCCGGGCCGCCGAGGTCTGGGTCCACGGCCGCCGAATCGTCGAGGACGGACGACTGGCCACCCTGGACCTGGGACGGCATCTTTCCGAGCACCGCCGTCTGGCACGAATGTTGAACGATTGACCGCGTCGCTCGATCGCTGACCGCGGCTCGGACATTCCGATTCGTAGAGGCCGTGCCGCCCCATTTGCTCGATGGTTGAACTGCTGAGCGCCGCGCTGCCACACTCGAGTGGGTGCAGACCTTCACCAGTCACGAGCGCCGAGCCCGGCTCGTGCGGCGTCACCGGCTAGACCGCTCCGTCGGCTCGGTGCTCGATGCGGTCGACGCGGTGGGCGCCCTGCATTCGTCCGACCCATGCACCCCGTACCTGGCCTGTTGGGCGCGGATCCCCCGATTCGCAGTGTCCGACCTCGACGATGCCCTGTATACAGAGCGCTCGTTGTGGCGCCTCCATGCGATGCGGCGAACGCTGTGGGTGGTTCGGCGGGCCGACGTCGCCACGTTCGCGGCGGGTGCGGGCGATGTGGTGGCCCTCAAGGAACGAGGGCGCCTTCTGACCTGGCTGGCGGAAGCCGGCCTGACTTCTCCCGATTCGAAGCTGTCGGATGTGGCGGAGATGATTGCCGAGGAACTCGTCTCCGGGCCGCTGAGCACATCCGAGTTGGGGGAGCGCATCCCCTGGCTACGTGAGAAGATCGTCGTGGGAGGCGGGCGCTACACCCAGGAAGTGCCGATCGGATCCCGCCTGCTCTACCAGTTGGCGATGGAGGGCCTGATCGTGCGTACCGAGCCGGCCGGAACCTGGCGGTCGAGTCAGTATCGGTGGGCGCTGACGCGGCAGTGGTTTGGCGAAGATCCCTGCGCTCTGAGCCCCGAAGAAGGGCGTGACCGCCTTCTGGAGAAGTACCTGAGGTCGTTCGGGCCGGCAACTACGACCGACATTCGATGGTGGAGCGGCTGGACAGCGCGGGACACCGGTCGATCGTTGGATCGCATCGAGGCGGAACCTGTCCTCCTGGACGATGATCAGCAGGCCTACGTGCTCCCGGGCGATACCACTGTCGAAGAGGTCGAGACGCCGGTGGTGGCGATGCTTTTCGGGCTCGACCCCACCACGATGGGGTGGAAGGAGCGCGACTGGTACATCGACCCTTCACACGTGGCGACACTGTTCGATCGCAACGGCAACGCCGGACGCACGATCTCTGTCGATGGCCGGATGGTGGGAGGTTGGGGTCAGAACGCCGAGGGTGAGGTGGTCTACCGGCTTCTCGAGAACGTCGGACCCGCCGAGGAGCTCATCAGGACCGAGGGCGCCGCGCTCACCAGCTGGCTCGAAGGCGTGGTCGCCACCCCCCGGTTCCCCTCACCGCTCGACCGAGAGCTGGCTTCGGGTTGAGTCGGCCGCATCGCAGGCCATCAGGAGCTCGCGACCAACTCGGTGCCGGGTCGATACGTCGCCCAGGCGAACCAGAAGGTGTCGAGGTGGGGGATGCGTTCGAGCGTCATGCCTTCGAGTTCCCCGGACAGCGCGCGCCCGGTGATGTCCCAGATCGAACCGGTCTCGACATCGACGAAACCGGACTGCGACGCCTCGAACGTCAAACTCTCGCCACCCGCCTCCGGGGAGAACACTCCAACCGACCCGACGTCGCGGCCGTCGGAGGTGTTGGC
>JBFHRE010000103.1:0-8307 GCA_041591895.1 Acidimicrobiia bacterium
CCTCACGGTGCTCACCGGGCTGCTGGGGGCGGGGATGGACGGCCGGGCGGCGATCGAGGTGGAGCCGTTCTTGCCCGTGGCCACGATCGAATACTTGAGGTCCAAGGGACACGAGGTCCGGATCCGGCCGGAGCGTCAGCCCGGGTGGGGTCCGGTTTCGATCATTTCGAACGACGGGACTGCTGGTTCCGGGTACTCCGATCCGAGAGTCGACAGCGCCGCCGCCGGCGGACCCGGAGCAACTCCGATCAGCCCCTGATGGCAGCCACGATCGAGGCGAGTTCTTCGTTGCCGACCGCGCCCCCCGGTGCCAGGTTGTAGAGCCCGACCCGCTGGATCCTGTCCCCGTACCGCTCTTGGATCCGCCGTCCGAGTTCCTCGGGAGGCGCCACCACCGCCACCTCGTCCACGACCTCGTCGGGGATCAGCGCCGCCATCTCGGCCCAACGACCCTGCCGGCTCATTCGGTTCAGTTCGTCGCCGAAGTCCCACCCATGGGTGTCGAGAATGATCCGATAGGAAGGAGTGGATGCGTAGAAGGCCACCTGTGACTTGACCGTCTCTCTCATGGCCGAGATCTCGCGGTCGCTGTGCCCCGTAACGACGAACACATTCACGATCCGGTCGACGTCGTCGAGGGTGCGGCCGCTGCGCTCGGCTCCCACCGCGATGTTCGGCAAGACGACGTCATCGATGTACCGCACGGTGTGAAAGGGGTGAATGTGGAAACCGTCGCAGACATCACCGGCAAGCCGGCTCAAGCCCGGGCCGACGCCGGCGATGGCAACCCGAATCGGGCCATTACGAGTCGGTCCTGGCGAGAAGAACGGCGTCAGAAGGCTGAACTGATAGTGGTCCCCGGCGAAGCGGAGCGGTTCCTCTCCTTCGAACGCGCGCCATATGGCTCGAAGGGCCTCTATGTATTCCCGGAGGCGGGGCACGGGAGCCGACCACGGAGTGGAGAACCGACGCTCGATGTGGGGTTTGATCTGGGTGCCGAGACCGAGGATGAACTTGCCGTCAGTGGCATCGTGGAGGTCCCGTGAGGTCTGGGCAACCACCATCGGCGATCGCGGGAACGCCACGGCGATGGCCGTGCCCAGCGTCAGCACCGGTGCCTCTCGCGCCGCCAGCACGAGCGGAAGAAACGGGTCGTGACTCGTCTCGGCAGTGAAAAAACCATCGAAGCCGAGATCGACAGCCCGACGGGCAGCGGCTGCTGCTTCGAGGGTCGGAGCCGCGGCGAATGTGAAGTCACAATGCATATGGGCCAGGCTACCGGTCACCGACCATGCCGCCTCACCGGCGCCCCGACGGGTCCGGCCACACACCGGCTACGATCGGGTCATGAAGAAGATCGCGAAGATCGTCGGGTTTGTCGGAGGAGCCGCCGCATTGATTTGGGCGATGCGCGATCGGCTCATCTCGATTGCGGCTCCCCGAGAGCCCCAACCACCAACATTCCGCGTAGTGCCCCCGGTGGCAGACGCAGACGACCTGACCGAGATCACCGGCATCGGGCCGACGTACGCGACACGTCTCTCCGCGGCAGGAATCCGCTCGTACTCCGAATTGGCTCGAGCAGGAGCCGGGCGGGTCGCCGAGGTCGCAGGAGTTTCCTCGGCCCGCGCCGAGGAGTGGATCGCCCAGGCCGCAGCCAAGGTGTAGGTGCTCTACCTGACACCACCTGAGGAGCTGACGGATCACGTCGGCTCTGATCAGCCCGCGTTTCGAGTGAACCAGCTGCGGGATTGGCTCTACTCGACGCCAGTCCTGACGGTGGAAGAGATGACCAACCTCCCGGCGGAGATGCGGCATCGCCTGGAAGGTCGGCTGTGGCCATTCGAGCTCGAAGCCGAGCAGATCGCCGACGACGGACGCACCCGGAAGTGGCTGTTCCGGACCCCGGATGGCAAGGCCATCGAAGCGGTCCTCATGGGATACCCGCGACGAACCACCCTGTGCCTGTCGAGCCAGGCGGGTTGTGCCCTGGCCTGCACTTTCTGCGCCACCGGCCAGTTCGGTTTCGACCGACATCTCGAACCGGGTGAGATCGTTGCCCAGGTGGCTTTCGCACAGGCGTTCCTTCGAACGGTCGGGCTGCCGGGCTCGCCGGGCCATCTGACCAACGTCGTATTCATGGGCATGGGCGAGCCTCTCGCCAACTACCGGAGAGTGCGGGAATCGATCCGGGTGATGATCGAGGTGATGGGACTCTCGGCAAGATCGATCACCGTCTCCACGGTCGGCATGGTCCCGGGCATGCAGAAGCTCGCCGATGAGCCGTGGAAGGTCAATCTGGCCGTGAGCCTCCACGCAGCCGACGACGAATTGCGATCCAGACTCTTGCCGATCAACGACCGTTACCCACTCTCAGACGTCACGGCCGCTGCTGCCCGGTATTTCGAGATCAAGGGACGCCGGGTGTCGATCGAGTGGACCATGATGGACGGCGTCAACGACTCCGACGACCAGGCGCACAAGCTCGCAGGTATCGCCCGAGAACTCGGGGCACACGTCAATCTGATCGCAATGAACCCCACACCGCTGTCGGCCGAGTCTCCCACCCCCGATCGGCGGATCCGCGAGTTCGCCCGCCGCCTGAAAACGCTCGGTGTGAACGCGACCATCCGCGACACCCGGGGCCGCGACATCGACGCTGCCTGTGGCCAGCTTCGGATACGGGTCGATGGTCCTCCGCCGGTACCGGTGAGACTTCCCACCGGCGGCACGGCGGGTTAGGCTGCTCGCAGCGGTAGGAGTCCAGGGGCACTCGTAGGAGTGCCGTTCATGTTCGATCACAACCAGGAACCAGACGTCTCCGCCCTTCCGGACGCCGTCACCTTCGAGAGTTCGCCCTCCGAACCGATCGCCCGCGGGCGAGGCAGGCACACAGCGCCCGGCCAACCAGCGTCACCTCTGGCGTGGCTGGCCCGCCAGCGAGACCTGTGGGCAGCCTCGTTCCGCCGCACGTTGAACCGCCGCGGCGATCGCCGCCGCTCGACCTTGCTCATGGCGTTCATGGCGGTGACGCTCACGGTCGCGTCAGCCGACTACACAGTGCGCAAGGGAGACACGCTGTCCAAGATCGCCGCCGCCAACGGCACGACCGTCTCCGCGCTCGTGGACACCAACGGGATCGCCAACCCCGACCTGATCCGGATCGGCCAGAAGCTCACGATCCCAGGTCAGGACTCCGGAAGTGGAGATTCCGGCGAAGGCGGAAGCGGGAGCAAGGCGTCGAGCGGGAAGAAGTACACAGTGGTCAAGGGCGACACTCTTGCCAAGATCGCGGCCTCCAACGGAACAACGGTTTCGGCGATCGTGAAGGCCAACAAGATCTCCAACCCCAACTTCATCCGGATCGGCCAGGAGTTGCTTCTCGGCGCAACGAAGGTGAAGAGCGGGTCCGGCGGCGATACGACCGATTCCGGGAGCAAAAGCGACGGCAAGAGCGATTCGGCGACGAAACCGCTCCAGACGCATGTGGTGAAAAAGGGAGAGACGCTGGCGTCGATCGCCGCCAAGTACGACACCACGGTCGACGTGATCAAGGCCGCCAACGGCCTCACCAATTCGACCATCTACATCGGCACGACGCTGATCGTGAACGGGGCAGCCGCGCCCGCCGTCACCGCCGGCTCCGAGACAGGGATTCACGTGGTGGCGGCCGGCGAAACCCTCGGAGGGATCGCGGCCAAGTACGGGGTCGACCTATCCGACCTGGCCGGTCTGAACGGAATCCAGGACATCAACCGCATCCGGATCGGCATGGAGTTGAAAGTCCCGGGCGCATCGACTGCCTGGGTGTGCCCGGTGGCCGGAGCTCGCTATTTCAACGACTGGGGTTTCCCCAGATCCGGTGGTCGATTCCATCAGGGCAACGATCTCTTCGCTCCGCGCGGCACCCCGGTCCTTGCGCCGGTGTCCGGCACCGTCGAGTTCAAGACGGGAGTCATCGGAGGACTCCAGTTCTGGTTCGTCGGTGACGACGGGATTCGCTACATCGGAACCCACCTCGACGGCTTCGGAATCGCAGGCAACGTGAAGGCCGGAGATGTGATCGGATACGTTGGCGACTCGGGGAACGCTCGCGGCTCGAACCCGCATCTCCATTTCGAGATGGCTCGGGACGGCCAGACGTTCAACCCATATCCGACGCTGCAGGCCAACGGCTGCTGATCAGAGCTCGACCTTCGAAAGGATCCTGACCAGCTGGGCGATGTCGTCGTCACCGAGCTCGGGGAATACCGGCCCGCTGTGCAGGTGGCGATCGACCTCGGTGGTCAGCTGACGGCCGGCGCGGGTGACGAAGACCTCCTTCACCCGCCGGTCCGAAGTGCTCGGCTTCCGCTCGACCAACCCGATCGCCTCGAGCCGGTCGATGATCCCTGTGACGGTCGACGCGTCCAGTCCAACCCGCTCTGCGATGTCCCGCATCGCACACGGTTGATCCAACGAGCGCAGCACGAAGAACATCGGAAGGGACACCTCGCGCTCCGCCAGCAGCTCCCCCATGCGTCGCCGCCAGCGCTCCGATATGCCTCGCATGAGGACCATCAGCTGGACGCGGTCGGCGCTGGTCGGCATCCAGACATCCTATCAGACCCTTTGATGTCCCAATAGTTGACATACCAAAGTATTGTCCACCGTTCACCGTTCGCGAGGAGAACCATGGAAGAGCCGATCGTCGTCGTCGAGGACGTGGTCAAGACCTTCGGAGGCACCGTCAAAGCGCTCGACGGAATATCGCTCGAGTTCGCCGCCGGCTCGATCTTCGGCCTGCTCGGGCCGAATGGCGCAGGCAAGACGACTCTCATACGGGTACTGACCACGCTTCTCCGACCGGACTCGGGCAGGGCCCATGTCGCCGGAATCGACGTGGTCGCCCACCCGGAAGCCGCCCGAACCCGAATCGGACTGGCAGGCCAGTTCGCCGCCGTCGACGGCTACCTCACCGGACGCGAGAACGTGGAGATGGTGGCCCGGCTCTACAACCTCTCCCGTGCTGAAGCCCGTCGGCGCACCGACGAGTTGCTGGAGCGAATTCAACTGATGGACGCAGCCGACCGACCGGCGCGAACCTACTCGGGCGGAATGCGGCGGCGGCTCGACCTGGCGGCCTCCATGGTGGGACGACCTCAGGTGTTGTTCCTCGACGAGCCCACCACGGGAATCGACCCTCGCAGCCGAGTGGACGTGTGGGATCTCATCGAGGATCTGGTCGAATCGGGCACAACGATCCTCCTGACCACCCAGTATCTCGAAGAAGCAGACCGGCTGGCCGGTCAGATCGCAGTCATCGACCACGGCCGGGTGATCAGCCAGGGCACGGCCAACGAGTTGAAAGACACCCTCGGGGGCGCGGTAGTGGCCGTTCGGGTGCCTGCTGAGCAGCGGGATGCCACCGCCGCCATGTTGTCGGTCATCAACGGTGGCGAGGCCCCGGTATACGAGACAGCCACCCAGGAGTTCACCATTCCGGCCTTGTCCGGTGTTGGGACGCTGACCGAGGTCGTCCGCCGCCTCGATGCCGCTGCGGTTGCACCTGACGACATCGGACTCCGGAAACCAACACTGGACGATGTCTTCCTGTCCCTCACCGGGCACACCACTGAGCAGGCGCCCGCAGAGACCGATTCACGAAGCCCGAGGAGGAGACCATGACCGCCCCAGCCGAAGCGCCAGGCCACGCCACAACCGCGCATGCTGCCGTCACCCTGTCCCAGGCGGTCAAGGACACATTCGTGCTGGTCAGGCGGAACGTGACCAAGAACGTGCGCCTGCCACAGCTGCTGGTGTTCGCGACCATTCAACCGGTCATGTTCCTGCTGCTGTTCAACTACGTGTTCGGCGGCTCGATCGGACTTGCCCTGCCCCCGGCTGCCAACGGCGAGTACATCAACTGGCTGCTTCCCGGGCTCCTGATCCAGGTCGCCACGTTCGGTTCGAGCCAGACCGCGATCGGGTTGACCGACGACTTGAAGAACGGTGTCATCGATCGGTTCCGCTCGCTCCCCATGGCCCGGAGCGCCGTGCTTGCGGGGCGGACGATCGCCGACCTGGCGAGAAACGCGTTCGTCATCGGTCTGATGCTCGTGGTCGGGACCCTCATCGGCTACCGCCCCGGCACGAGTTGGCTAGGCCTGCTCGCCGGATTCGGAGTGGCGCTGACCTTTGCCTTCGCCTTCTCGTGGGCGATGGCGACGATGGGCCTGCTCGTCAAGGACCCCGAAACAGCCCAGATAGCCGGCTTCCTTCCCCTGTTCCCGCTCGTGTTCGCCTCGTCGGTCTTCACACCGACCGACACGATGCCTTCGTGGCTGCAGGCGTTTGCCGACAATCAGCCGATCACAGTGGTCGCCAATGCCATACGCGGCCTGACCCTGGGACGGGAGGCGCTGGCCGAAGTGACCTACGGACTCGGGGGGGCGACTGTCACGCAAGAGGCGCTGGCCGCCGCACCCACGGTTGCGAACCAGGTGTGGCTGGCGTTGATCTGGGTGACGGGAATCCTGGTGGTGTTCGCACCGCTGGCGGTGCGGATGTACCGGCGAGCCGTCGACTGACTCCGCGACGGTTCACCGCATCCGGGAACGGACCTCGGCCAGCACCGCCCCCAGCCCCAATGAGGCAACCGCCAGAAGCGGGGCCACCAGTTGGAGATCGATGCGATCGAGCCATTGCATCGCCTCAACGATTGCCGACATTGGCCGAATCGTCAAGCGAGCCGTCACTCCATGAGCCGCTTGTGGGTCCAATCGACCCGCAGTATCTCGAGATGGGCGGGGAACCGATCCTCACCGCATTCCCGACGGGCATGCCGAAGCACACCGCCGTGGGCGACGATCAGATGTCGACCGGGACCGAGTCCGTCGAAGACACCCGAGACTCGTCGGGCGAAGGAGACGGCCGACTCCCCTCCCGGGGCGCGAAACCCGTCGAAGGCGACCAACGCATCCCGAATGCCGTCGTCGAGCTCGTCCCAGGCGATCCCCTCCAGTTCACCGAAATCCATCTCCCTGAGTTGCGGAAGCGGCGTCGGGTCGAAGCCGGCGATGCGGGCGGTTTGGAGGGCACGTGAGAGGTCAGAGCTCAGCACGGTGTCGAATGTCTCCCCGGCGAGGAGGTCGCTGAGCGTCTCGGCTTGACTCCTGCCGTTCGGGTTCAGATCGATGTCCGACCAGCCCTGGAGCCGGCGATCGATGTTCCAATCGGTCTCTCCGTGGCGCACGAGTACGAGCCGAGTCACCATGTCCGCTGAGATCTTGGTCCAAACCCGGAAGGAACCGGCGGACCTTCGTCAGAAGTCGATCCCTCGCCGAGCCATGACACCCTGGTCATAGGCGTGTTTCACCTTCGCCATCTCGGTGACCGTGTCCGCGATCTCGACCAGCGGCTCAGGTGCGTCCCGCCCGGTGCAGATCACGTTGACGTGGTCGGGACGGGTCCGCAACGTCTCGATGACCTCGGCAGCGTCGATCCATCCCCAGTTCATCGGATATGTGACCTCGTCGAGAATGACGAGTTCGTACTCACCGGAGCGGATCCGCTCAGAAGCAAACGTCCACGCCTCCCTCGCCACCGCCTCCGACTCGGACATGTCCTCCGAGTCCCAGGTGAAGCCGTCACCGAGCGCCCACCAGTCGACGTCGAGATCCCGGGCAACATCCTCCTCGCCGACCTTCCACGCTCCCGACTTGACGAACTGGACCACGCACACCCGCCAGCCCCTGGCAACTGCTCGCAGCATCGTGCCGAATGCCGCCGTGGACTTGCCTTTGCCGTCGCCGGTGTTGACGACGAGCAGTGACGGGGCTCGCCTCGAACCAGGGTCAGGACGATCGGTGGGTGGAATTTGCGAAGTCATGGGGTTACCGACCGCATGGTGGCATCGGTCGCGACCTTGTCGCGAATCGGGATGACCACAACGCCGCCTTCACCGTCATCCAGCACCCGCACGGACGCCCCGTAGTGAGCCCGGATCGAGGATTCGGTGAGAACGGAGCGCGCGCTCCCCTGCGCTGCGATCCTCCCCCCGGCCACCAAGACCAACCGGTCACAGAACTGAGCTGCGAGTGTCAGGTCGTGAATGGCGCTCACGACGGTGACGCCCCGGGCCCGCCGCAGCATCTCGACCGTCTCGAACACCTGTTGTGCATGCCCCATGTCGAGAGAGGCGGTCGGCTCATCGAGCAGCATCACGGGCGCCCCCTGGGCAACCGCTCGGGCCAGGACGACCTTCTGTAGCTCTCCGCCGGAGAGCGTCGCCACCACCCGATCGGCGAGCCCGACGATGTCGAGATC
>JBFHRE010000104.1:0-8292 GCA_041591895.1 Acidimicrobiia bacterium
CGAGCGTCATCAGATCAAATGGCTGTTCGCAGCGGCGGGCATGTTCGGTCTGGTCTACATCGGGCTGTTCGGGCTCGATGCCGACGGCGAGACCGGGTGGTCGGCCGCCGTTCTAGGGCTGTCGATCGATCTCATCCCGGTGGCGGTGTTGGTGGCGCTTCTCCGGTACCGGTTGTTCGATATCGACCGGCTGATCTCTCGAACGGTCGGTTACGCCCTGGTGGCGGCGCTGGTGGCTGCCATCTACACCGGGTCGGTGCTCGGCGTGTCGGCATTGCTGCCGCGAGGAGCGAACGACCTGGCAGTGGCCGCATCCACTCTGGCGGCGTTTGCCGTCATCCGCCCTCTTCGCCGGGCCACCGCCGGCTGGGTCGATCGCCGATTCGACCGCACCCGGTACGACTCTGCCCGGACCGTGGGGGAGACCGCCGCCCGCCTCAGCAGCCGGCTCGGTCTCGACGATGTCGTGGCGACAGTGACCGATGTCACCGAGCAGGCGCTTCACCCCGAGTCTGCGACGGTCTGGATCCGACCGGTCGCCACAGCCACGGCCGGGAACCAATCCTGACTTCTCGTTGGGCGCGTCGCCGAGTCCGCTGCCCAGGATGCTCCGGGCGTCAGGGGTCCGCAGGTGCGCTCTGACGCACTGAGAAAACGACCTTCGTAACGCTCGGGGAACGGCCGACGAGCATGATTCCCGAATGGACACTCGAAGGGTCGTCATCGGCGCTGCGGTGGTGTCGGCCGCGGCGACGGTCGTCGCCGGCTTCGTACTCGAGGCGGCGCGGGGTGATCTCGGCCCCGACGACCTCTGGGGGATCACCTGGGCAGCACAGCCGCTGGTGTTCGCGATCTCCGGGGCCACCATCCTGTGGCGACGACCTGGAAACTCAATCGGTCGCCTGCTCCTGGTGCCGGCCATCGCCCACGTGTTCGACCGGGCCGCCGCCTTTCGGCTGGAGGTCGCTGACCCGCTGAACGACCCAGTAGACCTCGAGTTCCTGTTGGCCTTGTTGGTGAACAACCTCTCCTGGACCGCGACCGTCTTTCCTGTTCTTCATCTGTTGCTCGTGTTCCCGACCGGTCGGCTACTCGGTCCTCGGTGGCGGTTCTTGGTAGCTCTCGAATTGGCGTTGATCACGGTCGAGGTCGGTGTCGTGTCCGTCCTCGACCGGCTCGGTCCGATCCCGGAGATCGGGCGGCAAGAGCCCTGGAACGTCGCCAACCCGATCGGGCTCGTGAGAGTTGACGTGTTCGAGCAGGGCTTCCTCTCTGTCGTCTGGCCGGTGGGTTTGGTGGGGCTCTTGGCCGGTTGCGTCGTGGCGCTGGCGGTGAGGTACCGGCGGTCCGGTCTCGTCGAGCGGCAGCAGATCAAGTGGTTGCTCGGTTCGGCCGGCTTGTTCGGTGTGATCTACGTAGCCCCGGTTCTGTTGGGCGCCGAGAGCAACCTCACCGCCTCTCTGCTGGGCCTGGCCGTGGACTTGATCCCGGTGGCGGTGATGATCGCTGTTCTCCGGTACCGGTTGTTCGATATCGACCGGCTGATCTCTCGAACGGTCGGTTATGCCCTGGTGGCGGCGCTGGTGGCTGCCATCTACACGGGGTCGGTGCTGGCCGTGTCGGCATTGCTGCCGCAGGGAGCGAACGACCTGGCAGTGGCCGCCTCCACTCTCACCGCATTCGCCTTGGTTCGGCCTCTTCGCCGGGCCACCGCCGGCTGGGTCGATCGCCGATTCGACCGCACCCGGTACGACTCTGCCCGGACCGTGGGGGAGACCGCCGCCCGCCTCAGTAGCCGGCTCGGTCTCGACGATGTCGTGGCGACAGTGACCGATGTCACTGAGCAGGCGCTTCACCCCGAGTCGGCGTCGGTTTGGATCCGACCGCTCGCCACAGGAGTCACGGTCGGGTACCAACCCTGATCGTTGATCAGGCTCCGACTCGATCCAGGCCGAGCCAGACCGCCAATCTCTCAAGTTCGCCGTCGACCGTGGTTCGAACCTGCTTGGTGAACTCGACATCCTCGTGGAGAGCCAGCACCCGGAGCACCGACGCCTCCCGGTCCGCCGACAGATCGACCTTCCCGATCAGCCGGTCGCGGTGGAGGATCGGCAGCACGTAGTAACCCCAGCGGCGCTTGGGAGCCGGCTTGTAGAGCTCGAGGGTGTAGTCGAAGTCGAACAACTCCTCGGCCCGTTTCCGATCGTGGACCAGCCGGTCGAAGGGCGACAGCAGCACGGTTCGTCCCTCGAACGCCTCAGGTGTGGCGTCGGGGTCCATCCGCCACTCGCCTTTGGTGCCTTCCACGTTCACCTTGACCCCCGCTTCGCCGACCACCCGGGGGCGGGCGATCCCGAGCGAGCGCAAGCGGCGTTCATCCCGGATCCTCACCGCCTCGTCGACGGGTACCGGCTCGACGCCGAGCGGGTAGATCCGTTCGGCCAGGTCCCACAGCCGCTGCTTCCCGGCTCGGCCGGCCACCGCCACCTCCGCCCGGGACCAGAGGAACTCGAGCATCTGGTTGACGTTGCGGTCGTGGGTCCAGCCGGTCGACTTCCACGGCACCTCGGCGGTGTCTTCGATGTCGCGTGACAGCAGCGGACCGTCCGACTGCAATTGGTCGAGCACCCGAATCCGGAAGCCGTCGTTGGCCTGGAGCCAGTCCTTGACCGTTCCGGGCTTGTCGCGCAGAGCCAGCATCTGTCCCAGGACCACATCGAGCTGTGACGAAGGCCGGACCATGACGAAGTTGGGCTCGTTGTCACGGTCCTGTCCCCGCCACTCGAACATCGTGCGGTTCTGCTCCAGCGCCGCCACCAGGTCCGGAGGCGAGTAATCGTTTCCGAGTCGGCTCCATAGGACCAGGTCGGCGCTCGGTGCAACTACCGAGATCGGGTCGAGTTGGAGAAACGTCAGCCGTTCCGCCACCGCCAGCAGACCGGCGGGTCCGTCGGCGTCGAGCATCTGGGCTCGCACCGCGATCCGCCGGGCTTCCTCACGCGTCAGTTGCTGCGCCGAGCCTGCTGCCACGCTGCGACAGTAGATCGACTCTGGTCCACCGGACGGCCGCCCTGTTCGTACGATTCGAGCCGGATGACCTTGAGAGAAGAGCTGGAGCGATTCAGACACCGGGTTGGTGTCCCCGCCGTGGTCGGAGCGTTGGTCACCGCCGACTCGCTGGCCATCGATGCCGTCGGCGTGACCCGCCGGGGAGGCGACGAGCCGGTCTCGGTCGACGACCAGTGGCACATCGGTTCGTGCGCCAAGTCGGTCACCGCCGCCCTCTATGCCCGACTGGTCGAACAGGGCAGCGCGAGCTGGGGAACTCCGCTGCCGGAGCTCTTTCCCGATCTGACCGACCGCATTCACTCCGGTTGGACCGATCGCTCAATCGACGACGTCCTCCATTGCCGGAGCGGGATGCGAGCCAACCTGAGCCTGCGGGCGATGCGCGCCGGGTGGTCGGACGACCGTCCGCTCACCGAGCAGCGAACCGACGCCGTTGTCGCGGGCCTCGCTGAAGCTCCCGGGCCCAAGGGGAAGTTCGTCTACTCGAACCTCGGATACATCACCGCCGGAGCGGCAATCGACCGGCTGGCCGGGGTTCCATACGAGTCAGCGCTCGAACGAGAGATTATCGCTCCACTCGGCATCAGTTCACTGGGATTCGGCCCGCCCGATCGCATCTGGGGGCATGGTCCTCGTCTCCAACTCGGCGGGCTGTGTCTGTTTCGCGGCCGACCGGCAGACCCCGGCCGCCCGAGGAGCGACAACCCGGCCGTGCTGTCCTCTGCGGGCACCCTCCACGTCGGAGTCGGCGACTGGGCACGCTTCTTCCGGCTGTTCATGACCGGGGGCGGCGGTTTGCTGGAGTCGAGTTCCATCGAGCATCTTCTCCGGGTTCCAGAAGGCAAAGGTCAACCGATGTCGATGGGCTGGTCCCGAGCCAGCTTCGACGGTGCGTCGTTCGGGGTGCAGGGGTCCAACGCCCGCTGGGTGGCGACCGGCCTCCTCGACGAGTCCAGGGAGCGGGCGAGTCTGGTCGTGACCAACGACGGTCGGACGTCGGTGCTGATGCGATCGGTCGGTCTCGCCCGGCGGCTGTGGGCCGCGTACTGAAACGCCACAGCCACGTCGCGGCTACAGCCGGATCACATTCACGCCGGGAACGGAGTCGAAGTCGGAGTCGCGGGTGACAACAGGCAGATCGTTGGCCAGCGCAGTCGCGGCGATCCATGAGTCATTGATCGGCATCCGACGGCCACGCTGCCGCAACTCGGCGACCAGTCCACTCCAGGTTTCGGCCACTCGATCATCGATCGGCAGCGGGTCGAGGAGCGAAGCCATTTGGAGGGTGGTGAGGCGTCGATGCCGGGTCTCGATCGCGTCGGCCAAGAGCACGCCTACCCGTAGCTCCCCGATCGTGATCACCGACACCGCCAGTTCTTCAGGCAGGTTGCTCTCGAGCGTCGGCTCGGACTCGGCGGCGATGAAGACGGATGTATCTGCCAGGCCCAGCTCAGGGGCTTCAGGCGACGTCATCGGTGGTGTCTTGGAGGATGTCGGCGAGGTCGTCCCTCAAGGCGGGATCGGCCGCACCCTTCGAGAGCAGGTTGAGCATGACCGAGGTGGGCATCGAACGAGGCCTCGTCGACAGGGGCGTCAGACGGGCGACGGGCCGGCCGCTCACGTTGACGATCATCGACTCGCCCGCCTGCACCCTCCTCAGGACGGCCGAGACGTCGTTTCTCAGGTCCCGTGACGCGATATCTTTGGCCATTGCTACGAATGTAGCACAAATACTACGATCCGCAATGAGGCCGCGTGTATGACGCGCCACCGTCTTCGCCTGTACGTTGGAACGGAGGAGGTGACTGACGATGAACATTCGAGACTCGATCGAGCGGGCCGTCGGCTATCTGACTGCCCATCCCGACGAGGCCCGCTACACCGACTCGGTTGCGCTCGCCCGTCTCGGTGATTCGTTGTCGGTGCGGGTGGACGGTCCGAATGGAGAGCGGATCCACACCGACATGCCCCGAGGTATAGGCGGGACGGCCGAGAATCCATCTCCCGGCTGGCTGTTCCGAGCGGCGATCGCCTCGTGCGTGGCCACCACCATCGGCATGGAGGTCGCCAAGGAAGGGATCACGCTCGACCTGCTCGAAGTCGAGGTGGATGGCGAGTCTGACGATCGGGGAATCCTCGGGATGGATGAGGCGGTGCCACCCGGTCCGCTCACCACGCGGATCCGGATCCGGGCCCAGGCCGACCGCGTCGATCCAGACCGTCTCCGCCGGGTGCTCGAGGTGGGAGCGAGTCGGTGCCCGGTATGCGACGCCACCAAACGGGCGGTCACGGTGACGACCGAGATCGAAACCGGATGAGTCGGTGACGGTAGGAGGATGCGTATGACTGACCAGCGGATTCAGGACGAGGTCCGGGAGTACTACCGGGCCGCGGCCGGACGTAGGTCGGAACCGATCCCGGTGGACCCGCGCTGGGGGGTGTCCCTCTACGAGGCCTCGACACTCACCGGGGTCGACGAAACGGCCGTCAACCTGTCGATGGGCTGCGGCAACCCGTATCTCCTCGCCGACCTCGAACCCGGCGAGGTGGTGCTCGATCTCGGCTCGGGCGGGGGGCTCGACGTGATCCTCTCCGCCCGCCGGGTCGGACCGACCGGTCGTGCCATCGGACTCGACTATCTCGAAGAGATGGTCGAGGTGGCCAGGGCCAATGCCGCCGAAACCGGCGTCGACAACGTCGAATTCTTGCGGGGATCGATCGACGACATTCCACTGCCCGCCGCATCGGTGGACGTGGTGATCTCGAACTGCGTCATCAACCTGGCGGCCGACAAGCGGGCAGTGTTTGCGGAGGTATTCCGGGTGCTGCGATCAGGTGGCAGGGTGGCCGTTTCCGACGTCGTCGCAGAGAACGGTTACCGCCCGCCCGAGGACGGAGATGCCTGGGCGGATTGTGGTGCCGGTGCATTGGAGCACGACGACTATCTGGCGGTGCTGGCCGAGTGTGGGTTCGACCCGACGAGGATCGAGTACACCCACGAGACCGGCCCCGGACTGCACGCGGCGTCGATCCGAGCCCGGCGTCCCTGATTCAGCCGCCCGTGCAGGGCGTCAGCCTGTGAAGGTGATCAGACCGAACAACTCGTCGCGCAACGCCAGGGTGTCGTCGAACTCCTCCGGTTGGGCCTCGGTCAGGACCACCAGGGTCTTGCCGTTGATGTCCAGCACCGTCAGCCGGGCGATCCTTCCTTCTCCGGCAGCTTGATAGAGCTGGGCGGACCCCAGCAGTGCCGGGAGGGAATAGGTCGCTCCCTGGTTCACGCCCTCCACCTCGACGCCTCGGTGGCCGGCCAGTTCTACGTCCGACGGCTCGGACCATGCGAGGTTGAACGACGTGCTGGTGAGCTCTTCGAGCGCGTCTTCGACACTGAGGTCGTTGAGCCGTCCGAAGAGGAAAACAGCTGCCGGATCGGCGCCATCACCGACACCACCCATCACTTCGTGACCGAACGCCAAGCCGATGATCAGGGCGTTTTCTCCGCTGGAGTACCAGCCAGATGGGAGCTCTACTGCGAACGGGATCAGGAATGACGAGGTCGCGTACGGCCCTGCATCGAGTGCTCCGGTCTTGAACGACAGCCCCTCCCGGATGACGGCGGTGGTGGGTGGAGAGGTGGTGGCCGGGGAGGTCGTGGTGGGCGGAGCCGGTTGGGTGGTGGCGATCGGGGCGGCAGTGGTGGTCGGTGCTGCCGGCCCACCGCATGCGACCAGCAGCGCGAGCCAAACGAGATGACCAGTTCTCTGCCCCATGAGGTGAAACTATCGGCGGCGAGGTCCGGGCGGGACGGTCGGATTTCGCGATCTCACCGGTCAAGCCGTTCGATCAAACCCTCCAGTTCGGCGTCGTCGATCGACGCGACCTCGGACTCATCCGGAAACCGACGCCCGGCGACGTCGGCCCGAAACTCGGTCAGAGCCCGTACCCGCTCCGAACGAACCTGCTCGTACAGCGCATTCAGGTCGGCATAGCGGCGGGCATGCCGTGGGGTGCGAGCGCTCTCCCCACAGATGTCGGACATGAACAGGAACATCACGTCGGCGTCCGGTCCCGAACCGAGTGAGATGGTGGCCATCCCCGTGCGGCGATTGATCTCGGCCATCACCCGGGCCGGGATGATCTCGCACTCCACGGCGAACGCCCCGGCGTTCTCGAGATCGACGAACTTGCGCCAGAGCCGGACCGCCTCGTCGGCGGTTTTGCCGATCGCCCGCACCCCGCCGTACAGCGACGACTTCTTGGGGACGAACCCGAGGTGGCCCATCACCGGGATGTCCTCTTCCGCCAGCCGCTCCACCACCTCCAGCCGGCGGGCGGTGATGACCGCGTCGGCCCCGTTGCCTAGGGCGGTCAGCGCTCGGCCGACCAGCTGGTCGACCGAGACGTCGCCTTCGAAGTCGATGGCGGCGGTGACGAACACCCGGTTCGAACCGTCCCGAACCGCGGGTACCGACTGGGACATGCACACCACCATCTCGATCCCGGCCGCCTCGGCCGCTGCCGCCTCATCGGCCGTGCCGGCGGTCACCTGGGCGTATTGAGTGCCAGTCCCTTTGAGGGCGACGATGTCGGCGACGGTGACGGTGCGGTCCGCTTCCTGCCCGCGGTGATCGAGGATCCTGACCATGGCGGGAGCCTACCGATCCTGCCCGACCGGCCGCCTGATCACGCCGAGGGTGGTGGGTCAGACCCCGATTACCCGCCGTGGCTAGGTTTCCAACAACGACTGACGGGCGTGGGACGTCAATCACCAGCACGGCGTCAAAAGGAGACCGCGGATGGCAGATCCGATCGAGGAAATCATCGGGGACTTTCGGGCATTCGCCGCCCGGCAGCGAGACCGCCTGGCGACCCGTGGCATCGACATCTCCCCCTACGAACTCAGCCACCTCGCCTACCGGGTTCCCGAGTGGGATGAGTACGTGCGGGTGCGGGGACTCATCGAACGCCACGCAGTCGCCAACCACGAGAACGTCTGGAACGGCCGCCCGATCTCGTTGGTCGTTCCGGCCGAGCCGCTCGAGGTCCTCGATGG
Organism: Acidimicrobiia bacterium; assembly: GCA_041591895.1. Classification (GTDB taxonomy): domain Bacteria; phylum Actinomycetota; class Acidimicrobiia; order Spongiisociales; family ZC4RG35; genus JBFHRE01. Next base: position 8,123 of record JBFHRE010000104.1, read on the forward strand.
CAAGGTCGTCCCGCTCATCGAGCTCATCCCGCCGGTGCACCAGCGCGTCTACAAGATGGGGTTGGAGCATCTTGGAGTGGTGGTCGGAGACTCCTTCGACACCTTCGTCGAGACCCACAAGCCGGTTCTGACCGGACAGCAGTTCCAGGGCCCGAACAGCACCCCCGACC
>JBFHRE010000105.1:0-8257 GCA_041591895.1 Acidimicrobiia bacterium
CACGGACGGGCTGCCCGGCCTGGCGCTCGGAGTGGAGCCTCGAGAGCGGGACGTCATGCGCCGGTCGCCACGTCATCCCCGGGAAAGCATCTTCGCCCACGGTTTGTGGCAGCACGTGCTGCTGGTTGGCCTCCTGATGGGTCTCATCCCCCTGGGGTTGGGGCTGTGGGGGGCGGCGACCAACCGGCCATGGCAGACGCTGGTGTTCACTTCGCTGGCACTCCTTCAGCTCGGTCATGCGATGGCAGTTCGGTCCGAGCGGGAGTCGTTGAGATCGCTCGGGCTGGGGAGCAACCGACCGCTGCTTTACGCCGTGGTCGGAACCCTGCTCCTCCAGCTGCTCGTTGTCTACTGGGGCCCGATGCAGGTCGCTCTCGAAACCGAATCGCTCTCGCTCGTCGAGCTCACGGCGGTGTTGGCGGCGTCTTCCGGCGTGTTCTGGGCAGTCGAGCTCGAGAAGTTGGTGCGTCGCCGCACGGCGAGAAGAGCGGCCGGCTGATGGGTCTCGCCGCCTCGGTCGTGGTCTTCCTCGTCATGGCCTCGGTGGTCGTTGCCGCGGGAGCACGCCTTGCCGCTGCCGGGGACGAGATCGCCGAACGAAGCGGATGGGGCCGGCTCTTCGTCGGGACGCTCCTCCTGGCCTTCGCGACTTCGATGCCCGAGGTGGTGGCGGACGTCACCGCTGCAGCCGCCGGCGCGCCGGATCTCGCCGTTGCCGATCTCTTTGGGTCCTCGATGGCGAACATGGCGATTCTGGCGTTGATCGATCTGCGGCATCGGGGCCGGGTTTGGCCAGTGGTGGAGTTGGGACACGCGCGGGTAGCCGCGGTAGCGATCGCCCTCACCGCTCTCGCAGCGCTCGGGATACACACCCCGCCCGGCCTGCGGATCGGCCGGATGGGAGTCACGACGATTCTGATCTTCGTGCTGTATGTGGCTGCGGTGGCGTGGTTCCGGCGGTCGCCTGTCCGCCGCGAGACCGGAGAGCCGGTTGGCACTCCGTTGCAGCAGCCCATCGGCTGGAGTCCCGACGGTGAGCCGGCGGGGATGCGTCCCCTTCTCGTTCGGTTTGGCCTCGCATCCCTTCTGATCTTGATCGCAGCTCCGATCATGACTCTGGCAGTCGAGCGAATCACGCATCTGACCGGGGCCTCCGAGACGTTCGTAGGCGCAACACTCCTCGCCGTGACGACGTCGCTCCCCGAACTGGTGGCGTCTTTGGCGGCGGTTCGGATCGGTGCCTACGACCTTGCGGTAGGCAACCTGTTCGGGAGCAACGCAGCCAACATGAGTGTTCTCCTGTTCGCCGATGCCGCATATTCCGATGGCCCGATCCTGGCGGCGGTAGCCCCTAGCCAGGTCGTGGCTGCCGTTGGCGCGATTCTGATGATGGCTCTCGCAGTGGCTGCGATCGTCGGTGGGGCAGAGACCAAGATCAAGCGACTGGAACCGGATGCCGTCGTCGTGTTGCTCGCGTATGTCGGTGCACTGGTCGTCGTGGGTCTCGCCGCCTGACAGCGTGACTTCCGCCATGGCCTGGCACCCGATCGCCTCGCCGAACGATGAAGGAGCATGGCATCTCCGATCGGCTGGTGGCTCATCCTGCCAACCGGGCCCGACGGTCGATGTGACTGCCGGCCCGGGGCCCGTCGACGATCCCGTCTCTTTCGCGGCCACCACCCTGATCCGCCGTCTCTCATCGGGATGACTCTGGTTCTGTGGGCACGTGACAACCCAGGCCGCAATCGGCTGACTGGGCTCAGAGGAGCCGGTTTCGAGACCTTCGCCTCGACGAGGTGCGAGGCTTTGGCTTGGACGGTTCGAGCGGTTCCGGTTTCCAGTCCGCAAGGTTCTCCAGCCGAGCGTCATTCGAGAACATCTTCACGATCGGTTCGTGGAGGCCGGCCTCCTTCTGCATCAACCGGACGTTGTGCACCTGGTCCCATTCGACCAGGGTCACCACCAACCCGTCATTTCCGGCTCGCGCCGTACGGCCCGAGCGATGGAGGTAGGTCTTTCCGTCCGAAGGAGGGTCGAAGTGGACGACCAGATCGAGCCCGTCGATGTGGATCCCGCGGGCGGCGACGTTGGTGGCGACCAGCACCGTGGTGCGGCCCGAATGAACCTGGCTCAAGGTGTGTTCCCGCTTGTGTTGGGGGATGTCGCCGTGGATCGCCCGGGCGTCGACTCCCAGTTCTCTGAGGTCGGACGCAACTCGATCGCAGTTTCGTTTTGTCTCCACGAACACGATGGTGCGCGCGGCGTGCTCCGATATCCGGGCGACGACCTTGGGTTTGTCGAGGTGATGGACCTCGAGGAACCGATGCTCTGAGCCTTCCACGGTCTGGGTCTCAGTCACCACCTCGTGGTACACGGGGTCATCGAGATAGCTGTTGACGAGCGACTGGACCCTCTGGTCGAGCGTGGCGGAGTACAGCACCACCTGGGCATCGTCGTTCGTGACGCGCATCACGCCGTGCACCTGGGGGAGGAAGCCCATGTTTGCCATTTCGTCCGCTTCGTCGATCACGACGGTCTTCACCCGGCTCAGATCGATGGCCCCGCGTTCGAGTAGATCGAGCAGCCGCCCCGGTGTCGCCACCGCCAGCTCGACGCCCCGAGACAGCTTCGAGATCTGGGTCTTGATCGGCGCCCCGCCATACACCGTGACCAGGGCCATCGCCCGGGCGGTGAGAAACGGCTCGAGCGCCTCCGCCACCTGCAGACAGAGTTCCCGGGTGGGGACGAGTATCAGGCCCAGGGGCTTCTTCGGTTCGGCTTTGACCATCCGATCCACGATCGGCAGCCCGAACGCCAGCGTCTTGCCCGAGCCGGTCTGTGCCTTGCCGCACACGTCGCGCCCCGCCAGCCCGTCGGGAATCGTCAGCGACTGAATCGGGAACGGTGCCTTGATCCCGAGGTCGGCGAGGACCGCGACCGTGCTCTCCCCGAGGCCGAGGTCGGCGAACGTCGTCTGTGTCTGGTTCAAGTCAGAGCTTCCGATCTGAGAGGGTCTGGCGAGATGGGCCTGGCGGCGCGTGCGCGAAACGCGCGACCAACGGGCTTCCTCACGTTAGCGGAGGTTGCGTGGCGCTCTTCCGGGCTGTGAGTCCGGTGGACCGATCAGTCGCGGAACCTGCTCCCGTTCGCGGCTGCCTCGACCAGGATCGACGCCGGGGTGAATCGCGGTCCGAATCGTTCCTCGTATCTGCGGAGGGAGTCCACGACCTGCTCCGCACCGACCTGGTCGATCCAGAGGAATGGGCCCCCCCGGAAAGCCGGGAATCCGACCCCGAAGACGGCGCCGATGTCACCGTCGCGGGCGGAGTGGAGCACACCGTCCTCGAGGCACCGTGCAGCCTCGTTCAGGAACTGCAGGGACAGCCGCTCCTGGATTTCTTCGCGCGCGATCGCACGGCGGTCGGGGGTGCCAAACGCTGCGTAGACGGTCTCGTCCACTCCATCCCGCTTGCCCTTCTCGTACGAGTAGAAACCGCGTCCGTTCTTGCGGCCGTGCCGCTGGTCCGCCACCAAACCCGCCATCGTGTCGGGCCCGCGCATCCGATCGCCGAAAGCATCGACCATGATCTTCGAGATCTTGGCTCCCACGTCGATTCCCACCTCGTCGGCCAGCAGCAACGGGCCTACCGGAAATCCCCAGGCAACCATCGCGTCGTCGATCGACTCCACCGAGGCGCCCTCGGTGAGAAGGTACATCGCCTCGTTCGAGTACGGCCCGAGGACTCTCGACGTGTAGAAGCCGGTGGCGTCACTCACCACGATCACGGTCTTGCCCTGCCTGCGACCGAATTCGACCGCGGTGGATACTGCCCAATCCGCCGTCTGTTTGGTGGTGATCACCTCGAGTAGCGGCATCTTCTCGACGGGTGAGAAGTAATGCATCCCGAGCACCGACTCCGGCCTCGACGAAGCCTGCGCGATCTCCGTGATCGGCAACGAGGAGGTGTTGGAGGCGAAAACCGTGTTCGGTCCGACCACCTGCTCCACCTCCTTCAGGATGGACTGCTTCACGTCGATGTCCTCGAACACGGCTTCGATCACCAGATCGGTACCGGCGAAGCCATCCCAGCGATCGGTGGCGGTGACACGCAACATCGCTCGCTCGGCTTCGAACGGAGTCAGCCTTCGTCGCTTCAGCCTGGAGTCGATGTAGCGCCGCACGTAGGCGAGACCCCGACCCGCTCCGGCCGGGTCGATCTCCTTGATTCGGACGGCCACCCCGGCCGTGACCGTGGAGACCGCGGCGATGCCGCCGCCCATCAGCCCGCCGCCGAGGACTGCCACTTTGGCCACCGGGCGCGGCTCGGCTCCGTACGTCTCCTTCTGCAGCTCTCGCTGGGAGAAGAAGATCGAACGGAGGGCCTTGGATTCGGGTGACACGACGAGCTCCCCGAAGAAACGGGCTTCGGCCGCCAGGCCCGCCTCGATCCCATCCTCGACCCCGATCCGGACCGCATCGAGAGCTCTCAGTGGGGCCGGGTAGTTTCCATGGGTCTCCTGCAGGACCTTCTTGCGGGCTTGTGAGAACACCACCGAGCGGCCTACCGGGTTCTTTTCGAGCGCCAGCTTTCGTCCCGACTCGAAGGCGCCGTCCCTCTTGCCGCCGACCTCGTTTCCTCCTGCGATGCGGCGGGCGACTTCTACGACCAACTCGGGAGGCGCCACCTCGTCCACCAGACCCAACTTGCGGGCCTTGCGGGCGTCGACCGGCTTGCCGGTCAGAATCATGTCGAGGGCGCCTGCCAGTCCGATGAGGCGAGGGAGACGCTGGGTGCCACCGGCGGCGGGAAGCAGTCCCAATTGGACCTCGGGTTGGCCGAGCTTGGTAGCCGGGTCGTTGGCCACCACCCGGTGGGAACCGGCCAGGGCCAGTTCCAGGCCGCCGCCGAGGGCGGCGCCTGTGATCGCCATCACCACCCGCTTGCCGAGCTTGCGATGGAGGTCCTCCAGCTGCTGGAAGGCCTGCTGGCCTTCTGAGATCGCTCGCTCGGCCTCACCCGGTTCGCCGAGGGTGCCGAACCAGCGAATATCAGCTCCGACGATGAAGTCCCGCTTGCCGGATGTGATAACCAGGCCTCTGATCTCCGGGTCGCCCGCCACTCGATCGACCATCGTCGCAAACTCATCCAGTAGGCCGGGTCCGAGCGTGTTGACGGCTTCGCCGGGGATATCGATGGTGACGGTCGCCACCCCGTCGATCACCTCGAACCTGAAACTCGAGTCGCTCATGGCCGCTCCAGCACCACGGCTGCTCCCAACCCCCCGGCGGCGCATTGGGCGACGAGGGCAGTCCCTTTGTCGCGGCGACGCAACTCGTGGGCCATGGTGAGCAGCTGGCGAGCGCCGGTGGCGGCGAACGGATGGCCGAGGCTGATCGACCCGCCATACAGGTTGAGCTTCTCGTCGGGGATGATGCCGACTGCTGCGTCCCTGCCGAGGCGGGTTTGGGCGAATTCCTTCGAAGCCAGCGCCTGTGTCACCGACAGCACCTGGGCCGCGAACGCCTCGTGGAGATCCACTACGTCGATCTCATCCAGCGTGAGTCCGGCCCGGTCGAGGGCGTTGGGAATGGCGAAGGCCGGACCGATGAGGAGTTGCCAGGCAGGGTCCACTGCCGTGAAGGCGTACGAACGGAGGAACGCCAGTGGCTCGACCCCCAGCCGATCCGCGGTGGCCTCGTCCATCAGGAGCAACGCCGAGGCGCCGTCGGTCAACGGCGACGAGTTGCCGGCGGTCACCGTCCCGTGCCGCTTGTCGAACACCGGTCTGAGCGAGGCGAGCTTGTCGAGCGTGGTGTCGGCGCGGGGGATGGTGTCGCGTTCGATGGTGGTCGTGTAGTGAGGCGGCACCGGGAACGACATCACCTCCTCGTGGTATATCCCCTTCTCCCAAGCTTCGACCGCCTTCTGATGCGAGCGGAGTGCGAACTCGTCCTGCGCTTCCCTCGTGATGCCATTCATGCGGGCCATCTTCTCGGCCCCGTCTCCCATCGTCTCTCCGGTCGACCGCTCGGCGATGGCGGGAGCCCGAGGGGTGAGGTCCTTGGGACGGAGCCGGCCGAGTGCCTTGACCCGGGTCACGGGGTCCTTGGCGGCCTGCGCCTTCATCATCACCTGGACGAACTCGTCGGAGAACAGCACCGGCGGCTTGGAGAGTGAGTCGGCTCCACCGGTGACGACGATGTCGGCATCACCGAGCAAGATGGCCTGGGCCCCGTCGACGAACGACTGGGTGCTGGTGGCGCAGGCCCGAGTGACCGAATAGGCGTCCACGGTGTCGGGGAGGTTGCAGGCGAGCACCAACTCCCGGGCGAGGTTGGGGGCCGACACATCCTGGACCACACTCCCGTAGACCACTCGGTCGATCGTTGCCGGATCGACGGAAGAACGTTGGAGCAATTCCGTGACCACGGCCTCGGCGAGTTGGAGGCCGGTGAGCGAAGCCAAGGCGGTCCCCGATTTTGCAAATGGGGTCCGTAGACCATCGACGATGGCCACCCGGCGGGCGGCGGTGCGGTCTCGAAGCATCAGACACGTCCTTTCGTCCTACTCATAGCTTGGCAGCCTTTTCTTTGAGTGTTCGTCCAAATAGCTCGACAGATTGTCTCACAATCGAGACCTGGAAGATCCAGGATCGCTTGGCGAGCCCCGGTGCTCACCGTCTACTCTGGATTCTGGAGACGTCTGGTAGGGCGTGAAGAGACTGGGAGGAGTGGAAATGCTCAGGAATATGCGGCGCCGCGTGGCGCTGTTGCTCACGGCGATCGGCTTGTTGGTGGCGCTAGTGCCTCCGGCGGGGGCGATCACCAATGGAGAGATCGACGGGGACGGCCACCCGCACGTGGTGTTGATCCTGATGGATGTCGACAACGCACCGGCGTTCCGGTGTTCGGGAACCTTGATCGCACCGACCTACGTGCTGACTGCCGGTCATTGCACGAGCAATTTCCCCGATGAGCCCTTCACCGGGATGCGGGTGTTCCTGGATTCGGACGTGGATGGCAATCGAGCCACGAACAATTACCCGTTTGGCGGTTCGGACGGCTTCCCGGCGCAGAACGTGGTCGAGGCGAAGCGGTGGGCGGCCCATCCGAACTATCCATTGGCACCGTTCTTCGTCAACGATGTCGGGATGATCGAACTCGAGGAACCGGTCTGGCTCGACGAGTACGGGACCCTGCCGGCGGTGGACTCGCTCGACGCCCTCAAGACCCGGCGCGGGCTCAAGAACCAGACCTTCACCGCGGTGGGCTACGGGCTCCAGCAGATCAACCCGGTGTTCGTCCAGTCGGCCCGGGTGCGGATGGTCGCCCATCCCAAGCTGATCCAGATCAACACGCCCGGGTTCACCGGCGACTTCTCGCTGCTGCTGTCGAACAACCATTCGACCGGCGGCACCTGCTTCGGCGACTCGGGCGGGGCCAACTTCCTCGGCGACAGCAACGTCGTCGCCGCGGTGACCTCGTTTGGGCTGAACGGCAACTGTGCCGGTACCGGCGGGGTGTTCCGGACCGACCGTCAAAACGTCCAGGACTTCATCAACGGATTCATGGACTGACCCGGTCGAGTTTGCTGGCGAATCGATACGATTGAGACGGGGCCTTCGGGCCCCGTTTCTCGTTGCTGCTCAGCTCAAAATGGCGAACGGAATCGCCAGGATGAGGAGCGCCCCTCCGCCCAGCATCAGCCGGGTGGGAGTGAACGGGTGGGGATAGCGCACTCCGAATCCGGGCTCGACGTAGCCGATCCCGCCGGCCAGCACCGCCAGGATCCCGACCCCCATGAACAACCCGAACAGGATGCCGGCCAGCAGAGGGACGAACACGGCGGCCACGACCACGGCCGCGACACCGACCCACAGCGGCCAACCCCTGGGCAGGAGATCGAGCAGCTTGCGGGCCTCGTCGATCAGCGGGGCCGCCTCTTCGATCACGTCGCCCTTGAGGCGCTCCGTGACGGCGGGTTTCTGCTCGACGGGCTCGGGAGCGGGAGGGGCGGGGTCGTTCTTGACGAACGCCGGGTGTTCCTTTTCGCGTCTCCGGCGCTTCTTGCTGTCGTCCTTCCGGTAGGTCTTGGTCTCGTCCATGAACCGGGCTCGTTCGGTGAGGTCGAGGTAGACCTTCTCGTTGTCGACTCCGAGCACGATCCACTGGTCGAGCTCGGACATGCTGATTTGATAGAGCTTCCATTCGCCGAGTTCGGTCTGGCCCGACGACAGCGACAGCACACCCATCTCC
>JBFHRE010000106.1:0-8214 GCA_041591895.1 Acidimicrobiia bacterium
CAGACTTGCGGCCATGAAAGTCGAAGTGATGAAAACCTCCGCCCGCTCGCAGGCCGCTGCAGTGATCGTCGGTATGTATGCGGGCCGTACGCCGGCTCCCGGGGCAACCAGCCATTCCCGGGGCAACGCTGCGGCGCTCGCCGCTTTCGAGTTCGAAGGGAAGTCCGGGCAATGTGCCGTTCTGCCCGGTCCGGAGGGCAAGCGGCTGGTGTTCGTCGGCCTGGGCGACGAGCTCGACCTCGAGGGACTGCGCCAGGCCGCGGCCATCGGTCGCAAGGCGGTCGGAGGAGCCGACATCGTCGCGACCACGCTCCACCAGGTGGGTCTCGACGGGGCGGCGCAGGCGGTGGTCGAGGGGGTCGGGCTGGCGGACTACCGCTTCGACATTTACAAGTCCGACCGCACCGAACGTCCCGAACTCGTCCTCGAGCTGATCGGTGGCAAGGTTCCCGACGTCACTTCGGCTCTGATCAATGTCGAAGCCGTCAACCTGGCGAGGGACCTGGTGAACGAGCCGGCAATGGCCAAGTCTCCGATGGAGATCTCGCGGCGGCTGGCAGATCTCGCCGAGGCCGCCGGCGCCAGCGTCGAGATCTGGGATGTGGACCGGCTGGCCGAGGAGCGGATGGGCGGCATGATCGGCGTCGGCCAGGGGTCGGTGCGTCCGCCCGCGATGCTGAAGATCCACTACCGGGGGCGCCGTCCAAAGGCCCGGTTGACATTTGTCGGCAAGGGGATCGTTTTCGATTCAGGGGGCCTGTCGCTGAAGTCAGCCGATTTCATGGAGGCCATGAAGGACGACATGGCCGGCGGAGCGGCGGTTGCTGCGGCGGTGATCGCGATCGCCCGCCTCGGATTGCCGATCGACGTCACGTCGTACTCGGCGTTCGCGGAGAACCTGCCGAGTGGTTCGGCGCAGCGACCGGGCGACGTGCTGACGGCTCGCAATGGGAAGACGATCGAGGTCCTCAACACCGATGCCGAGGGCCGGCTGGTGCTGGCCGATGTGCTGTCCCTGGCCGCCGAGTCGGAACCGGATCTGATCGTGGACCTGGCCACGCTCACCGGCGCCTGCAAGGTTGGGCTCGGACCCAAGATCGCCGGCGTGTTCGGGAGAGATCAAGTGGCTGTGGATGGGGTTCTGGCAGCTGCGGCCTCCACCGGCGAACGGGTCTGGCAGATGCCTTTGCCCGACGATCACCGGTACATGATCGACTCCGACATCGCCGACATGAAGAACACGGGCGCCGGTCGCTACGGCGGCGCCATCGCCGCAGCGAAGCTCCTGCAGGAATTCGTGGGTGAGGTGCCCTGGGTCCACCTCGACATCGCCGGACCTGCGTATCTCGACAAGGGCGAGCACTACCTCCCCAAGGGTGGGACCGGTTTCGGGGTTCGGATTCTGATCGACCTCGCCGCATCGGCCTGAGGTTGGTCTTCTCGGGTTTCGGGCGACCTGCGAGACTGTTCGAATGATCTATCTCGATCATGCAGCCACCTCCCCGATGCGCCCTCAGGCGAGGGCAGCGATGGAACCATTCCTGGGCGACACCTTCGGCAACCCCTCTGGCGTCCACGGGGTGTCCCGACGTGCCAAGAACGCGGTGGAGGAAGCACGAGAGCGAGCGTCGGCGATCCTCGGATGCAGTCCGGGAGAGATCGTCTTCACCGGGGGCGGAACCGAGTCGGACAACCTGGCGGTCAAGGGCCGGGCGCTGCTCGGTGGCGGCGGCATCGTCACGACGGCGGTCGAACACGAGGCAGTGCTCGAAGCGGCCAGATTCTGCGAACGTCTCGGCTCGAAGCTCGCGATCCTCGAGGTCGATGCCCAGGGTCGGGTCGATCCCGATCGGGTGGCGGGGGTGGCGGGCGATGACACTGCGATCGTCTCGGTCATGGCTGCCAACAACGAGACCGGAGTGCTGCAGCCACTGGGCGAGATTCGCACGGCCATGTCCGGTCGTACGGCCCTGCACACCGATGCCGTCCAGTCGTTTGTTTCCCAGTCGGTCGACCTGGCAGGTCTCGACCTGGTCTCGCTCTCCGGCCACAAGCTCGGTGGCCCAAAGGGGGTCGGGCTCCTCTACGTCCGCGAAGGCGTGGCGCTCGAGCCGCTGGTGCACGGCGGAGGCCAGGAGTTGGGCCGCAGATCCGGAACCCTGAACGTCGCCGGGATCGTGGGCATGGTTGCGGCCATGGAGGCCGCGGTCGCCGACCGCGAGCGTTTTCGGTCTGAGGTCGGCGCCGCCCGGGACGTCTTCGAGGCGAAGCTGGCGGGGGTGACGACGCCCACGCTGGACACGGCACGGTTGGTTCAGCACAGCCATCTGCGGTTCGGCGGGCTCCGGAACGAAACGCTGCTGGTTCTTCTCGATCGGGTTGGTATCGCTGCCTCGGCCGGCTCGGCCTGTTCGTCGGGGGCCGCCACGGTGTCGCATGTGCTGTCGGCGATGGGAATGACGTCCGCCGAGGCCAGGGAGTGCCTGCGCTTTTCGTTCGGATGGAGCTCAACCGTCGCCGAGGCAGAAGAGGCCGCCCGACGCATCGTGGAGGTGCTGGAACGGCAGGCAGGCTCATGAGCCGGGTCCTGGTGGCGATGTCGGGCGGTGTGGACTCGTCGGTGGCCGCGGCCCTCATGATCGAGGCCGGCCACGAGGTGATCGGAGTCACGCTCAAGCTCTGGTCGGGACCCAATGGTGAGGCTCCCACCGCCGGGTGTTGCACGGTCTCCGACGCCGAAGACGCTCGCCGGGTGGCCGCCCAGCTCGACATTCCGTATTACGTGCTCGACTACACGGAGGACTTCTCGCAGGGAGTGATCGGGAGGTTCGTCGACGACTACCTCCACGGGCGCACCCCGAATCCGTGTGTCGAGTGCAACCGCACAGTCAAGTTCTCCCGGCTGCTCGCCCAAGCCACCGACTTCGGCTGTGACGTGGTTGCCACCGGGCACTACGCCCGCACCCGGTTCGAGGACGAACGCTGGCGGCTGTTGCGCGGGACAGACCCCCGCAAGGACCAGAGCTACGTGCTGTCGATGCTCGGCCAGGCCCAACTCTCCCGCATCCGGTTTCCGGTGGGTGAGATCGACAAGGCCCGGACCCGTGAGATCGCTTTGAGCCTGGGACTGCGGACCGCCCACAAGCCCGAATCGATGGACATCTGCTTCGTCGGGCGGCGCGATTACCGGACGTTCCTGGTCGAGCAGGCGCCGGACTCCGTCGAGCCCGGCAGATTCGTCGGCGTCGATGGTGTCGATCTCGGCCGGCACGACGGAATCACCAACTTCACGATCGGACAGCGCCGGCGGCTGGGAATCGCGCTGGGCGAGCCTCGATATGTGGTCGACGTCGACCCTCGAACCAGAACGGTGACCCTGGGTCGTCACGATGACCTGGCGGTCGTGGGTGTGGAGCTCGAGCAGGTCACATTCGTTTCTGCGGCGGTGGAAGGCCCGGTGTCGGTGCAATACCGGGCTCACGGCGAGGCGGTTCCGGCCATTCTCGAAGCGGGTCGGGTGACGTTCGAGTCGGCCCAACACGGGGTGGCCCCCGGTCAGACGGCTGCGTTCTTCGCCGGTGACGAAGTGCTGGGGGGTGCGATCATCGCCGGTACGCTGCGCGCCTGATGCTCGACGGTCAGACCGCAATCGTGACAGGCACCGGTGCACCGGGAGGAATCGGGATGGCCATCGCCCGAGCGCTCGGAACGAATGGAGCCCGGGTGGCGATCTGCTCGACGACCGATCGGATCTTTGATCGTGCTCGAGAGCTGGAAGCCCAAGGAGTCGAGGTTCACGCCGGGATCGCAGACCTCACGGACTCGAGCCAGGCGGATGAATTCGTGCGTTCCGCCGAGGCGGCACTCGGGCCGACCTCGATCCTCGTCAACAACGCCGGGATGATCGCCCAGGGGATGGAAGCCACGGCTGCAACGAGTGATGCGGTGACCGACGAGGCCTGGCGAGACGGGATCGAGCGCAACCTCACCACCGCGTTCTTCACGTGCCGGGCGGTCCTCTCAGGGATGGTCGCCCGCGGATACGGCCGGATCGTCAACATCTCGAGCGTCACCGGGCCGGTGGTGGCGATGGTCGGTGAGGCTGCCTACGCCGCCGGCAAGGCGGGGATGATGGGCCTCACACGGGCGCTGGCGGTCGAATATGCGTCGCACGGCGTGACGGTGAATGCCGTGGGTCCGGGCTGGATCGCAACGGACACGTCGCCGCCGGGCGAGCGCGAGGCGGGAATCCACACGCCGGCGGGTCGTGCAGGAACTCCCGACGAAGTGGCAGCGGCGGTTGTCTTCTTGGCGTCGCCTGGGGCCTCGTATGTCACCGGTCAACTGATGGTGGTGGACGGGGGCAACACCCTGGTCGACGACCACACCTCGGTCTGAGTCGCGTCAGGTCCCTTCCAGGCCTTCTCGCGGCAGCAGAGCCGGGATCACCACCAGCGCTCCCAGGGCCGCCACGGTCATCGAGACCCACATGATCCCCGAGATGTGGTGATGGGGCCGGAGCGGCGAGAGCAGGAGTGCGGTGAGGGCTATCGCTATTCCGAGCGCGTTGGCGACGATCGGGCGACCCGCCCGGTCGATTGCTCGAAGCACATAGCCGGGGCCTGCGGGACGGGCGTGATCGATGGCGGCGACGAAGTGGATGGCGTAGTCGATGCCTACGCCGATGACGATCGAAGAGACCACGGCGGTGATCATGTTGAGCTGGATGCCGGAGGCGGCGATGAACCCGAGCAGAGTCACGATGGTGAGGAGCAGCGGGATCATGGCCACCAGAGTCGGACGCAACCGCCTGTAGGTGAACCAGAGCATGAGCGCAACCAGGACCAACGCCGCGATGACCGATCCGATCTGAGCCCGCAGGATGAGACGGGCCATCTCGTCCCACAGGACAGGTACCCCGGTCAGGACCCGGATCTCGTCGCTGTTCTCGACATGGTCGAGCCACGCCCGCAGGTCGGACGGCGAATAGTCGGCCGGAAGCAGCATGAAGCGGAGGCCGTCGTCGGAGACCATCTCACCGATCGGGAGGTCCACGGACGCGATCGCCTCGGGTGGAACGGATGCCCCGAGATCTGCCAGCGAGAAGACCTTCCTCACGCCGGGCAGCGCCTCCAATTCGTCCGAGGCCAGTCGCGCAGCCTCCAACGAGCCACCAGGGTCTGCCGGGTCGAGGACGAACTCGCCGACGAGTGGTGTTGCCCCGCCGAACAGGTCCTCGGTCCGCTCGAAGGCCTGACGCACTTCGTGGTCGGAGCCGAACATGAACAGTGGGTCGGAGTCGATGGTCAGTTTCGGGATGAACACCGCTCCGAACACGACCACGATTCCGACCAAAGACACGGCAGTCCACCGGCGTACTGCCAGCCACCGCAGTCCAACGGTGACTCGGCCTCCGAGCAGGGCGTGGTGGGCGGCCCGCCGAACACCTACCCGGGTCAGGATGGCGGGCAGGGCAAAGAACGAAATGATGCCGGCGAAGGTGACGCCGATGGCGGCAAACACCCCGAGCTGTCGGATCGGCCGGATGTCCGCTGCCAGAAGTGACAGAAACCCGGCTGCGGTGGAGATGGTGGTCAAGATCATCGGGACCCCGACCTCCCTCAGAGTGGACACCACCCTGTCGCGCTGGTCCGGCAACTCCTGCGAAACGTCCTGGAAATGGGTCACGAAATGCAGGCCGTCCGCGGAGCCCATCACAAGGACGAAGATCGGCACGATGACCGTCACGATGTCGATCTCCCGTCCGAGGAGGGACAGCAGGCCGAAGGTCCACAGTGAGCCGAGCAGCGCGGGAACCAGCGCCAGCAGGCTCAGCCGCCGGTCGCCCACGTTGGCGTAGAAGGTGGCGACGAGTAGGACCATCACCACCGGGGGGATCAGGAGCAGGAACAGCGACAGCACGTCGATCACTGAGGCGTATACGGCGGGGTTGCCCGACACGGTCACCTCGGCGCCCGCCGGCGGCTCGAGCTCGGGGATGGATCGGGCGACATCGATCCCGTCGCCTTCGGGGACCACGAGCAGCAGCGTGTGCCTGCCGTCCGGGCTCAACATCAGGTCGGAAAGGGGGCCGCTGGTAACGGCCTGGAGCAGCATGTCCGGAGCCGAGGCCAGGAACTCGGGGGTGATGGCGCTGCCGTCGAGCGGGTTGATCGCTGGAATCAGGGCCGCCACCTCGGCCACCCCGTCGAGCGTCGAGAGCTGGTCCCGAAACGCGGCCAGGGCCACCAGCGGTTCACGGTCCGAGAACCGGGAGCGGTCCGGAAGAGACACGACGACGTTGACCGGGTCCTTGGTGGCGTACTTGTCTTGAAGTGCGGCGAATGCTTCTCCCCGTTCGTTGCCCTCGGTGATGAACGAAGAGACGTCGGCATTGAACGAGATCCGAAATAGGGAGATGACCGACAGCAGTGTGATCAGGGCCGTGATCCCGAGGATCCGATGCGGGTGTCGGACGATGGCACTTCCGATGCGATTCACAGGCTTCCTCCCAGGTCACTCGTTGCGGTCAGCGCGATGTCAGGGGCACCGGCAGCTGCCGCGGCCGCCTGTCGTAGCCGCTCGGCGAGCCGTCTGATTGCAGCTTCTCCGCCCAGGCTCCGGGATATGGCCAGCATGCGACCCGTTACCCCCGGTGCCACCTCGGTCAGCTTCTGGCGGCCCGCAGCCGTAGGCACGACCCGCACCACCCTCTGGTCGTTCAGATCGCGCCGGCGCTCGACCAGCCCGTCACGTTCCGCCCTGTCGACGGTTGCGGTGATGGTCGGCTCCCGAACCCGAAGGTGGCCGGCCAGCTCGCCGATCGAAGCACCCCCCGGGTCGGCCTGGAACATGAGTGCCACCAGAAGGCGCCACCGCGCCGGCGACAACCCGGCCTCGGCGAGCGGACGAGCGAGACTCTCCAGAAACCCGACGACCGAGCTTCCCAGGTCGAGCGCCGCTCGCATGTCGCCGACCGGAAGCCCGGGATAGGCGGCTGAGGCGCGCATGAGGGCGTCGTCGGCGTCACCAAACGGGAACAGGTCCCCGATCGAGGAGCTCACGTGCTCTCCATATCGTTAGGATACCTAAGTATTGTGCTGCGAGCTAGCGACCTCGGGTGGATGGGTTATCGGCCGGCAGCCGGTAGCCGGGAGCCGGTGGCTGGAAGCCGGGAGCTGGTGGCTGGTGGCCGGGAACTGGATCTAGTCCGGGGTGACCGTGTCGGCCGAGATCCGGTCGCGATGCTCGACCCGTCCATCGGCGTGAATCGCGAACCGGCCCTGGGTTCGAGCGTGAACCGGCTCCCGGCTCGACCACGGCCAGCCTCCGAAGCCGGTGCGGCGGTAGTCGTCGAGCGCGGTCTGGATCTCCTCGGGCGTGTTCATCACGAACGGGCCCATCTGATAGACCGGAGCGCCGATCGGGCGGCCCTGGAGAAGGAGAAACTCGGCCGGTTCACCGTGATTGACGATCGGAGTCGTCACGTTGTCACGGAGTCGAACACCGGTCGAGGCTGAGATCCGGGCGCCCCCCACCGATACGTCCGATCCCAGGAACAAGTGCAACATCCGGTTCACCCCGGACGGAGCGGCAGGCAGGTCCCATCGAGCACCGGCCGCGAGCCGGATCAGCCAGATGGCCATGTCCGACCCGGGCTGAGACGCCCATGAGTTCGGGGGAGGAGCGGGGGCGACATTCCCGTCGAGAGTCCCAGCGATGACGTCGATGGTGACCGCCCCGCCCTGGGCCATGATCGTCGGGATCTCCTCGCTCCACAGCATCCCGAAATGAGCCGGGACCATCTTCGACTCGGGGGGGAGGTTGAGCCAGATCTGGAACAACTCGAGGATGTTGCCGCGGTCGGATTCGATCAGCGGGAACATCTCCGAATGCTGAATCCCCGATCCGGTGGTGAGCCACTGGGTGTCGCCCTGGCCATAGCGGGCGGTGGCACCGAGGGAGTCGGAATGGTCGACGTACCCCTGCCGGACCACGGTGACGGTCTCGAATCCGCGGTGGGGATGCTGGGGGAATCCGGGCACCTGGATCCCGTGGTACATGCTCCAGCCGTCTCGGTACGAGAAGTCGGCGCCGAGTTGACGACCGGTGAGGAGTCCGTCGGGTCCTTGCGCCTCGTTTCCTTCGGGGTACCGGTCGAGATGATGGACCGTGAAGATGAACGGATCGAGCCCGATCCAGGGCATCGAGAGC
>JBFHRE010000107.1:0-8203 GCA_041591895.1 Acidimicrobiia bacterium
ACCCAGAAGCGGCTCGGCGAGGGCGACTTCACCAAGATCCCCAACGGGCTTCCCGGCGTCGAGGAGCGGATGCGCCTGATCTACCACGGAGCGGTTGCCGAAGGGCACCTGAGCCTGGAGCGCTTCGTCGAGGTTTGCTCTGCCACCCCGGCCAAGATGTTCGGCATGTACCCCAAGAAGGGAACCATCGCCGTCGGATCCGACGCCGACATGTTCATCTTCGACCCCAACACGACCACGACGATGTCGGTGGAGGTCAACCACATGAACGTCGACTACTCGTGCTACGAGGGCAAAGAGGTCGAGGGCAAGATCGAGACCGTCCTCAGCCGGGGCCGGGTGCTCGTCGAGGATGGCTCCTACCATGGGTCGCCAGGCGACGGCGCGTACCTGAAGCGAGACACGAATCAGTACCTGATCTGAGGACGAGAACATGATCACCCATTGGATCGACGGTGCCCGCTGGGAGGGCACACCCGAGCGGACCGGCAAGATCTTCGACCCGGCGACAGGGGCAGTGCAGGAAGAAGTTGCGTTCGCCGACGTGGCCCTGGTCGACCAGGCGGTCGCCTCCGCCAAGGCCGCATTCCCCGAGTGGCGGGACGCCCCGGTGGTCCGCCGTCAGCGGGTGATGTTCGCCTTCCGGGACCTGGTCGACCGCCACCGCGAGGACATCGCCAAGGTGCTCACGATGGAGCACGGGAAGACGTTCGACGACGCCCTGGGGGAGGTTCAGCGGGGGCTCGAGGTCATCGAGTTCGCCTGCGGAATCCCACAGTTGCTCAAGGGTGATTTCTCGGAACAGGTGTCGACGGGTGTGGACACACTGACGGTTCGCCAACCGCTCGGGGTGGTGGCGGGGATCACCCCGTTCAACTTTCCGGCGATGGTTCCGATGTGGATGTACCCCATGGCCATCGCGTGTGGGAACACCTTCGTGCTCAAGCCGTCGGAGAAAGACCCGTCGGCTCCGCTGCTGGCGGCCGAGTTGTTCTCCGAGGCAGGGCTGCCGGCCGGGGTTCTCAACGTCGTCCACGGCGACAAGGTGGCGGTGGATCGGATTCTCACCCACCCCGACATCTCTGCGGTTTCCTTCGTGGGCTCCACACCCATCGCTCGCTACGTCTACGAAACCGGCACCAAGCACGGCAAGCGGGTGCAGGCGCTTGGCGGCGCCAAGAACCACATGATCGTGCTCCCCGACGCCGACATGGATCTGGCCGCCGACGCCGCGGTGTCGGCCGGTTATGGCTCGGCGGGGGAACGGTGCATGGCGATCTCGGTGGTGGTGACCGTGGGCGACGCCGCCGACCGGTTGATCCCCAAGATCCAGGAACGCATCGGCAAGCTCTCGGTGGCCCCGGGGCTGGAACCGGGAGCCGAGATGGGCCCGCTGGTCACAGGGGAACATCGTGACCGGGTGGTCGGCTTCATCGACCAGGGAGAGAAGGAGGGAGCGACCCTCCTCTCCGACGGGCGGTCTCTGAAGGTGGAGGGCCACGAGGAAGGCTTCTTCGTCGGTCCGACACTGTTCGACAACGTCACGCCGTCGATGGAGATCTACAAGAACGAGATCTTTGGTCCGGTGCTCTCGGTGGTGCGGAGCGAGCACTACGAAGACGCCATCAAGATGATCAACGACAACCCGTACGGGAACGGGACCGCGGTGTTCACCAACGACGGTGGAGCGGCCCGCAAGTTCCAGAACGAGATTCAGGTGGGGATGGTGGGCGTCAACGTCCCCATCCCGGTCCCACTGAGCTTCCACAGCTTCGGCGGCTGGAAGGACTCGATCTTCGGGTCGCATGGCATCTACGGCCCTGAAGGAATCCACTTCTACACCAGGCAGAAAGTCGTCATCACCCGCTGGCCCGACCCGATCCACCGCGGGGTGGATCTCGGCTTCCCGCAACACGGGTGATGGCGATGGACTTCGGCGTCGTTCTCCAAACCGATCCGCCCGCACGTCGGGTGGTGGAACTCGCCAAGCGTGCCGAGGACAACGGGTTCGGGTACGGCTGGGCCTTCGACTCCCACGTCCTGTGGCAGGAGCCGTTCGTGATCTTTTCACAGATCCTGGCGGCCACCGAGCGGATGGTGGTCGGGCCGATGGTGACGAACCCCGGCACCCGGGACTGGACCGTGCTCGCCTCGTTGTTCGCCACCCTCGACGAGATGTTCGACGGCCGGACGATCTGCGGGATGGGCCGAGGCGACTCCGCCCTCCGCTATATCGGCAAGCAGCCCACCACCCTGGCGACGATGGTCGAGTCGATGGAGGTCATCAAGACTCTGGTAGCCGGGGGAGAGGTCGACTACTCGGGCAAGAAGCTCCGCATCCCCTGGATCGAAACGGGGTGGGATCTGCCGATGTGGGCGGCCGGGTACGGACCCAAGGCGCTGGAGGCGGCCGGCCGGCATGCCGACGGGTTCATCCTCCAGTTGGCGGACCCGCAGATCCTCGAGTGGACGATGGCGGCGGTGAGATCCGCCGCATCCGATACTGGGCGCGACCCCGACTCGATCTCGATCTGCGTGGTCGCACCGGCGTACGTGGGAGACAACATCGAGTCCCAGCGCGACCAGTTGCGCTGGTTCGGAGGGATGGTCGGCAACCACGTCCACGATCTCGTCAAGCGGTACGGGGAGGACGAGTCGATGGTGCCAAAGGTGCTGTCGGACTACATCAAGCGGCGGGAGGGGTACGACTACGACCACCACGGTCGGGCGGGCAATCCCGACACCGAGTTCGTGCCCGACGACGTGATCGATCGGTTCTGCGTGCTCGGTCCGGTGTCGGCCCACCTCGAGAAGCTGTCGCTGCTGAAGGAGATGGGTGTGGACCAGTTCGGCATCTATCTGATGCACGACAATCAGGAAGGCACCCTGGACGCCTACGGGAGCGAGATCATCCCGGTGTTGAACGGCTGAAGCCGTGCAGCTGCCAGCTAACGGCTGCCAGCCGCCAGCCGGAAAATTGCCACCAGCTGCCGGCTTCCAGCCGCCAACCAAGAGCGTCGTCAACGAGTTCCGGCCGGCAAGCTCAGTGAGCCCGGGCCGGATACGGCTTGACGCGGTTATGAGCCGGAAGCCGGTGGCCGGAAGCTGATCTTTTTCTCCCCCCAGGAGCGAACGGAGGGAGGGACGTTGGGGGAGTCCGGCCCAGCCGATAGGTAGGGCCGGGAGGGGGGCTGGCGAACCAGTCGCGAGTCGCAGGCGCGGATCGCGGGCTGCCCCCTCCGGCCCCCAATCAAACCTGTTGGGGCCACCTCCCCCAAACTCGCTTCGCTCGAGGGGGAGGGAAGAGATAGCGTGATATAAGCCGTCGCGGATCGCGGGCTGCCTCCGAACCTAAACCGTGGATCCCTGGCAGGCGACGGACTTCAGGTCATGGGACTGCTGAGATGCGGCTGCTATGAGCTGGTGTCCGGAAGCCGGCGACTGGAAGCCGGCGACTGGAAGCTGGCGACCGGAAGCTGGAAGCGGCGGCCTACGGCCGCCTACTCCTCCCTCATGATCGCCGCCATCTTGCGGCGCAGCAGTGGGGGAGCGGACATGAGCCCCAGTTCCACCGCGAAATGGGCGTCATTGGTGACGTCGAGGATCACCTCTTCGCCCTCCACCCGCATGTGGAAGCCGTCCTGCTGGGCGTTGATCAGCAGAGCGGACCGCTCCCAGTCTCCGATTTCGGTCGGACCGGCGGTCACTGTCATGCGCTCGTCGGTCAGGTCGATCAGAACACCAAGACCGTGGCCCGACTCTCCGGGCATCTTCAGGCGACCGTGATACAACGACACGCTGTTCTCCTCCTGCCGTTTCCTCCTCGCAACACATTATCGGCTGTCGGCGCCCGAGGAAGGGTTGTCCTTGGCTCGTTCGGCGGCCACCCGGTCGGTCACCTCGTCCGGATCAGCCGCATGGGGGGCCAGGGTGGCGATCAGAGAGCCCTGCATCCGACGGTGGACGATCACGTCGTCGGGGGCCTCGCTGCGACAGCATCCGGATGCCGGACAGGTCGACGTCACCTGCCTCGAAGTGCGCCGTCCCCTGAAAGCCCGGGCGTCCTCGTAGCGCACGCCGGTCGTGAACGTGTGGCTCTCCTGGTCCATCGCCACCTGGGTTGCGCACCAGTAGGACCCGGCCGGGGTGTCGGTGAACTGGCAGTGGATGTCGAAGCGGTCCGGGGACCTCAAAGCCGCCCGGGCGCCGAACTTCTGGCACAGTCGCTGGCCCTCGTAGCCGCCGTAGACGTCGGCGCGAAGGGGGAGGTCGTCGAGCACGGTCGCCTTCCACACGATCCCGTCGGGTGAGACCCTGAGAAAGTGGGTCTCGATCCCGAAATGGCGTGACGTCAGGTTCGTGAAGCGCTGGGCTGCCATCTCGTAGGAGACGTAGAACTGCTCTTTCAGGTCGCCGACCGAGAGATCCCGGTCGTTCCGTGCCGAACGCAAGGCGGGAACCGCGGCCGACTCGGGAACCAGGACCGCGGCGGCGAAGTAGGCGGACTCGAGGCGCTGCGTGAGTGTCTGCAACGGGTCGGCCGGAGGTTCGTGGTCCAGTGCAATCGACCCGACGGTCTGGAGGATCGCCTTGCGCGCCTGGCGGGTTCGAAGTTCGTTGCGTTGAGCCACCAGCACGAACTTTCGCGTCGTGTCCACGATCGAGCGGACGTTGGGTGGCATCTCGTCGACTGCCCGCACCTGGTAGCCGAACCGGTCTGCGATGTCGATCAGGTTCCGGCTCGTGACCGGGCCGGCCCCGCCATACTCGACATCCTCGAGGACAGATCGGGCCACGTTCTCAACCCGGTCCAGATATCCGTGGCGGACCCGGAGCCACTCGGCGACCTGGGCATTGGCGTTCCGAAGCCCGGCCTCATCCTCCATCGGCTGACCGCGGACCGCCACCAGTTCGTCGAAGAGCGCCAGGAGGTGGGTCAGGACCTCGTCCGGCATTCGTGAGCTCGGCTTCATCACAGGGAGGCCGAGACCGGCGTAGAGCGGATGCTCCTGCGCACGCCCGAGTCTGATTTCCAGTTCGGCTCGCCTGCTGGGGGCTTCGGCGGCCATCAGGTCGGCAGCGGAGATGTCCAGCGCCCGGGCAAGGGCGGCAATCATGGTGAGCTTCGCCTCGCGCTTGCCGTTTTCTAGAAGCGATAGGTACGGCGCCTGCCTGCCCACGAGCTCACCCAACTGATCGAGAGTGAGTCCTCGCTGCTGGCGAAAGTGTCGCAGGCGGTGCCCGAAGACCACCGGGTCCAGTTCCATTCCCTGTTCCTTCCTGAAAACCGAAAGATCGGCTGATCTTATCAGGTAAAACCGACCGACTTCCGGTTAAGGGCGTGAAGAATCCTCCTGGTTCGCGATCGGAGGTCCAAGATGGGAATCGAGATCAGAGGTACGGGTCACCCGCTGTTGACTCTCGAAGCGCTCGACTTCCTGGTGCTGCTCGAGACCGAATTCGGCGACGCCCGGCGGCAGTTGCTCACCGATCGGGTCCGGCGGCAGCGAATGCTCGATGCCGGCGCCGTGCCGGGTTTTCCGACCGAGACGCGTGCGATTCGGGAGTCAGCCTGGAAGATCGCGGCCCTGCCCGCCGACCTGGCGGACCGGAGAGTCGAGATCACGGGACCGACCGACGCCAAGATGGTCATCAACGCCCTCAATTCGGGTGCCCGGGTGTTCATGGCCGACTTCGAGGATGCCAACACGCCGACCTGGTCGAATCTCCTCGACGGTCAGGCGAACCTGATCGAGGCGTACCGCCGGACGCTTCGCTTCGAGAGCGGCGAGAAGATCTATGAGCTGGGACCGGAGCCCGCCACCCTCATGGTCCGCCCGCGGGGTTGGCATCTCGAGGAGAAGCACGTCCTCGTCGACGGCAGGAGGATGTCGGCGTCTTTGTTCGACTTCGGGCTCTACATGTTCTGGAGCGCCCGGGAGGCGATCAAGGCCGGCTCGGGGCCCTACCTCTACCTGCCGAAGCTGGAGAGCCGCCAGGAGGCCCGACTGTGGAACGAGGTCTTCGTCCGGGCCCAGGATGTGCTGGGGTTCCCGATCGGCACGATCAAGGCCACCGTTCTGATCGAGACCGTCCTCGCCGCCTTCGAGATGGACGAGATCCTGTTCGAACTGCGGGATCACTCGGCCGGTCTCAACGCCGGCCGCTGGGACTATCTGTTCTCGGTCATCAAGAAGTTCCGCGAGCGGCCCGACTTCGTGCTTCCGGACCGGAGCCAGATCACCATGACGGTTCCGTTCATGAAGGCATACACGGAGCTGCAGGTGGCCACGTGTCACAAGCGGGGCGCTCCTGCCATCGGAGGCATGTCGGCGTTCATCCCGAACCGCCGAGACCCCGAAGTGACCGCTCATGCGCTGGAGAAGGTTCGCCTCGACAAGCGCAGGGAGGCGGGTCAGGGATGCGACGGCACCTGGGTTGCCCATCCTGACCTGGTGGAGGTTGCCCGGGAAGAGTTCGACGCCGTGCTCGGGGACCGGCCCAATCAGATCGAGCGTCTCAGAGATGACGTCGAGGTCACCGCCTCCGACCTGGTCGATGTTTCGATCGAAGGTGCCGGCATCACTTCTGCCGGGCTCGAGGCCAATGTCTCGGTCGGTCTCAGATACCTGGCGGCCTGGTTGTCGGGGACCGGAGCCGCCGGGATCGACAACCTGATGGAAGACGTGGCCACCGCCGAGATCTCACGTTCGCAGATCTGGCAGTGGGTGCGGCACGGGGCCCGCACCGAGGACGGCGAGCCGATCACTGAGGACCGGGTGCGTGCCCTGGTCCGCGCCCAGACCGAGTCCCTATCCGGGAACCCCCACGCACTCGGCGCCGCCAAGGTGTTCGAGGAGGTGGCCCTCGGCCCCGACTTCGTCGAGTTTTTGACCCTGCCCGCCTACGAGATGATCGACTGACGAGGAGAGAGACATGGACCGCAACCAGGAAGCAGCCGAACTCCAGCGTCGCTGGGGGGAGAACCCCCGCTGGGAAGGGATCACGCGCAACTACTCGGCTGACGACGTCGTCGCCCTTCGCGGGAGCCTGCGGGAGCGCCACACCGTCGCCGAGCAGATGAGCGAGCGCTTGTGGGACCTGCTGCAGAGCCACGAATACATCCATGCTCTGGGCGCCATGTCCGGAGGCCAGGCGGTGCAGATGGTCAAGGCCGGCCTCCAGGCCATCTACCTGTCGGGCTGGCAGGTCGCCGGTGACGCCAACCTCGGCGAGCAGGTGTACCCGGATCAGTCGCTGTACCCGGCCAACTCGGCGCCGGCATTGGTGCGGAGGATCAACAACGCCCTCCGCCGCGCAGACCAGATCCACTGGGCCGAGGGAGACGACTCGATCGACTGGTTCGTCCCGATCGTCGCCGACGGCGAGGCGGGGTTCGGAGGGGCGCTCAACGTCTACGAGCTGACCAAGTCCTTCATCGAGGCCGGCGCAGCCGGTGTCCACTTCGAGGATCAGCTCGCCGCCGAGAAGAAGTGCGGGCACATGGGTGGGAAGGTCCTGGTTCCGACCAGCCAGCACATCAGGACTCTCACCTCGGCCCGGCTGGCCGCCGACGTCATGGACGTTCCCACACTGATCGTGGCCCGCACCGACGCCAACGGGGCCAACCTCCTCACATCGGACGTGGATGCGCGGGATCAGGACTTCTGTACTGGCGAACGCACACCTGAGGGCTTCTTCCGGGTCCGAGCGGGCCTCGATCAGGCGATCGCCCGGGGGCTCGCCTACGCCCCCTACTCAGACCTCATCTGGTGCGAGACATCCCATCCCGACCTCGACGAGGCGGCGGCCTTCGCCGAGGCGATCCATGCTCGCTTCCCGGGCAAGATGCTGGCCTACAACTGCTCCCCGAGCTTCAACTGGAAGGCGCATCTCGACGATGCCGCCATCGCCCGCTTCCAGAAGGAACTCGGATCGCTCGGATACCGATTCCAGTTCATCACCCTGGCGGGCTTCCATGCCCTCAACGCCACGATGTTCGACCTGGCGCGCGGCTATGCCGAACGGGGGATGAGCGCCTACGTCGACCTCCAGCAGCACGAGTTCGCCATGGAGGAGTTCGGGTACTCGGCCACCCGTCACCAGCGCGAGGTCGGTGCCGGATACTTCGACAAGGTCTCCAACGTCATCACCGGTGGTGAGGGCAGCACGCTGGCACTGGTCGGCTCGACCGAAGAAGAGC
>JBFHRE010000108.1:0-8200 GCA_041591895.1 Acidimicrobiia bacterium
GCGGCGGGTTGCTCGCCCGAAGTTGTGGCGCCCGAGACGCGTCTGGAAGCCGACCAGGTCTGCTCCGAGGAGGCCTTCGATGATCTGGGTACGCCAAGGCATCCGGGCGAACAGTTCCACCGGAGGAAAGGGGATGTGCAAGAAGAACCCGATCCGGGCATCGGGTCGGAGCTCGCGAAGCATGGCCGGGACCAGCTGCAGCTGGTAGTCGTGGACCCAGGCGATGTCCCCAGGCTCCAAGACCGAGGCGGCGCGCTCGGCGAACCGCCGGTTGACCTCGACGTATGGACGCCACCAGTGGCGATGGAACTCGGGTGTCCGAATGGCGTCGTGATACAGCGGCCAGATCGTTCCGTTGGAGAACCCGAGATAGAAGTCATCCACTTCTCGGTCCGAGAGCGGGACCGGAACCTGGTGGATGCCGTCGTGATCGAATGGGGCGTGTTCGCCTGCGTCGCCGGACCACCCCACCCAGCTGCCGGCGCGTTCGCGGAGGATCGGAGCCATGGCGGACACCAGGCCACCCGGGCTGGTCTCCCAGCCGTCATCCACCCTGCGAACGGGAAGTCTGTTTGCAACCACGACGACGCGGCCGGACATGGTCACTGACCTTTCTTTCCCCCCGACAACCGTAGCCGGGCGGCCAACCCACGTGGCCATCACCGTCCTGGTGTCGTCCCGCAACCACCCTTGGTTGTCGGGCGCTCGGGAACGAAGACCGGGCGCCGCGTAGGCTGGTCGGATGGACCTGTTGGCGTGCCTGCGGACCGAGTCGGAGACATTTCTGCGAGCAGCCCGGGCGATGGACCTCGATGCCGCAGTGGCAACCTGTCCGGGTTGGACCGGAGCCGACCTCGTCTGGCATTTGACCGAGGTCCAGCACTTCTGGGCCTCGATCGTCGAGCGCCGACTGTCCGATCCGGAGTTGGTGGATGACCCGGTCCGACCCGACCCTGCGCAGCTGGCTGTCGCCTTCGAACGGGAATCGGCGCGGCTCGTTGCGGCGCTTGGCGACACGGACCCGGATGAGCCGATGTGGAGTTGGAGCGGGCTCGGCGGGACCGCTGCGTGGGTTCTGCGGCGACAGGCACATGAGGCCTTGATCCACAGAGTCGACGCCGAGTCGGTTGTCGGCTCGATCTCGCCGATCGACCCCGACCTGGCCGTCGATGGGATCGACGAAGTGTTGACGGTGATGCTCGACGCCTCGGACATCCCGGATTGGGGGGTCTTCGAGCGGATCGGCCGAAAGGGCGAGATCCGCTCGGGTCGGCGGGCCTGGGCCTTCGAAATGGGTCGGCTGCTCGGGACCAGTCCCGATTCCGGCATCACTTACGACTCCGCGGTGATCCGACTCGGGGTGGACGTGTCCGAGCCTGAAATCTCTATCGAGGGACCGCCTGATGCCATGGACCTGTGGTTGTGGGGGCGGGGTTCGATGGGCCGACTCATCATTCGGGGCGATCGGTCACTGGCCGACTTCGTGCGCAATGCCGCCCGCGAGGGCACCCAATGAACCGGTAGGGGCGGGAAGGGCGTTGAGCGTGTAGCTTCGGTGGGCGACGAAGTCAGGCGACCACATGCCGGCGGAGGCAGAGCAGCAACCGGATTCCGCCCAGGGGGGCGGTCCTGCTCGTCCCGAGAGCGCAGGTTCGAAAGCAATCGACCGCCTGCTCAAGTCCCTCAAGGTCCAGCCGGCCGAGAAACGACTTGCCTTGAGACTCGCAGCGATCTTCGCGGTGATCCAGTCCAGCCAGGGTCTGGGCGCCAACACGGCGGACGCGCTGTTCTTCTCTCGATTCGGGGTCGAGCGACTGCCCGTGATGATTCTGCTGTCTGGCCCGGCGGTGATGGTGGTCACTGTGCTGCACGCCACCGGGCTCGCGGTGCGCGGAGTGCGGTCCTGGTTGTGGATGGTGGCCGCAGGATCGGCGGCGGTCCCGGCACTCGGATGGCTGGCCATAACCCTCGTCGATGCGCGGCCGGTGTACGCCGTGATCTGGGTCGTGAACCAGGTCATCATCATGCTGACGTTCACTGTCGCCTGGAACGCGGCCGGCGCCGCCTGCACGACACGGCAGGCGAAGCGGCTGTTTCCGCTCTTCGCCACCGCCGGGGTCGGTGGCGGCGTGGTCGGAAACCTGCTCACCGGTCCGCTGGCTTCTACGATCGGAACTGCCTCGGTGTTGCTCGTCCAGGCGAGTCTGCTCGTGGCGGGGGCGGCCGGGATCAGAGCATGCCGGCCCCTCTTCCACGTCGAGGAGAGCCGGCCTCGTGCGGCCGGTGAGGAACTCCGGGCGGGATTCGACGTCGTTCGCCGGACGCCCCTGATGCAGATGACTGCTTGGGTGGCATTCGCGACGTCGTTGCTCTGGTTCCTGGTGGTGTTCCCGTTCAGTGACGCCGTCGCCAACTCCTTCGAATCCGAGGCCGAGATGGCCGGGTTCCTCGGGTTGTTCTCGTCGGCCGCCACGGCCGCCACGTTCCTCGTCTCTCTGTTGATCACGAACCGGCTGTTCGCCCGGTTCGGGGTGGTGCTGTCGTTCCTCGCGGTGCCGGTCGTGTACCTCGTCGGCTTCTCCTGGTGGCTGGTCGACTTCGATCTGGCCGCCGCCGCCACGGTTCGGGCGCTGCAATGGGTAGCGGTGAACGCGATCGGTGGAACGGCGTTCACCGCGTTCTTCAACGTCCTGACCGGCGAACGCCGCGGACAGGTGATGGCGTTCATCACAGCCGTCCCCTCCCAGCTCGGCACCATGGCCTCCGGGTTGATCTTGCTGGTCGGAGGAGCATTTTTCCCAGCCTCGGTGCGGTTCACCGGAGGCCTGATCCTCGCCGCCGGTGCGACTGCCCTGGTGCTGCGGATGCGTTCGGCGTACGTTGCCGCGATCGTGACGGCAGTCAGACGGGGTCTCGTGGGTGTGTTCAACGTTCCCGCGGCTGGAGTGGTGACACCTGTCGATGCGGTTACCCGGCGGGTGCTCGAATCGCATCTCGACGATCAGCGACCCGAGGCTCGTGCGGTGGCGGTCACCGGCCTTTCCCGGATCTCGGGCGGGGATGCGGGTCGCATCGAACGATTCATGCACGACGACAGCCCGGTCGTCAGAGCAGCGGCATTCGACTCGATGTGTGTCATCGACCCCGATCGCATCGGAAATCATGTCGCCGGCGCCCTGGCGGACCCGGACCCCGAGGTTCGACTTCGGGCGATTCGATATCTGGAAGCCGACGGTCGAAGCGGCGAGGCGGAGGCGGCGCTGGTCGACTCGGACCTCAGGGTCCGCACCGCGGCGGCGTTGCTGGTCGGCGGAGAGCACGCCAGGGCCGCGGTACAGGCTGCGCTGCACGAAGGGACCGAAAGAGGACTCGTCGTCTTGCTGGAGGAGAGCGCCCGCACGGCAGCCAGGTCGACGCTGGTGGATCCGGTACCGCTGCTCGCCCATTCGTCGAGCCGGGTCCGGGTGGCTGCATCGAACCACCCGGCCGTGGCATCCGACCCGTCTGTCTTGGTTGCAGCGCTCGACGACGCCTCTCCCCGGGTGCGGCATGCCGCGGCCCGGGCGCTCGCCGGCACCGAGGAAGGCCATGGATTGCTGCTGGAGGTTCTGGAGATGGGGTCGGTCAGCGCCTCCGACTCCGCCCTCCGTGCCCTGGTCGCCGTCACCGGTTTCGACGCCGGTCTGGCCGAGTGGGCCGGCCGTGAAGCTCGGCGGGCCGCCTACCTGCGTTCGGCGGCGGCGGCGATCCCGCTCGACGGGACGGCCTCGACCGGCCGGTTCCTCGTGAGAATGCTGGAGCGGAGGTCGGCGCGGTTGGTCGATTGGGTGCTTCTCGCAACCACCACCGCCGAGAGTCGGCCGATGATGGCGGTCGTGGAGCGAGGCATTCGTTCCAACGACCCTGAGACCCGTGGCCAGGCACTCGAAGCCCTCGAATCGATCGGTGAGCGATCGATCGCCCTGGTCCTGCTTCCGCTCCTCGAAGACGGTGGCGGCTCTGAGGCGGACCCGCGCATCCTCCGGACGCTCGCCGACGATTTCGACCCATGGATCCGGGCCCTCGCCGTCCGATGCATGGTGGAGAGGATCGAGGACGACTTGGAGGAACTGTCCCACCGGGCCCGCGAGGACCGCTCCCCCCTGGTTCGTGAGGCTGTGCCAAGCTTTGTACACATGACCGCCGACCGCCTCGACACACTGGGGACCGTCGAGCGGGTGCTCGCCTTGCAGCGAGTCCCGATGTTCGCCGACCTCGACCCCGAAGATCTGGAACTGATCGCCCGGAACCTCTCCGAGGTCCACTTCGATCGGGGATCCTTGATCTTCCGCGACGGCGAACCGGGTGACGAGATGCTTCTCATCGTTCGTGGGTCGGCGGTGGTGAGCAAACTCGGCGGTGACTCCCGCTACGTGATCAACACCTACGGAGAAGGCGATCATGTCGGGGAACTCGCCCTTCTGGGTGGTGGTCCGCGCTCGGCCGACGTCCACGCCGGCGATCAGGGGATGGAGGGGCTCACGCTGGGCAAGGCCGACCTTCTGTCGATCCTTGACGAGCGGCCGGCCGCTGCGGTCGGAATGCTGGGGACGCTCGCTCGACGCCTGGTGGAACAGACCTGACCGGCGGCGTAGGGTCGGGGATGATGATCGTGATCGGCACCGACGACGGCCTGTTCGTTGATGGTGAGCGGACGGCGTTCGAAGGTCGTTCGGTCGTGAACCTCTCTCGAAACGGCTCTGGAGGCTGGGCCCTGCTCGACGGTGGTGGCCTCGTAGCTCTCGGCGCCGGATCTGTCGGAGCAGTGCTCGAGACCGGAGTCGAACTCAACTGTGTGTTGCCCGCCGGCGACGAGTTGTGGCTCGGGGGTCCGGAGGCGCGACTGTTCAGGCTGGTGGAGGGAACGGCGGTACGCCACGAGGCATTCGACAACGCCCCCGACCGGAACGATTGGCACACGCCATGGGGAGGACCACCGGACGTGCGTTCCATGGCAGTTGGGGTGGAAGGCGACCTACTCGTGAACGTCCACGTGGGCGGCGTGGTGAGATCGACGGATGGAGGCGCCTCCTGGCAGTCCACGATGGACATCTCTGCGGATGTCCATCAGGTGGCGGCCCATCCCAGCGCTCCCGGAGTGGCCTACGTGGCCTCGGCTTGGGGATTTGGATGGATGGAGGGCGACGGATGGCGCTTCACGAGTGATGGGCTTCACGCCTCGTATTGCCGGGCGGTCGCGCGCGCGGCCCGGCACATATTCGTCAGCGTCTCGACCGGGCCGGGTGGTGCACGGTCGGCGGTCTACCGGACCGATGCCGCCGGCCGCCGATTCTCCAGGTGCGGCGATGGCCTTCCCGAATGGTTCACGACGAACATCGACACCCACTGCCTGGCGGCCCACGACGGTGTGGTGGTGATCGGCGATCGCGCCGGAGTCGTCTATCGCTCTGACGACGAAGGGGACACCTGGGCAGTTGCGTTTGCCGGCCTCCCACCGATCCGGTGTTTGGAGATCATCGAATGACATCGAGCCCCCGTCGCGGGGACGGGGGCTCGATCGCTCAGAGCAGAGGAGGGAGCTCCGGGCTGGTCAGGCGGCGGTGGTCATCGTCGCCGGTAGCGCCCTGAGGGCCGACGAGATGCGGGCGAACGCGCGGGCGCGGACCACATCGGGCTCGGCGGGGTCGGTCAGGATGCCGGCCAGGAATGCTCCTGCGTCATGGCGCACGGCGAGTTCGGCGAGGATCTCGAGGTCCGACTGAATCGGCCCGAATCCGTGCTCGTTGATGGCGTGGGCTAGGTCGTCGAGAAAGCGGGTAGTGATGTGCATGGTGTCTCCTTGAGCGCCAAGGTACGACAGATCGTTCATCATGTCCAACAATGTCTTCTGGGGTTATTCATAAGTTGGGCTGATGAACAGCTACACTGGGATCATGTCCTGGAACGACGTCGATCTCCGCCATCTCCATGCTCTGCGAGCCGTCGCCGAGGAGGGCTCGTTCGGTCGGGCCGCCGACCGCCTCGGGTACACCCAGTCGGCGGTTTCTCAGCAGATCGCGGCGCTCGAGCGAGCAGTGGGGATGGCCGTGTTCGATCGTCCGGGCGGGCCAAAGCCGGTCGAACTCACCTCCGCAGGCCGCCTGTTGCTTCGGCATGCCGATCACATCCTCGAGCACATGGAGGCGGCCGAAGCGGATCTGGAGGGTCATCGCAACGGAATCTCGGGCTCGTTGATCGTTGGCGTGTACCAGAGCGTCTCGGTGAAGGTCCTGCCGGCGGTGGCCGGCCGCATGCGTCGGGAGCGTCCTGACGTGGACATCCGGCCATTCGAGGAGCATGACGACAGCCATATGCTCGAGCGACTCGCCACCGGAGACCTCGATCTCACATTCACCGTCGCCCCCGTTCACGACGCCCGGTTCGAAGTGATCGAACTGTGCGAGGACCCCTTCGTGCTGGTGACACCAAAGTCCGAGGGGCCCCGTCGCCCGGTAGCCATCGCCCAGCTCAGCAAGACCCCGCTCATCGGGCAGCAACCCAACGACGCCTGTCAGACCAGGATCGAATCCGGTCTCGCCCGGGCCGGGGTGAGACCCAACTTCGTCTTCCGGTCGAACGACAATGGTGCGGTTCAGGCGATGGTTCGAGCAGGCATGGGGCATGCGGTCATGCCGGTGCTCGCTGTGGACTTCAACGACCCCGGCATCGAGATCCACGAGTTGGATCCGCCGATCCCTCCCCGAATGATCGCCCTGGCGATGCGGGCCGGCCGAACCCGATCGCCGGCCGTTGAGCACTTCGTCCGGCTGGCGATCGAGGTGTGTGGGGAGCTGCCCAACTCCGTTCCCCAACCGGCCGCGTGATGCGGAGCCAATCCGTAGGCCGGACGGTTCCGAACGGTATGCGATGCTCACCTGCCTGCCCCCTGGGTCGGAGCGTGCCCGAACAAGGACCCGGGCTAGCCTCCGCTGCATTCCTACACCGAATGTCGCGATCGAGGAACTGCTTTCCGGTGTGGCGAAGGGCGATCGGATCTCTTTCGAGCGCCTCTACGACGCCATCTCCGATGTCGTGTTCGGTCTCGCTCGAAGAGTGGTCCTCGATGCGGACCTGGCGATGGAGGTCGCCCAGGAGGTGATGCTGGAAATCTGGCGTACCGCCGATCGGTTCGACCCCGCCCGCGGCTCAGGTATGGGCTGGGTGGCGGTCATGACCAGGCGGCGAGCAATTGATGTCGTTCGGTCCGTGTCGGCGTCGAGGCGAAGAGAGGATCAGGAGCGCCCACCGCCCGAATCGATGGATCCGGTCGGCGAACAGGTAGTCGACTCCTATGAACGGCGCCAGGTTTCGGCCGCACTAGACGGCCTGACGGAGCCGCAGCGAGAAGCGATCGACCTCGCCTTCTTTCGGGGTCAGACCCACCGGGAGGTGGCGAACTCCCTCGGGGTCCCGTTGGGGACCGTCAAGACCAGGATCAGGGATGGCCTGTTGAAGCTGGCCGGCGCAATGGAGGCGGGTCGAGATGAATGACATTCACGACTTGGCCGCGTTCTACGTGCTGGGTGCTCTCGACGAGGAGGAGGCAAAGCGATTCGAGGCACATCTCGACGGTTGTGAACCGTGTCGTGTAGAAATCGGCGTCCTGTCGAAGGGAGTGGATGTCTTGGCGGCGTCGGTGGCCGAGCCGGCACCCGCCGAGCTGCGTCGGTCCGTGCTCGACAACCTCGACCGGGACCCCGTTGTGGTGCCGCTGCGTCGACGGAGGCCGGTGGTCGCGTTCGCCGCGGTAGCCGCGATCGTCGCGTTCGTCTTCGGTGTGGGATTGGTCCGCACGACTCCGCAGGAGCGCCTCGACGACCTGCTTGCGGCAAGGGACGTGCAGACCATCTCGCAGACCGGGCCGATCTCGGTGGAGGTGGTGTTCTCGGCCGAGCGGCGAACGGCAGCACTGGTGGCAGAAAGTCTCCCACCGGTCGAGCCCGATCAGACCTACGAGCTGTGGCTGATCGGCGAGGAGGGTCCGGTACCGGCCGGGCTCTTCGTTCCGAACGAGGACGGCAGGGTCATCATGTTCCTGGAAGGCGATCCGCGTCCCGGTCAGGTGGTCGGTCTGACCGTCGAGCCGGCCGGCGGTTCCGACGCCCCGACTGGCGAGATCCTGGCCGCGCTCGAGATCTGACCGGCGACTACCGCTGCGACC
>JBFHRE010000109.1:0-8016 GCA_041591895.1 Acidimicrobiia bacterium
CTCGAAGAACTCGTCGAGATTCGATGCTCCGGCGTAGGTACATGAAGAGCGAACGCCGGCCACGATGCGGTCGAGGATGTCCTCGACGCTCGGGGTCCGGGGATCGAGGTACATGCGGGACGCAGAGATACCCTCGTCGAACATCTCCTTGCGAGCCCTCTCGAACCGCGACTCACCCCGGGTGCGGTTGGTGACTGCCCGGGCCGACGCCATGCCGTAGTTCTCCTTGTACAGGCGCCCATCCGGATCGCGGAGCGTGTCCGCGGCCGATTCGTAGGTTCCGGCGAACCACGATCCGATCATCACGTTGGCGGCTCCAGCCGCGAGAGCGAGCGCCACGTCGCGCGGATGGCGCACACCGCCGTCTGCCCAGATGTGTTTCCCGTGCCGTCGTGCTTCCTCGGCGCACTCGACCACCGCCGAGAACTGAGGCCGGCCGACTGCAGTCATCATCCGGGTGGTGCACATCGCGCCTGGTCCAACCCCGACCTTGACGATGTCGGCCCCGGCGGCGATGAGGTCCCGGGTGCCTTCGCGGGTGACCACATTGCCGGCCACGACCGGCACCGACCCGGCCACCGTCCGGATTGCGTCGAGGGCTTCGAGCATCTTCCGCTGATGGCCGTGGGCGGTGTCGACGACGATCACATCCACGTCGTTGGCGATGAGTTCCTTGACCGACTCGGCAACGTCGCCGTTGATGCCGACCGCGGCCGCGACCAGGAGACGCCCCGAGGTGTCGGTCGCCGGCTCGTAGAGGGTCGAGCGGAGGGTGCCTCGCTCCGTGATGGCTCCCAGCAACCGCCCGTCGACGTCGATGACCGGGGCGAAATGGAGGCGGCGTTCCCCGAGGGCGTCGAACAGGCCGCGAGGATCCGACGATGTCGCAATCGTGATCGGGTTCGTCGACATCACCCGGTCGAGGGGACTGAATCGGTCGAAACCCTCCCCGTCCGACTCGGTGAAGATTCCCACCGGTCGCCCCTCGTCGTCGATCACGATCACCGCCCCATGGGCGCGTTTGTGTATGAGATCCATGGCTGTGTTGATCGTGTCGCCGGGACCAAGCGTGATCGGCGTCTCCAGAACCAGATCTGCCCGCTTGACGGCGGCGGTCATGTCGGCAACGGCCTGTACCGGGATGTCCTGGGGGAGGACCGCCAGCCCGCCCCGCCGGGCAATCGTCTCCGCCATCCGGCGCCCCGAGACGGCGGTCATGTTTGCCACCACCACGGGGATGGTGGTGCCGATGCCGTCGGGGGTGGTGAGATCGACGTGCATCCTGCTCCCGAGGTCGGTCATCGACGGGACGAGAAACACGTCGGAATATGTGAGGTCATGGGTGGGGTGTTGATCGTTGAGAAAGCGCACTGAGTGGATCCTGACGACGGCGCGAGGCGACAAGGCCCCGGCGGCGGATTCTACCGGCGCGATGCCCGCCGGAGCCGATCCATGATCGCCCGACCGATGCCGATCTCGGGAACCGGTTCGGCGTAGATCGCCGAGGTGCCTGCCGAGTCGAGGTCGTGGAGCGCTTCGAAGAGGTTGGCGGCGGCTTCGATCAGGTCACCCGACGGCGAGAGGACCCTGGCAGCCGCGAAGCCCTTGGCGGCTGACTGGAACGTGAGAGCTGCGGCCCGGCCGCGGTCCGGGCATTCATCCGGCGGAGCGATCGTGAGCGGGGTGGCTGGGGCGTAATGGTCGTCGAGTGAACCGGGAGTCACCGGACCGTCCCCGGGGTCGACG
Organism: Acidimicrobiia bacterium; assembly: GCA_041591895.1. Classification (GTDB taxonomy): domain Bacteria; phylum Actinomycetota; class Acidimicrobiia; order Spongiisociales; family ZC4RG35; genus JBFHRE01. Next base: position 1,747 of record JBFHRE010000109.1, read on the forward strand.
ACCGGATGGAAGCCGGCTTCGGTGAGCATTTCCTGAGTGACAGCGCCGTGTCGGAGGATCCGGACCGTCCCGCCCACCGCCACGATCGTCGATTCCACGCCGTGATGGGTGGGCCCGCCGTCCAGGATCACATCGACTCGCTCTCCCAGCAGCCGATCGACATGCTCCGCTCGGGTCGGGGAGAGCCGCCCGAACGGATTGGCGCTCGGGGCGGCGATCGGCGTGCCCGCCAACGTGATGAGTGACAGGGCAATCGGGTGATTCGGCATCCGGACTCCCACCGTTTCGAGTCCGGATGTGACGATGCCCGGGACGCGCGGCCGCTTCGGAAGCACCAGCGTGAGCGGGCCTGGCCACCAGCGCTCGATCATCGCCGCTGCGGTGTCGTCGATCTCGGCTGCCACCTCGCCTGCCATCGAGGGGCCGTCGACATGCACGATCAAGGGGTCGAAGTGAGGCCTCTCTTTGGCCGCGAAGATCCGGGCGACAGCCGGAGGGGAGAACGCATCCGCGCCCAGCCCGTAGACGGTCTCGGTCGGGAACGCCACGAGTCCGCCGGCGGTGATGTGATCGGCGGCGAGGGCGAGCCCGGAGGGGTCGGGTTGGATGATGGCCATGTCGGAGGAGTTGTATCAGGTTGATCCACCCCACCCCAGCCGGCGTCCGAGAGGATCGACGGTCAGGGCATTCGATACCAGGCGGTAGCGTCACTCTCGAAGCGAAGGATCCTCTCGTCGAGTCGCAGGTGCTCGAGGTGGGATACGGTTTCGCGCAGAGCGAGGCGTTGCTCGAGAGTCGTGAGGTGGGGCCGGAAAGCGTGGCCCATCACCTGCCACGCAGTCATCGGGCCGGCCTCGAGGATGCCCTCCATGGTGGACAGCCGCCGGTCGTGATGAAGTGCGATCTGTTCGGCGCGTTGTGACCCCCGTTCGACGATGACCCCATGGGCGGGATAGGTCAGGCCGATCTTCAGTTCCGCCAGTCGGGCGACCGAGTCGAGATAGAGGCCGAGCACGTCCAGATCGGTCCGATCCCACATGATGACGGGAGTGATCTTGGGGAGGATGTGGTCGCCCGAGAAGAGAATCCCGGTGAGGGAATCCCGGAGACAGATGTGGGCGTGCTCATGTCCGGGAGTGTGGAGCACCTCGAGGTGACGGCCGGAACCAAGGCTGATCAGATCTCCGTCGTTCACGACGTCGCTCGGAGCCTGCAGGAGTGGCATCCAGTCGGGCCGGAACAGCGCGGAGAATGGGCCTTGCAACGAATCGGGAACGCCATGTCGTATCGCAAACGCCTCGGTCCAGGTCGCGAGGCCCGGCGTGTCGTTGTAGACCTCGATGCCCGCCAGTGAGTTTCGATGGAGGACGAGGCGGCAGCCGGTCTCGGCCACCAGGCGTGGTGCCATCCCCACGTGGTCGGGATGGAGATGACTCACGACAAGGGTATGAATCGGCCGGTCGGCCAGACCGAGGTCGGCGAGTCCCGCGCCGAGTCGGTCGCGTCCGGGTTCCCAGTCGACGCCACAATCGATGAGCAGCAGACCCTCCGTAGTCTCGAGGACATACGCGTTGACCCAGGCGGGCGAGGCGAAAGGCAAGGGGAGAGGAATCACCGAGATACCGTGGCCGAGCCGTGTGGTCTCGGGCAGGCTCACCCGTGGATCGACTCCTTCACCGAGAAGGTGACGTCGAGGGTGACCACGAACTCGGTCGGCACCCCCGAGTCGTCAACGCTGCCCCGCACCGAAACCACGGTGAACTCGGTGATCTCGTCGATGGTGGTCGCCGCCCGGGCGAGAACGGTTCGGACGGCGTCCTCGATGCTGCGAGCCGAACCTCCGGACAGGCGAACGGTCTTGGTGATCATGCTCATGGCGAGGCACGGTAGCCGCCGGCCGACTCGCGCAGTCGTTGGGCTGCGTCCAAGCCCGACAGATGGGCTCCGTGGACCGTTCCGAAGCTGTCCGGGCGGGTGTGCTCTCCCGCCAGCACGATTCTGGGGGTGAGCGGCTCGGCGAGGGCGTCGACGGCGTAGGGGTCGTGACCCGCCAGCGGATACGAGTACGACCCGAAAGAGTACGGGTCCGACCGCCAGTCGGTCGAGGTCCAGGCGAGGGGGTCGGGAGCGTCGGGCACCATTTCCATGAGAACTTCGAGGGCGGCGGCCTTCCGCTCTTCCGGGTCGGTCGGCAGGCTCGATGTGACCGAAGCGGGGTTGTGGAACGCGACCAGCGCAGGACGGCCATCCGGGTCGGAAACGTCGACCCACGCCGGAAAGCGCCGACCGGGCGACACGTAGGTCAATCGTCTCACGTCGGCCGGCCAGAACCGTTCCTCGAACACCAGTATCACCTTCTCCAGCCCTCCCATGGTGACCGCCGCCAGGGCCGACGATCGGACCTCGAGAGCAGGAAGCGAGATCTTGTGCTGGTGGAGGACACCGAGCGGCACTGCCACCACGACCGCATCGGCGGTGGCCTCGCCGCCGGCCCAGTCGACCTGGATGCCGGTGCCGACTTCCAGCACCCGTTCGACCGTGCAGCCGGTCTGGATGTCGAGTCCCTTGGCGAGCCAGTCGACCAGTTGGCCGTACCCCCCGACGATCCGGCGATTGCCGCCGGCATGGAGCAGATAGCGGGCGTTGCCGCCCAAGGACACAGTCTGTGGCAACCCGCCGACATTGAGCGCACCCTCCATCCACTTGAGCCGGAAGTCGAGCAGTTCGGCTTCGAAGCCGCGTACCCGGCGATCGTTCAGATACCACTCGACCCCGGTGGCCAGGTCGGCGGTCGGCCCGACTGCAGCGGCTGCCTCCGAGTAGTCGAAATCGGCGGCCACCGCAACGACGGAAGCGGTCTCGGCCGGGTGAGCCCAACCACGTCCGGCGGTGAATACGGCCATGCCGCTTCCCCAAGAACCGTCGTTGAAGTGGGGGAGACCGGCCCGGTCGATCTCATCCATGAGCGGATTTCCGAACGGTCCATGTATCCAGGATCCACCCAGGTCGACTCTGGCACCGCCGAGATCCCGGGTGAACGTGCGACCACCGATCCGGTCGCGACCCTCCAGCACCAGGACATCCCATCCTTCGGCCGTCAGTCGGGAGGCGGCCGTCAATCCGGCGACTCCGGCTCCGACGACGATCACCGATGGCATCGTTGCAGGCTACTTCGGACGGCAAAGAGCCAGGGGCCTCGTGAGAATCGGGGTTGAACTCTCCTGGACGATCGAACAGGTGTTCGATATGATGACGAAGGTGTCCGAGACCCCCCGGTATGCCGAACTGCACTGTCACACCAATTTCTCGTTTCTCGATGGTGCCTCCCATCCTGAGGACCTGGTCGCGGTCGCAACAGAGCTCGGGTATGACGCTCTGGCGGTGACCGACCACGACGGCTTCTACGGAGCGGTCAAGGTGATGCAAGCGGCGGTCGACCACGGTATGCCGGTGGTCTATGGGGTGGAGATCGGGATCGACCCACCGGGAGATGGAGCGAGGGACGGGGATCTCGACGACGAGCCCGACGATCCGTTCGAGGCTGCCGGGCAATGGGATGTCGCCCGGATGGCCGCCGAGAAGGATCTTCAGGCCGGGGAAGGCAAGCGGAGGGGCCGGACGGTTCGCGCCCACGGGTCGAAGACCCCCGATCAGCATCTGGCAGATCACCTGGTTCTCCTGGCAGGCTCGCCGGTCGCCTATTCGGCGATCTCGCGGTTTGTGTCGGCCGGGCAGCTGAGAGGTGAGAAAGACCGGGCCATACATGCCTGGAGTGGCCTGCAGGATCTTGCGGGTGAACCGGATGTCTACTGCCTGACCGGATGCTGGCAGGGCGCGATCCCGCGAGCGATCCAGCGGGACGACCTCGAAGGGGCGCTCCGGGAGGCCGTCCGCCTCAAGGAGCTGTTCGGGCCGAGGTTGCTCGTCGAGCTGTGGCACCACGGGCTACCCGACGACGACCTCCGGAACGACGGGTTGTGGGAGGTTGCCCGCCGCCTCGATCTGTCTGCAGTCGCGACCAACCAGGTCCACCATGCCCGGCGCTCGGACGCCGATCTGGCCGACGTGCTGGCGGCCGTGGCAGGACGTCGGGACCTGGCGGGTGCCGATGGCTACCGGTCGGCCACAGACGAGCGATTTCTCAAGTCACCCGACGAGATGGCTCGCCGTTTCGTTCGCTATCCAGGTGTGGTTGCCAGGGCGGCGGCGCTGGGGAGGAGACTGGCATTCGACTTGAAACTGGTTGCCCCCCGGCTCCCTCCGTTTCCCATGCCGGGCCACTTTCGCTCTGAGATGGAGTATCTGCGTCATCTGACCTTCGAGGGCGCTCGGAGCGGCTATCCGGGGGTGGGGGAGGGAGGCATCGAGCCGGGGGCGAGGGCGAGGCTCGAGCACGAACTCGACATCATCGATCGGTTGGGTTTTCCCGGGTACTTCCTCGTCGTGAAGGACATCGTGGACTATGCCCGGGCCCAGGACATCTACTGTCAGATCAGGGGGTCGGGGGCCGACTCCGCCGTTTGCCGGTGCATCGGCCTGACCCGGGTCGATCCGATCCGTCTGGGTCTCCCGTTCGAGCGCTTCCTGTCGGAGGAACGCGGCAGACCGCCGGACATCGATCTCGATCTAGAGGCCGACCGACGGGAGGAGGTCATCCAGTACTGCTACCGCCGGTACGGACGCGAGCGGGCCGCCATGGTGGCGAATGTCGTCACGTATCGGGCTCGATCGGTGGTGAGAGATGTCGGGAAGGTCTTCGGGATGTCCCAGGCCCAGGTAGACGGACTGTCCAGGTACGTCGACACCCGTGACCCCAAGAAGCTGCGCCTCGAGGCCCCGCTCCCGCACGGTCTCACCGCCGACCTGATCTACGACGTCTGCTGGCGGCTGGACGGATTTCCCCGTCATCTGGGGATCCACTCGGGAGGGGTGGTGATCGCCGACCGCCCTCTGCATCAGGTGGTGCCGATCGAGTGGGGGAGGATGGAGGGTCGTACGGTCCTCCAGTGGGACAAGGACGATTGCGCCGCGATCGGGATCGTGAAGTTCGATCTGCTCGGATTGGGGATGCTCAACGCCTTGCATCTCGCCACCGATCTCATCGAAGAGAGCCACGGAATCGAGATCGACCTGGCCGGCCTGCCTCAGGAGCCGGCCATCTATCGCCAGCTCACGGCCGCCGACACGGTGGGCCTGTTCCAGGTGGAGTCGCGAGCTCAGATGGCGACGCTCCCGAAGATGAAACCGACCACCTTCTATGACCTCGCGGTCGAAGTTGCCTTGATTCGCCCCGGGCCGATCCAGGGTCAGTCGGTCCACCCTTATCTGAGGCGACGCAACAAGGAGGAGGCGGTGAGCTATCCGCATCCGTCGACCGAGCCCATCCTCGCCAAGACGCTCGGCGTGCCGATCTTCCAGGAGCAGTTGATGGAACTCGCACGAGTGTGTGCAGGGTTCGACGGCGGCCAGTCCGACCGGCTGAGGTCGGCGATGACCCACAAACGCTCGGCAGAGGCGATGGAGAAGTTGAGGGCGGAGGTCTATGCCGGGATGGAGGGCAAGGGTGTGATCGGCGGGGCGGCCGACGAGATCTGGGAAAAGCTCCAGGGGTTCGCCAGCTTCGGTTTCCCCGAGAGTCATTCCGTCAGTTTCGCCTACATCGTCTACATGTCCGCCTGGCTGCGCTATCACTATCCGGCCGAGTATCTCGCCGGGCTCCTGAACGCTCAACCGATGGGGTTCTACAGCCCCAACACCCTGGTTCAAGATGCTCAGCGGCATGGTGTCGTGGTGTTCGGACCGGACGTGAACGCCTCTTGGCACGATTGCACCATCGAGCCTCATGACGCCGACCCCTCCGATGTTGCCCGGTATCTGGGTGGGGCCTGGGTACGAGGGCGCGGGGCCCTGGAGGACCCCTTCCGGTCGGCGGTGGCGATGCGTATGGGTCTTCGATATGTCCGAAACCTCGGTACCACCGAGATCTCGCGGATCGAGGCTGCCCGGATGGTGGCGGGACCGTTCGGCGATGCCAAGGATCTCGTGCACCGGACAGGGTTGCCTGTCGATGCCCTCGAGGCGCTGGCTGCCGCCGGGGCGCTCGAATCGGTGGGGCTGGGTCGGAGAGAGGGACTGTGGGCGGCCGGGGCACTGGCCGAGATGGGACCGGATCGATTGCCGCTGGCACCGGGTGTGGATGCTCCCGGTCTCCAGCCGATGACCGATCACGATGCGATGCTGGCGGACCTGTGGTCGGTGAGCGTCTCGACA
>JBFHRE010000110.1:0-7988 GCA_041591895.1 Acidimicrobiia bacterium
CGAGGCCTCACCCCCGTTTCAGTTCCTCCAACTCCTCCAGGGTCTTCGGCCAGTCTTCGCCCAACAACCGAGACAGCGAGCGGTCCGCCCAGAGTTTCCCGTCGGACTGACACCCCGGGCAGTAGTTGGTCTCGTTGGACGCGTACACGATTCGCTGCACCGGAGTCCCGCACCGGGGACACGGCTCGCCGAACTTTCCGTGCACTGCCATCTCGGGCTGGAAGGCGGTGACCTTCGTCGGCCAATCGTCACCCACCGCGGCGCGGAGCTTCTCGGTCCAGGCGACCAGCGTCTGCCGGGTGGCGGCGTGTAACCGTTCGATCTCCTCCGGGAGCAGCTGGCGGGTGCGCTTGACCGGTGAGAGTCCGGCCTCCCACAGGATCTCGTCCGAGTAGGAATTCCCGATGCCGCTGAAGATCCGCGGGTCCGTCAGTGCCCGTTTGAGGGTGCGGTTCTCAGCGGTCAAGGCTTCTGAGAAGCTGGCGATGTCGGCGGTGAGCGGTTCGATCCCGCCACGGTCCTCTTGGTCGGCGCTCGCTCCGTCGGGGAAGATCCAGATCCCGGCCCTCTTCTTCGTCCCCTGTTCGGTCAGGATGAGTGTCCCTTCATCGAAGTCCCAGCCCGCCAGCCCAACCTTTCGAGGCACCGGCGCCCCCGGCTTGTCCGTCCATTTGAGACGACCGGCGATCATCAGATGTACGACGACGTGCAACCCACCTTCGAGTTCCCAGACGATTCGTTTCCCGATCCGACGTAGATCCTCGACCCGGCGTCCCTCGATCGAGGCGAACGGCGGATCGAACGTGCGGAGCACCGCCGGCGAAGCCACTCGAAACCGACGGAGCGTCTCACCCCGGATCCGGCGCTCGAGCGCTTCGAGGTAGACCTCGATGTCGGGAAGTTCGGGCATCGGACTTCATCCACGGGGCGGAAAGGCGGATGGATCAGTTGAATCCACGTTCGTCCTGCTTGAGAGCGGTGTCGACCGATACGGCAGCCGCCACCACGAGCGATAGCAGCGGCTGTGGCACGTCGTCGTGAATCTGCACGACGTAGTTGTCCGCGGTCGTGAACATCGTCTTGAGCACTCCCTCGAACGTCTTGGTGATCCTCGCCACCTCACGACCGGAGGCGTCTTCGATCCGGAAGTTCCACGCCCGCCAGTTCTCCGCCTTGATCGCTCCGACCCGAGTGCTTCCGGCGAACAGGCCGAAGTTGATCTTGCCGATCACGTTCTCCTGGGCGATCCGACCGATCTCGGCACCGTCGGGACCGGTGACGATGATGCTGGACTTCAGGATCTTTCGGGGGCGTGTGAGGGACAGCACGAGCGACCCCTGGCGGTCGCGCAGCTCGTAATGGTGCGTCAAGTACTGGTCGAGGTCCGAGAGGAGACGGATCGCCTTCCGCAACGCAGTCTGACCGGTCTGGTTCACGGTTGCGAGCTGGTTTCCCTCGGCGTCGAACACCCCGTACTGGGCCGCCAGCTCGAGCAGCTTGGCCTTCTGATTGACGACGAGGACGCGCTCGGTGAACACGGTCCCGCCACCCGTCGACACCGCTTCGATACCGGCTCCGGAGTAGCCGCCGCCACTCACCTGGCGCCTGATCCGGTCGGGGTCGGAACCATCATCGACGGTCAGCGCCGCATCGAAGCGATCTAGAGAGTCGACCGGGTCGATCGCTGTCGACCCCCGATCGGAGACATGCTCGGTCCATTGTCCTCCGTCCCAATACCGCAACTCGTGACGGCGGGTGGGATCGGGGTACCAGTTGGCATTGCGTTCCATCGTCGAATGATGCCAGACCTCCATCGAGAGTGTCCGGCACGGAAGTACGGCACAATATTCGGCGTCCCCGGAGGTGCCTGCCAAGATGCCCGCCGTGAGCCACTCCCCTTCAGCCCCCGTACGTACGGTCGTCTACACGGATGGGGCATGTTCCGGCAACCCCGGCCCGGGCGGCTGGGCATGGGTGGTCCCGGAGGGCAAACACGGCTCCGGTGGCGAGCCGCACACAACCAACCAGAGGATGGAGCTCACCGCCGCTCTCGAGGCAATCCGTGCTCTCGATGGTCCGCTCGACATCGTGAGCGACTCCACCTACCTGGTGAACTGCTTTCGCGACCGCTGGTGGGAAGGCTGGTTGCGAAGGGGATGGGTCAACAGCCAGAAGAAGCCGGTGGCGAACCGAGATCTCTGGGAACCGATCATCGACGCCTATCGCAACGGCGACATCACATTCCGCTGGGTGAAGGGTCACTCGGGAAACCGATGGAACGACGAAGCCGACCGGTTGGCGGTGACCGAGGTCGAAAGACTGTCTCGCACCGCGAGTCCGGCCGCCGATCCCGCAGCAAGCCCAAGCGACGGGCTGCCTCCGGGCCATCGGATCTGGGTTGGCGGCCATCGAAGCCAGGATCTGGGCGGGTTCGTGGAGAACCCCATCACCGACCGGGTCCGCAGCAAGCTCACTCACATCCTCACGGCCAAATCGGAGATGCATCCCGACCTGAACGTCGTGACCGGACTGACCCTCGGGGCCGAAACGATCGGAGCCGAGATCGCTGCCCAACTCGGCATCCCCTATGGTGTGGTTCTGGCGTTTCCCGACTTCGATGCGGCTTGGCCCGTACAGACCCGCCGGCATTTCCGCGACCTGCTGGCGGGTGCCGCCGCAGTCGTGACCCGGCAAAGCCAAACGCCGGCCTCCAGGCCGCAGATGGCGGCTGCCATGACCCGCCGGGACGGATGGGTACGGAAAGCGGTGCATGAGGCTGTGATCGTCTGGAACGGGGAATCGGGTCCGATCCAGAAGACCGTCGAGGGGTTCCGTCAGTCGCTGGGCGAAGAGAACGTCTGGGTGGTCGATCCCGCCTGACGCCGCCGCCACACGAGCCCAAACCCTGCGCCGGCGACCAGGGCAGCTCCCCCGAATGCCGCGGCGGCGCGGTTCGCACCATCGTCGTCGGCCCGATCGAGCACGGCAATGACGGCACCCGCAGAACGTTCGGCCTGCTCCATGTCGTTCGCCTCGAACGCGACCCCGGCCTGGTCGAGATCGTCGGTGACATCCACTCCAACCAGACCGATTCTCTCCATGAGGGTTCGGGGCTGGTTGAAGCGCCCGTGCGCTGCGGCCACCGCATCCAACGCCATCTCCTGGGAACGCATCTTCACCGCGACCTCGTTGAGCGTTTCTGACGACTCGAACGACCGTTCGAGATCCGGCTCGTCCAATTCCAGACTCGCCGCCAGTGCGTCGATCTCGTCCCGCAGTTCCAACAGGGCGGTCGCCTGAGCGATCGCCGTCCGGGCCGCCGCGAAATCCCAGTCGCTCATCGGCCGGCGGATGGCCATCGGCAGCGACCAATCTCCGGCCAGCGACTCGATCTGGCCGTACTCGAGACGCGCCACAGCCCGATCGTCCAGCGTCTCCTCCTCGAGCCTGGTGACGACGTACTCTCGGAATATCTCCTCGGCCCGCTCCGATCCCCCGACTTCCTGGAGGAGATCGAGGTACCGCCGCCAATCGTCTTCGGGCTCGACCGATTCCACTTCGCCGTCACCTTGATACGCGATCTCGTCGGATAGAGCGGCCGCGATCACAGCCGCCATCCCTTCGGTGCCGATCTCGGCCACCAACTCGTGAGTCACGAGCCAGGACGCCTCGTAGCCGTAGAACTCCTCATCCCCAACGCCCTCGCGATCGAACCGCGGCACCTCCCACCGGTTGAGTGCCTGTTTCCCCTCCGGACCGACGCTCCGGGGCGGATTGGGGCCGGCAAGCCCCGAGTCCAGCCGGGCCTGGAGGGCGAATTCCTCGGCGAGGCCCTCGTTGATCCAGCGGGCGTCGAACAAGGACGTGTTGAACCAGACGTGGGCAGCCTCATGCAGGATCACGTGGGCATCGAGTTCCTCGCCGACCTCGATTCGCCCGGCGTCAGGGAGATACCAGCCGGCATAGCCGTAGATAGTCGGGGTGTAGGACTCGACGACCTCGATTCGCCGATCCGGCCAGGGTTGGCCGATCATCTCGACCAGACGCGGGAACGAGCTGCGAACCGTCGAGTCCATGAACGCAGACCATTCCTCGTCTCCCGGCCACCGCCGCACCTCGACTGCACCGGAGTCGAAGGGGATGATGCTCGACTCGAGCTTGTCGTCGATCCGGGCCGACACCGCCAGATACCACTCGTCGGGATTCTCGATTCCGCCAACTCCCAGCTGAAACCCGTCGGGTCCCTCCTCGACGAACGCCGGACCGCCGATCCATTCGACCTCGTAGTCCGACGGCACCCTCACGGCCACCGAGGAGCGTCCGGGATCTCCGTAGGCCCAGGCCACGAACCATGCATATGCCTCGTTGACCCTGATCTGCGCCTCCGATCGCGGCTCCGAGCCTCTGAGGTCGAAGGTCAGACTGATCTCCTGGCGTTGGGAGTACAGCAACAATGAGGGGAGATCGATGGTCACGGCCATCAGTTGGTCGGACACCGGCTCCGTCGAGACCGCCAGTCTGCGACCGGTCGCACTCGTGGCGCGGATGTTCGCGGCAGCCGCCGGGAGCGGCAAGGAGACCTTGTCGAAGAAGTACTGGAATGTCACACCTGCCTCCTCGCGGTCAGGCAGGGTGTTCGTGAGACTCATCTGGACTTCGACTGCGACCGCGTCGGGTCCAAGTGTGTACACGGTGTTGGCCGCGACCAGCAGGCCGTGCTCGGTGGCACTCGCCGGCATCCCGGGCAACACCGCCAGGGCCGCGATCAGCCCCACGATGGTCAGGTGTCTCACCCGGGACAATGTACCCGGGGACCCGGCAAAGCCCAGGACATCGCCCCTCCGACATGGAACGCAGGAGGCCTGGCTAGCCTCGGTGTCACCCATGCCGGATTTCATCTATCAGATGTACAAGTGCTCGAAGCACGTCCCACCGAACCGTGACATCCTGCGCGACATCTCGCTGTCGTTCTTCTACGGCGCCAAGATCGGCGTGCTCGGCCACAACGGAGCCGGAAAATCAACCCTGCTGCGAATCATGGCCGGTCGAGACGACGCCTTCACCGGCGAGGCGAAGCTGTTACCCGGCTTCTCGGTCGGCTTGCTCGAGCAGGAGCCGGCCCTCGACCCCGACAAGGACGTCCTGGGGAACATCATGGACGGCGTTGCTCAGACTCAGTCACTGATCGACAAGTACAACCAGGTACTGGCCGCCTGGGCCGACCCTGACGCCGATTACGACCAGCTGGGCGAGCAACAAGCGGACCTGGAGAAGAAGATCGAGGCCGCCGGTGCGTGGGATCTCGACCGCAACGTTGCGATCGCCATGGACGCTCTCCGGGTCCCCCCGTCCGATGCCGACGTCGGGAAGCTCTCCGGTGGGGAGCGCCGCCGGGTTGCTCTCTGTCGTCTGCTCCTTTCATCGCCTGATCTGCTGCTCCTCGACGAGCCCACCAACCACCTCGACGCCGAGTCGGTTGCGTGGCTGGAGCGTTTCCTGGCCGAATACCAGGGATCCGTGCTCGCGGTGACCCACGACCGGTACTTTCTCGACAATGTGGCCGGCTGGATTCTCGAGCTCGACCAGGGTCGTGGATACCCGTTCGAGGGGAACTACTCGGCGTGGCTCGAGCAGAAGCAGGCACGGCTGGCGCAGGAGGAGAAGCAGACATCTTCACGGCGCCGGGAGATCGAACGCGAGCTGGAATGGGTTCGGATGTCCCCCAAAGCCCGCCAGGCCAAGGGAAAGGCACGGCTCAACGCCTACGAACGCCTGGTCGCCGAAGCCGCGTCCGCCGAGCAGCGACAGGGTGCTCTGGCTCTGGAAATCCCGTTCACGCAGCGCCTCGGCGACCGGGTGATCGTCTTCGATGGCGTGTCCAAGGGCTACGGGGACCGGTTGCTGATCGAAGACCTGACTTTCCAGATCCCGCCGGCAGCCGTCGTAGGGATCATCGGGGCGAACGGGGCCGGGAAGACGACGCTGTTCCGCATGATCACGAGAGAAGAAGCGCCGGACTCGGGCTCGATCGAGATCGGCCCCACCGTGGACCTCGCCTATGTCGATCAGACCCGCGATGCCCTCCAGGCGGACAAGACCGTGTTCGACGAGATCTCAGGTGGCAACGAGACATTGCGAATCGGCAAGCGCGAAATCAACGCCAGGGCATACGTGGCATCGCTCAACTTCAAAGGCGCCGACCAGCAGAAGCAGGTCGGGGACCTGTCTGGTGGGGAACGGAATCGGGTTCATCTCGGCACCATGTTGCGCAGAGGGGGCAATGTCGTTCTTCTGGACGAACCTTCCAACGACCTCGACGTCGACACACTGCGTGCCCTCGAAGAGGCCATCGAGTCCTTCCCCGGGTGTGTGCTGGTCATCAGCCACGACCGCTGGTTCCTCGATCGAATCGCAACCCACATCCTCGCCTTCGAGGGGAACTCCCAGGTGCGGTTCTTCACCGGCAACTACACCGAGTACGAAGAATTCATGAAACGGGAGTTCGGTGAGGGAGCCACCGACCCGCATCGGATCAAGTACAAGCCGCTGGTCAGGAGCTGACGTGCCCGAGGCGTTCGTCGTCGACTACGTACGCACTCCGATCGGCAGGTATGGGGGTGCGCTGGCCTCGGTTCGGACCGATGACCTGGCGGCGGTGCCCATCCGCTCTCTGAGGGAGCGATACGACCTCGACTGGACCGAACTCGACGATGTCTACTTCGGCTCCACCAACCAGGCGGGCGAGGACAACCGCAATGTGGCGCGAATGGCGCTGCTCCTTGCCGGTCTTCCCGAGTCGGTGGCAGGGTCGACGGTCAACCGACTCTGCGGCTCGGGCATGGAGGCCGTGGTCCAGGCCGCCCGGGCGATCAGACTCGGAGAGGCCGAACTGATCATTGCCGGTGGAGTCGAGTCGATGTCCCGAGCCCCGTTTGTCATCCCCAAGTCAGAGTCTGCCTATCCGACCACAGCCGAGATCGTGAGCACCACGCTCGGCTGGCGGTTGATCAACCCGTGGATGGAGCAAGCCGGTCACACCGATCCGTTGGGCATCACAGCCGAGAACGTCGCCGAGGAGTTCTCGATTTCTCGGGACGACCAGGACGCCTTCGCCGTGCGCAGTCAGGAGCGAGCCGCAGCTGCGGTCAAGGCCGCCAGGCTGGCCGAGGAGATCGTCCCGGTGACCGTCACGGGCAGTCGCAGCGATGTGACGGTCGATCTCGATGAGCATCCCCGACCCGGGACCGACCTCGAGGCCCTCTCCCGCCTTCGGCCTGCCTTTCGAGAGGACGGCACCGTGACCGCCGGCAACAGCTCCGGGATCAACGACGGGGCCGCCGCTCTGCTCGTGGCGTCGGAGTCGGCGGTCGAGCGGTTCGACCTCGAGCCACTGGTGCGAGTGGTCGCGGCAGCTACCGCCGGTGTGCCACCGAGGATCATGGGCATCGGACCCATCCCGGCCACCAGAAAGCTGATGGTGAGAACCGGATCCACCGTGGACCAGATGGACGTGATCGAGCTCAACGAGGCATTCGCCTCTCAGGCACTCGCCTGCCTGAGAGCGCTAGGCGTGGCCGACGACGCCGAGCACGTGAACCCCAACGGCGGTGCGATCGCCCTCGGCCATCCCACCGGGATGTCAGGTGCGAGACTCACGGGAACCGCGGCCCGGGAGCTCGTCCGCAGAAGAGGCTCGAAAGCGCTCGCCACGATGTGCATCGGGGTCGGCCAGGGGATCGCCATCCAACTCGAGAGCGTCTGAGCGAGTCTCGCTCAACCGGGGAAGATCTCGAACAGCCCTGCCGCTCCCATCCCGCCCCCCACGCACATCGTCACCACGCCATATCGGGCGCCGCGGCGCCGTCCCTCGAGGAGCACGTGTCCGACCATTCGGGCACCGCTCATCCCGTACGGGTGGCCGATCGAGATCGCTCCCCCGTTCACGTTGAAGATCTCGTTGTCGATCCCGAGTTGGTCGCGGCAATACA
>JBFHRE010000111.1:0-7827 GCA_041591895.1 Acidimicrobiia bacterium
ACGTTCTCTCGTCCCTCATCTACGGAGCGCGGGTTTCGCTCCTGGTCGGCTTCACCGGAGCGACCATCTCGCTGCTGATCGGCGGAGTCATCGGGCTGGTGGCGGGGTTCCGGGGCGGACGGCTCGGAAACGGTTTGATGCGACTCACCGACTTCTTCCTGGTGATCCCCGACCTCGCCCTCCAGATCGTGATCGTGGCGATCGTCGGTCAGAGCCTGCGCAACATCATCATCGTGATCGGCGTTCTCGGGTGGACGACCACCGCCCGGCTGGTCCGGAGCCAAACGCTGACCGTACGAGAACGGAAATTCGTCCAGCGGGCTCGAGCCGTCGGCGCACGCGATCTCACGATCCTCTTCCGCCACGTCCTGCCTCAAGTGCTCCCGCTGATGCTGGCCAACACCGTGCTGGTCATCTCACTCGCAATCCTGTCCGAATCGACTCTCGCTTTCATCGGCCTCGGTGACCCGACCGTGATCTCGTGGGGTCAGATGCTCAACCTGGCATTCACCCGCGGGGCGGTGTCGGCCGGCGCCTGGTGGGCGCTGATTCCGCCCGGCTTGGCGATCGTGTGGGTCGTGCTCGGCACCACGCTGGTCGGCAATGCGCTCGAGGACGTCTTCAACCCCCGGGTGGGCCGGCACTTCCTGGAGCGGGAACGGTGGACCCGCCGCCGCACCGACCGGCCAGCCCCCAACCCCGACGGCGTGGCGTTGTCGATCAGGGACCTGGTCGTGACCTTCGAGAGCGAAGACGGACCGGTGACCGCGGTCGACGGCGTCACCTTCGACGTGCGGAAGGGCGAGTCGGTGGGGCTCGTCGGCGAGTCGGGGAGCGGGAAGACGACCACCATGCTCGCCGCCCTCCGGCTGCTTCCGCCGGGCGGGGCTATCCCGGCAGGTGAGGTGGTCTTCGGCGACCGGGACCTGGCGACCATGCCCGAGGACGAACTGAGGGAGACGCGCTGGACCAAATTGTCGATGGTGTTCCAGGGGGCGATGAACGCCCTCAACCCGGTTCGCACGGTGGGAGATCAGATCGCAGAGGCGATCCGGCTCCACACCGCGGATGTGTCGAAGCCGGCCGCCCTTCGCCGGGCCGGTGAACTGCTCGAGTTGGTCGGGATCGGTGCCGACCGGGCGGCGGAATACCCGCACCAGTTCTCGGGTGGGATGCGCCAGCGGGCAATGATCGCGCTCGCCCTGGCATGCGATCCCGAGGTGATCGTCGCCGACGAACCGACCACCGCCCTGGACGTGATGATCCAGGCCCAGGTGATGGACCTCCTCGTGAGCCTGCGACGCCAACTCGGGATGTCGCTCGTGCTCATCACCCACGACCTGGGCGTCGTGGCGGAGTCCTGCGATCGGGTGGTCGTGATGTATGGAGGACGGATCGCAGAGCAAGGCACCGTCGAAGAGGTCTTCGGCAATCCCGCTCACCCCTACACCCAGCTCCTGCTCGAGGCGATCCCCGACATGGACCGCCCGGAACGTGAGCTGATCTCGATCTCCGGGTCACCGCCTCGACTGGACGAGTTGCCGCCGGGCTGCCGGTTTGCGCCCCGCTGCCCCTCTGCCATGGACCGCTGCCACACCGAGGCCCCCGGAATGACGACCCTGGCACCGGGCCGCGTTGCAGCCTGTTTCCTTCTCGAGGAGCCGTCCCGTGTCTGAAGCTCGTGACCCGGTCGTCCGTCTCGACGATGTCTCGATGCACTTCACCCGTCACCGGTCGTTGACGGACATCCTCACAGGGCGACAACGGTCGGATGTGAAAGCCGTCGATGGGGCATCGCTCGAGGTGAGGGCCGGCGAGGTGCTCGCCATCGTCGGTGAGTCCGGCTGCGGAAAGACGACCACCGCCAACCTGGTGATGGGCCTGTTGGTGCCGACGGCCGGAAGCGTCGAGGTCGAGGGTCGACGGCTGTCGGACCTGAGCACAGGGGAGATGCGGAAGGCCCGGCGGCGAATCCAGATGGTGTTCCAGGACCCGTATGAGTCACTCAACCCCCGCATGACCGTCCAGCAGATCGTGTCGGAGCCGTTGCGGGTGCACGGCGTGGGACGGGGAGAGGGCGAGGAGTCGGTTCTGGTTGCCCAGGCACTCGAGTTCGCCGGACTCCGCCCGGCCGACCGCTATCTCCGACTCCGGCCCCACGAGCTCTCCGGGGGCATGCGCCAGCGGGTGGTGGTCGCCGCCGCCCTGGTCCTGGAGCCGGCCGTACTCATCGCCGACGAACCGGTGTCGATGCTCGACGTGTCGATTCGGGCCGAGGTGCTCAACCTGCTCGGCCGTCTGGCACGCGAGAAGAACATCGGCGTGATGATGATCACCCACGACCTCTCGACCGTCGCTGCCTACGCCGACCGGGTGGCCGTGATGTATCTCGGGCGTATCGTCGAGATCGGCCCGACTCTGGAGGTCCTCGAGTCGCCCCGACATCCGTACACCGCCGCCCTCCTGTCGGTGGTCCCGGTGCCTCACCCGGATCGACGCCGACCGCGGACGATCCTCAGCGGCGAAACCCCCGATCCTTCCCGAATCCCCACCGGCTGCCGGTTCCACCCTCGCTGCCCGGTGGCAGAGACTCGATGCACGTCTGTCGACCCGATCCTGATCGGGGTCGGTCGCCGCCACGAGGCAGCTTGCGTGCTGGTCGAACCGGCATGAGCGAGCTGTGGAAGCTCACCGCTTCCGAGCTCGCCGCCGGATATCGGGCAGGTCGCTTCACCCCGGTCGAGGCAACCGAGTCGGTCCTGGAGCGGATCGCCGACGTCGACGGAACGATCCATGCGTTCGTCACCGTGTCGGCCGATGTGGCACGCGAGCAGGCAGTGATGGCCACGGAGCGTTACTTCCGGGGAAGCCCGATCTCCGCCCTGGACGGAGTCCCGGTGTCGATCAAGGACCTCGAGCCAACCCGCGGCATCCGGACCACATACGGCTCGGCCCGCTACCGGGATCATGTCCCCGACCACGACGCGGTGATCGTCGAACGATTGCGCGGCGCCGGGATGGTCTTCATCGGCAAGACCAACAGCCCCTACCTGGGCTGGAAGGACATGACCGACAACGATCTCGGACCGCCCACCGTCAACCCCTGGGACCGGACCAAGACGTCCGGTGGCTCCTCCGGAGGTGCGGCGGCAGCGGTCGCTCTGGGAATGGGACCACTGGCCACCGGGGGCGACGGAGCCGGCTCGATCCGGATCCCGTCGGCTCTGTGCGGTGTGGTCGGGTTCAAGCCCAGCTTCGGGCTGATCCCGAGCCACCCGGTCTTCGAGCCGTTCGCGTCCCTCTCTCACAAGGGACCGCACGCCCGCACCGTGACCGATGCGGTGATGATGCTGGAGGTGGTGGCCGGGCGGGACGATCGAGACCCTGCCTCGTACAGCGTCGAGGCAGGAACCTTCCATCGCGCACGCGGGACTGCGGCGAAAGGCCTCCGGGTGGGAGTGAGCATCGACTTCGGGTACGCCCCGGTCGATCCTGGGGTGCGGGGCGCGATCCTCGCTGCCGCCGCCCAACTCGACGAAGCAGGTGCGACGGTCGCCGAAGTGGATGTCGGTTGGTCGGATCCCATCGACCTGATCCGGCTTGGCTGGAAGGTGGCCTACTCGGCCCGGGTCGGGGACGACGCACGCACCAATCCCGAGTGGTTTCCTCCCGAATTGGTCGAGATGGTGGAGCAGGGAGGAGGCGTCACGGCGGTGGAGTATGTGCGCTACCTGGCGGGGCGGGCCGAGCTCTATCACGACATGCGGCGGCTCTTCGACAGCTGCGATGTCCTGGTGTGCCCGACGATGCCGGTCACCGCCTGGCCGATCGACGCTGGGGTGCATCGAGGTCCCGGGACCATCGAGGGGGTCGAGCAGACCGACTGGCTCGACCGCCTGTCGTTCACCTTCCCGTTCAACCTCACCGGAATGCCGGCGATGTCGCTGCCGGCGGGCCTGGTGGATGGCCTCCCGGTCGGGGCCCAACTGGTGGCGATGCGATGGCGCGATGACCTGGTCATTCGGGCGGCGATCGCAATGGAGACCGTCGGTCATCACGGGTATCGGTGGCCACCAGACCCGACCAAGTCGTGAGGACGGAGCACCGAGCCATCGTTCTCGGCCAGGGAGGAATCGGCAGTGCGGCCGCCTATTGGCTCTCGCTCAAACATGGCGGTGACGTTCTCACCGTGGACCGCTTCGGACCCGGACACGACCGGGGAGGATCGCAGGACCACACTCGCATCGTTCGCCGCTCCTATCACGACGCGTTCACGTGCGTCTCGCCAAGCTGGCCTTCGACAGCTGGAACGAGGTCGAGACGGCAGGCGGTCGAGAGCTGGCGGTCCGAACTGGCGGGCTCGACCTTCCCGGCAGCCACACCGATGTTCGATACGCCAAGACGTGCCTTTACACACTGACCCCGGATCGGGACTTCATCATCGGACCCTCTCCCGAATCGAGTCGCATCTTCATGGCGGTGGGTGCCGGCACGCCTTCAAGTTCGCTTCGTTGATCGGCCGGTTCCTGACCGACGTCTCCGACGGAACCGATCCCGAACTCGATCTGCGGCGGTTCGCCGCCGACCGGGACATCCTCAGGATGGCCGACCCACCCCGCATCCGGATGGTGTGAACCTCCGGCAGGGACGGTCGTCAACCGGCCAGCCGGGGTACCCTCCCGCCATGGCCGTCTTGGAACAGGCGCAGAGGGGCCGGATCGGCGGGCTCTGGTCGGAGTTCGTCGCGGAGTCGGCCGCGGACCACCCGGCAGACGCCCGGGTCGAGCACGCCTTCCCGACCACGATGGTGCTGATCGCCGCAGCGGCTTCGCTCACTGGCCTTCACTTCACCAAACCCGCTCCATCATGGTGGACCTCGGCGGTGACCATCGGCGACCCGGAGTTGACGGCGTTGGTCTGGTGGGGGGCGATGAGTTTGCTCTGGTACGTGGTGCCGGCACTGCTCGTCATCCGGTTCCTCTTGCGCAGGCCACTGACGGAGTTCGGACTGGCTCCAGGCGGGGCGATGACCCACTGGCGGGTCTACCTGGCTTTTCTCGCCCTGATGATCCCGCTCGTGCTGGCGGTTTCGTACACCGACCATTTCCAGGCGATCTACCCGTTCTACCGCCCGGCGTTGGTCCACGGCGTGACGCCGCTGGTACTCGCATGGTGGGTCGTGTACGGGGTCCAGTTCCTGTCGCTCGAGTTCTTCTTCAGGGGCTTCATGGTCCACGGACTCCGGCCCCACCTCGGCTTTGCGTCGATCGGGGTGATGATGGTCCCGTACACGATGATTCATTTCGCCAAGCCGCCGCTAGAGGCGACCGCAGCGATCCTGGCGGGTCTGGCTCTCGGGGCGTTGAGCCTGCGGACCCGTTCGATCTGGCTGGGTGCATGGCTCCACATCAGCGTGGCCGCCGCCATGGACCTGGCGTCGCTCTGGCAAGCCGGTGTGTTGTGAGCGACACCGAGAGCGTCCCCGGGAGAAGCACGCCGGCAGATGGTTCCGTCGATTCCCGCCTGGCCGAGGCCGCCGGTCTTGGGGCCCTGTCGGCGGCGGTCGGCGGTGTTGCGACCTTGCCGATCGGTCTCGCTCCCGCCGGAGCGCTGATCGCAGGGGTGAACGGCTGCGTCTGTGGATGGATGGGTATCTACGACCTCGGCAGTCGCAAGGGGTGGTGGGCGTGGCTCAGGGACTCGACCTGGGCACTCCCGACCACCGGCGCCGGGCTGTTGATGATGGCGCTCCAGCGTCTCCGATCGGACGCCGACTACCGACCAGATCTCTCCCGGCGCCAGAACCGGATCACCTACGGCGGCGGATGGCGCGCCCGGCGCGGCTTCGCAACCTCGATCGGGCCGGTGATCGTCAACGCGTTCGACCGCCAGAAGCTTCCGGAGGACGACCCGAGGATGGCCCGCCGCCGGTTGCTGGTCACCCGACACGAGCAGGAACACGTCGAACAAGCCCGCCGGTGGGGACCGCTCTTCCCGGCCCTCTACTCGGGTTGGCTGATCGGGGGCGTCGCCCGTGCCCTGTGGTGGAAGGCCAAGGGCGATCCGTCGAGGCTGCGCGACCTGGTGATGACCTCGTCGTACTTCCTCAACCCGTTCGAGAAGGCCGCCTACCGCAAAGACGAATACTGGCCCCCCGCCGGGGTTCTCAATCACAGAGTGCGCTGAGTTTCACCAGCGGGTCAGCATCCAGATCTCGGGCTCGAGGTCGTCCCCATCCCCTCCGATCTCGGCGAAGAGCCGCACCGACTCGGTGAGATGCTCCCGCGACCGGTCGTGCGCACCGAGCGCGCGATGAAGGTCGGCGAGCCGGCTGAGGATCGCCGCCTGGCGATGCCGATCCCCCACCCCGACCGCTACCTCCAGCGTCTCCTGTGCGAGACGGACCGCTCCGGCCAGATCGCCTGCCGACTCGACGGCGAGGCTGAGTGCGTGAAGCGCGGCCAGCCTGAGAACCGGATCGCCACCCGCCCGCCGCAGGCTCAGTTCGAGGTGCTCCCGCGCCTCGACGGGATCCTCGGTGAGGAGGCCCAGAACTCCCAGCGCCCGTGCAGCCTCGGCGTCGCCGGTCGCCACCTCCACCGCCTCCATGGCGAGCGTCCGGGCGCGCTCGGCGTCACCGAGTCGATCCGCCATCAAGGCCCAGTCCGACAACAGCAACGCCGGTTGGGGATGGTCTTTTCGGGCGAGTTCGAACTGCCGCTCCGCCTGCTCCCAACGACCGAGCCTTCGGTAGACGTCACCGATGAGATGCTCGATCAGCGGATCGAAACCATCCGACGTCGCGGCTGCCTCCAGGTCACGCAGCGCCGCCTGGTAGTCACCGCGCAGCATGGCGATCTCGCCGAGGCGGCGGTGGATCCCCTTCCGGTCGGGATGACCGAGCCCGAGCGCCTCCCGGTAGCTCTCCGCAGCGAGGTCGAACGACGGTCGGGCCAGGTCACCCGCCTGCAGCAGGTACTCGGCCGCAGCCTCGTCGTCGCCCGCCAGACGAGCATGACGGGCGCCGGCGACGAGCGACTTCACGTCCGATCCCGACCCGGCCGAGGCCGCTCGCCGGTGAAGCAGGCGCCGGCGCACCAGGCTGGTTCCGTGGTAGACGGCGTCTCGCTGGATCTCGTGCGGGAACTCCACCCCATCCGGGTGCTCACGAACGAAGTTGCCGGAGACCAACCGATCGATGGCTGTCGCCAACTCGTCGTCAGACCGGCCCGACACCGCGAGCAACCAATCGACACCCACCGGACCGTCCTCGATTGCGACCGCGGTCAACACCTGTCGGGACAACTCGTCGAGCCGGTCCAGACGCTCCCGGATCGAGGCACGAAGACGTTCGGCGTCGGGACCCTCCACCGGAGTCACCAGGTAGAGCGGCACCCCACCGGTCCTACGCATCAGATCGTCGACGTCGACGACGTCCACGCCGGACTCGCGGGCGAGGCGGACGGCGGCATCGGGCTCGAGGGGAGGAAGTTCCAACCTATCGCCTGCCACGCTCCTCAGAGGCGAATCGATTCGCACCTCCTCCCAACGCCCAGCCAGAAGCAGTCCGACATCGAGTTCTTCGGCCCGCGCGCCCAGCGCCGCCAGCGCCGCCGACGACGGGGGGTCGACCCACTGCACGTCGTCGATGGCCAGATGTCCCCCGCGACCGACGTGAGCGAGAAACGAAACGACGGCGTCGTGAAGTCTCCGTTCCGCAGCCAGTGGCTCGATCTCTTCGGGTTCCAATGCAACCCCGACCTCCGGCACCAGTCGGACGAGTTCGCGCCTCACCCAGTCGGCAACCCCGTCGAGCGAACGACCGCG
>JBFHRE010000112.1:0-7780 GCA_041591895.1 Acidimicrobiia bacterium
AATTCCGAACTCCACGTAGGTGAGCCCGATCACCCCCACCAGCCACAGGACTGCCAGCCCTCGCTTGACGCCGGCGATCAGATACCCGAGACCGGGGAAGAAGAAGTTGGCGATTGCCGCCGGTATGGCTCTGTTCATGATGGCCTCCTGACCTTGACGGAACGTTGCCCCGACCGTAGGGTTCGAATCGAGACGTGTGAATAGTCGATCGTCTGTTTTTCGTACTCGTGAGTCCAAGTGATTGACGCATTGACCGACATCCTCCAATCGATCCGAATGACGGGCTCCGTCTTCTCGCGGGCGGCCCTGGCGGAGCCGTGGGGCGTCGAGTCGGGGACCATGAACTCGGGGGTCTTCCATGCCGTCGTGGACGGCCAAGCATGGGTGCGGTTGGCCGAAGGGAGCGAGGCCGTCCGACTCGATCGGGGGGACATCGCCTTCATGCCGTTTGGGACCAACCACCTGATGATGGGGACCCCCGACTCGAAGACCCGGCCGATCGCCGACCTCACCACAGTCGACGCAAGAGGAATGGGGCACCTCGTGGTCGAAGGCGACGGGAACCACACCTCGCTCATCTGTGGGTCTGTGCATTTCGATCAGGTGGGGGCACATCCGGTGTTCTCGATGCTGCCGCCACTCATCGTGGTGAGAGATCGCGACGGCCGGCTGGCCGGGGTCGTGGACACGATCATCGGACTGATCGCGGCGGAAGTCGACGAAGGCGCCCCCGGCTCCGAGACCGTGGTCGCTCGTCTCACCGATGCGCTCGTGGTTCTCATGCTGCGGGACTTCATCTCCCGGCTGGAGCCAGGCGAAGGTGGCTGGTTGGGCGGGCTGCGCGATCCGGGGCTGGCCCTTGCTCTCGGTCACATCCATCGCCGGCCGGAGCACAAGTGGAGTGTGTCCGAACTGGCGGCCCACGCCGGAATGAGCCGGTCCGCGTTCTTCTCCAAGTTCAGAACCCTGGTCGGCGAAACCCCCGCCGAATACCTGACCCGCTGGCGGGTACACGTCGGGTCCCACCTGCTGCGAAACGAGGACCACTCGGTAGCCGCGGCCGCCCGGAAGGTCGGCTACGCAAGTGAGGCGGCGTTCAGCAACGCCTTCACCCGATGGACCGGGGTGCGACCAGGCGCATACCGGAGATCCGCCTGAGGCAGTCGATCAGGATCGAACGGCGCGGTTCAAGGCGTTGACCGCGCTTCGATAGCGCTGGAACGCCGTCCGCCGGTCCTCGGCGATCGAGACCACTCCGACCTTCCCGTGGTCGGTGATCGCTCCCAACAGGTGGAACACGACCCCCTGCTGAGCAGCGGCATCGAAGTGGAGGTCGTTGAGGACTGCGAGATCGATCAATTCTCCGGGTGTGAGGCCCCGATAGTGCCGGCTGACGAGATTGTCCGTTGCGTAGTAGCCGCGGGTGGCGCCAGTGGGGGTGCGGAAACGGCCGGTCTCTCGATCGTACGAGCCGTTCGTCAGGAACTCGAGCGTCAAATACGGCAGCGTCGTGCCGCCCTTGCGCAGATTGATCTCGATGGCATGGTGGTCCCACGCGCCGCCGACCTGCGACGACACGAAGTCGATCCCGAACCGCCCGATCACCCCCCGGCGTTTGAGTTCGTCGGCGACCCGGAAGCCGGCGTCGTGGAGATCGACCGCATACGCCCTCCGAGCGGGGAAGGTGCAGCCCTCGAACACCTGGCCGCCATTCCCGCCCAGCACCTGATCGTGGGTTGACACCAGAGGCACGTGACCGGTCGGGTCGATCCGCATCTGGACCGACGGAGAACGCATCTTCGAGCCTTCGATCATCGCCTCGACGATCCCGCCCATCGTTTCCAACTTGGCCAGGAAGGAGTCGCAATCCTCGCCGGGAGCGACACACGTCAGCTCGCTCGCCAACCGGCGGGCTGCTTCGGCCGACGGGTCGGCCGCCTCGGACAGATCGGTGAGGTCTATCACGGCGTTTCCCTCCCCCGAGAATCCTTCGTCGAGCTTGATGACGGCTCGAGCCACCGTCGGGTTGCGCTGATGGACGGCAAGGACCGCCCCGATGACGTCCGACCGGTCCCTCAGTCCCTCGAATCCGTCCGGCA
Organism: Acidimicrobiia bacterium; assembly: GCA_041591895.1. Classification (GTDB taxonomy): domain Bacteria; phylum Actinomycetota; class Acidimicrobiia; order Spongiisociales; family ZC4RG35; genus JBFHRE01. The sequence continues at coordinate 2,100 of JBFHRE010000112.1, forward strand.
CCTTCAGGCCTACGTCTCTGAGGAGCGCCCGGCTGGTGGACTTGCTCCCGAGGTGGGATAGAGCAGGGTCGGCTGCATACATCGGGATCCCAAGCTGAACGGCCAGAGTTCGCTCCATCTCCGTGGAGTTGAAACAGGTCAGGTGGGCCGATCCCGGGAAACGAATCGCGGAACGGATCGCGCTGAGCGCATCGGGACGATCGAGGATCTTGCGCGACAGTGGAGTGATCCCCGGATCATCGAGGCTGATCATGTCGAGCCGGGCCCGGGCATGCGCTCCGGGCACGCCGGTGAGCAGGTGGAGGTAGTAGTCCACGATCGAGGACTCGACCGGTTTGCTCGTCACGTAGATCAGCTGGGTACGGGGCATGCGGAGCAGCATCAGCAGGCACAGCAGCCTCTCCTCGTAATGAACGACCCCATCGATCTTGGTCAGCTCGTCGGTGTCGAGACTCAACGATGGAACGACCACCACCGTCCGCTCGGCTTTGGGGTCGGTGAACACCCGCCGGTACATGTCGGGGAAGGCGCGCTGAAGCTCCTCGAACCTTGCCAGTTCCTCGCTACTGCCTGGCCGAGGATTCAGTCCATCCAGGACCGGCCTCGATTCGAAGGACACGCGAGCGCGAGGGTATCGGATGACCCTGCCGTGGGGCGGGCAGATGCGGGATCAAGTTGTGCCCAGGCTCCGACCGAGCCGGCGAGTCAGAGCGGCAAGCGGTATCAGCAGCAGGGCGATCACCCCGACCGCGATCCCGAGCTCGCCCGCCACTCCCCCCAGGTCCGAGCCGTTGACGGTGACCTCGTAGATCGGGTTGATCACCCAGTAGGTCGGGAAGACCTTCGCGATCCACTGCGGCCAGGTGGGGAACAGATAGAAGATGGTGGGACCCAGGAGCAGGATTCCGGTGCCTTTGATGAGAGTGAACACCCCGGTGACGTCCTTGGAGGCGGCGCCGTAGATCATCCCGATCTCCACCAGCAGGAGACCGGCAAGCACGATGACCGTGAGAAGGGGAAGCCAGCGAGCACCCAGGGCGTCGTTGAGCCACAGCGTGAAGATGGCCATGGGCACGGACAAGACGAAGCCCAGCAGACCCTTGGCGCTCACCACCTCCGAGAGCCTGACCGGGGAGACGACCAGGGCGCTGATGGTGCCTTTCTCCCGCTCGTCGGCGAGGCTGAACGCAGGCAGGAACACCGCGGCCACGAGAAGTGCGTACATGACGATCAGCGGAACCAATCGAACCGCGATCGGGAGTCCCTCGTCGCCGATCGTCACCAGGCGAACCTCGACGGGCGCCGCGCTCCCCTCCACCTTGCGTATCAACTCGATGGTCGTCACCCCCAGCACGATCCGATCGGCGGCCAGGCTCTCGCCGGCGACGTAGAACTCGAGTCGCGGTTTGGCGCCATCGCGAAGGAGCTGGTCGAAGTCGCGTTCCAGCACGAGTCCCGCGTCGAAGTCGTGGGACTCGACCTTCGCTCGCAGATCGTCGGGGTCATCGAGGACCGTGACTTCGAGCCCGTCGAGCGATCGGACCTCGGCGGTCACCGCCGAAGATCCGAGGTCGACCACCGCCAGGCGTGGCTTGGGGTCGAACAGGCTTCCGAATGCAACCTGGAGGACGAGCGTGATCAAGAGCGGGAGGATCAAGACCCAGAGGAAGATCGGTGACCGTGGTCCCAGTTGGAGGTCTTTCCGGAACACCTTGAGCATGCGGGCCAGACTCATATCGACTCCACCCTCCGCTTGAGCACGACCCAGCCGATCCCGAACAGCGCCACACACCATGCGGCCAGGGTGAGCACGCGGGGCCCGCTCTCGACCCAGCCGTCTCCATAGGTGATCGCTCCCACGAGGCCCTCGATCAGCGGGTAGGAGGGAAGCGCCCTGATCCAGACGGAAGCCGACCCGGGGAACAACGCAGCAAAGGCGGGAATGAGCAGCGGGATCATGAACACCATGCCGTAGAACATCGTGCCGATGAAGTCCTTGCCCGCCGAGCCGGCGATCATCGCCGTTCCGGACACCATCACCGCCCCCAGAGCCATCAGGGTGAGAACCAGGAGCGGACGTCGCCCGAACGAGTCGATGGCGAGGAGCAGGATCACCGCCTGCACGAGGCCGCTGAGGGCGCCCGAGATTCCTTTGGCGGCGAGGATGTCGCCGGTGCGGGCCGGGGTGACGAGAAGCGCGGTGACCGTCCGGTCCTGGATCTCCTTGGCGATGAGTGAGGACATCACGAACATCTCCATCATCAGGACCAGAAACACGAACATGGGCCGGAAGCTCTCGCGAGCCGTCACCTGGTCACCGACGCGGTCCTCGCCGAGGACGACGAAGATCTCATCGGGGTTGGAGGTGTCGATCGGGAGCGGAATCCCGGCGATGCCGTAGGCCATCTCCTTGACGATGCCCTCCACCGTCGATCGGAGCTCGGGAGGGACGTCACCCCCGACCAGGACGTCGACACGGGTGGTCTCGCCCGCCGCCGTTGCCGACTCGAAATCGGGGGGGAAGGCGAGTCCGATTGCGACCGGCTGTTTCGACGCTCCTTCGGGTCCGTCGGCGTCTGGTTCGAGCAGGCTGAATCCATCGGGACCGGACCAGGCAACGAGGTCGCCCGCGACCACCGCCCTGAGCTGCTCGGCATCGGCGGCCTGTACAAACCGAAGACCCGCATCGCCGGCGTCGCCCAGGAGACGGGCGGCGGCCGGTTCCCCAAGTCCGGAGAACCCGATCGTGATCGATTCGTCGACATCGTCGGGAAGGACCCAGAAGAGCGCCACCACCGCCACCAGGACGAGCGCGGTCAGAAATGCCCACAGACGATCCCGGCCGTACTCCTTCAAGTCCTTGCGAACGATCCAGGAGATGATGGTCAACCGGGACGTCGCCTTGCGCGAGCTCACCCCTCGAGCCCCCTCCCCGTCATCTCGATGAAGATCGCTTCGAGGGTTGCCTCCTCGGTGTGCACGGTGAGCAGACCGTCGGAGCTCAAGACCTCCTTGAGTCGCTCACCCGACATCGGGTCGTCCAAGGCCAGCGACTCTTCTCGCACTCCCGAGTCGGACCTGGTCCGCACCCGAACCGCCCGCTTTCCGTGTGCGAGCTTGAGGCTCTCCGGGGTGTCGAGGGCGTAGAGCCGCCCGTCGTTGAGGAAGGCCACCCGGTCAGACAGCTCGTCGGCCTCCATCATGTCGTGGGTCGTCAGCAGAACGGCCGCTCCTCGTTCAGCCTCCTCCTTGATCATCTTCCGTATCGCCTGCGACGAAACCGGATCCAGCCCATCGGTTGGCTCATCGAGGAACAGCACCTTGGGAGCGTTGACCAGCGCCCTGGCCATCATCAATCGTTGCCGCATGCCCTTCGAGTACGACTTCACCCGGTCCTTCGCCCGATCGGCCAACCCGACCCGGCGCAACAGCGAGTCGGTGTCGATGTCGCGCAGGCCATAGAGACCGGCGAAGAATCTGAGGTTCTCCGCTCCCGACATCGATTCATAGAGGTTCTTCTCCTCGAAGCACACCCCGATCTGAGCCTGCATCTCGGGATCGTCGGCGGTGACGTCGATACCGAGGACCCGGGCGCCTCCCGACGAAGGCGTCAGCTGGCCGGTCAAGATCTTGATCGTTGTCGACTTGCCGGCTCCGTTCGGTCCGAGGAAGCCGAGGATCTCTCCTGGGGCAACCTGAAAACTCAATCCCTTGACGGCCTCGATGTTGCCGTAAGAGAACCGGATGTCGTCTACTTCGATCGCCGCCGTCGTCATCACTCGTCCTCTCGCCAGACAGATCGACGCTACTGGCCCGACGGCCGGTCGGGGAGGGTCGAAAGGCCGCTCTGGCGTGCTGACTCATCGAGGGGGAGTAGGTTCCGGACATAGGTTGCGGCGAAAGGAGCACGCATGCCGAGGTACATGTACCTCTATAAGGGCGAAGCCACGCCTGCCGATCAGATGAGCGATGAGCAACGAAACCAGGTCATGGGCAAGTGGGCGGCCTGGATGGAAAAGACCGGACCGGCGCTGGTCGACTGGGGTAACCCATTCGGAGAATCGACCTCGGTGATCGACGACGGCAGCACGGGTAGGCCATCGGCCATGAGCGGGTTCTCGATCGTCGAAGCGCCGGACCTGGCCGGGGCGAAGACCCTCGCCGAGGGTCACCCCTACCTGAGCGAGGGCAAGGGCGACTTCGCCATCGACATCGTCGAGTTGGTCCCTCCGCCGTCGATGGGGTGATCGGACCAGAACCAGCGCGCCTCCATCGATCCGAGAATGATGGCGAGATGACGACGGACCAGTCATCAAGGAGATCGCTACTTCGGTTCGCAGGAAGCATGCTGCTGATCCTGGTCGCCGTGTTCGGTGCCGGAATGCTCGGCACGGCAGTCATCTTCGGAGACTGTGCCGGTTGGAAAGGAACCGGCACCTGTCCCCGGACGCCATTCTGGGATTGGGAGGTCTTCGGGGTGGCGGCCGGTGGCGGTGCAATCTCGGGTGGCAGCCTCTACCTGGCTCGCCGGATCTGGAGACCTGGGGCCAAGCCGCTCTGGCTCCGGACGGCCGTCGTTGGGCTCGCCGCCGGCCCTACGGCCGGAGTCGTCGTCGTCGCAATAACCGCCGTTTGAGCTGCTGAGGCGACGAAACCAACAGAGCGCCGACCACGATTGTCGGAAGCACGACCATCTCTGGATTCTGTGCTCGATCACATGTCAAGGTGACGAGATGCGACGACGGTTGACCCAAGCACTCTCGCTCGCAGTCGTTGCAATCGCCTGCTCACACCCAACCGCGGACACCGGGGCATGGCAGGTGATTTCACCGACGGTTCCGACGAGGTTGTCGACGCCTTTGGCGCCAGGCGGAGTGGTTGTCAACTCCCTGGACTCAGGGAGCAACGTTCGCGTGTTCCTGGCGTACGCTGAGAGCGAGGGCACCTCGGTGGTGGACTTCTATCGGGCCTGGGCTGCGTTACTCGACGCGACAGAGACCCATGGTTCGGAGATCGCCGAGTTCCAAGCGATATGGAGCATCCGGTGGGACGCCCCCGGAGTGGTCGTCAGAGTCACTCAATGCCTCGACCCTTCAACGCGAGAGTTCACTCTCGTTTGTGCCGCGATCGAAGAATTCGGGTGATCAGCGGGAACTGCAAGGAGCGCTTCGGCAGCCAGTTCCAGAAGCCGTCGATCAAAGGAAGGTGGGACCGGCTGCAAACGCAGCCGGTCCCACAAACTCCACTCGTCGGTTTGGTCTAGAGCCCGCAGCTCCCGTCGTGGCCCGACACCGGGATGGTGAGCGGACCCGAGCCCGAGACCTCGAAGAACACGGCCACCAGCGTCGCACCCTCGGTTCCTGCGTACGCAGTGTGGACGTTGCCGCGACCAGGATCCACGAATGCTGTCCCCGCCGGATACGCCCGGCGGACGCAATCAGAGACCTGGACGTAGGTGAGATGCCCTTGGGTCACATTCACGAGCACCGGCCCGGGATGGGTATGCCAGGGGAACTGGGCGCCCGGATTGACGGTGATCTTCGCCACCACCATCTGGGACGGGTCGCTGTTGATCACCTTGGTGTCTTGGCCGTCCAGCTTGAACCGGAACTTGAGGTTCACATCGTCGGTGAACTGTCCCCCGGGAAGCGGGGTCAGCACTTCGGCGTGAATACCGGGGC
>JBFHRE010000113.1:0-7770 GCA_041591895.1 Acidimicrobiia bacterium
CAGTGCGCAAGGTGATCGCCCGGCCCCCGAACCTGGTGAACATCGTCGTCGGGTGAGGCGGTCGCGGGTCGCGAGTCTCGGGTCGCGAGTCTCGGGGTCCTGAGAACCTACGCTTGTGGAATGCTGCTAACGCATGCATAATGCATGTATGTCGGTGTCGATCACGATCAGGGATGTTCCCCAGGAGACCCGGGACGAGTTGGCTACTCGAGCGGCTCGGTCAGGCCGCTCGCTGCAGGAGTACCTGCGGGGAACGCTCATCGACTTGGCTGATCGTCCCGATGTCGAGACCGTTCTCGACCGCATCCGGGCACGGAAGGCGGCGACGGGAACCGGTGTGGATGCGCATCGCATAGTTGGGCATCTCGAAGCAGACCGGCGGTGATGCCGCGTTGATCGGGAAGAGCAGATGCTGACGGCGGATGCCACCGTCGTCGTGGCGGCGTTGGTCGACTCTGGCCCGGTCGGCGCCTGGGCCGAACAGATTGTGGCCGTTCAACCCATCCTGGCTCCTCACCTGTTGCTCGCCGAGGTGGCCAACGTCCTTCGCCGGCTGGAGAGCTCGGGTGAGATCGAACAAGGAACCGCGGCGCTCGCACATAGAGATCTCGTCGACCTTCCGTTCGAGCTCCATCCGTACGGGCCGTTCTCGTCGCGGATCTGGGACCTGAGAGGGACGGTCACGGCATACGACGCCTGGTACGTGGCTATCGCTGAGGCTTTCGAGATTCCGCTCGCCACCCTCGACACCCGGCTTGCGGCCGCACCCGGTCCGCTGTGTGAGTTCCGGTTGCCCGACTGAGGTCCCGAGTCTCGAGTCGCGAGTCAACCACTCAGGGAGTCGACAGCGCCATCGCCCCAGGATTGGAGATGAGGTCGTTCATCTGCTCCCCGCTGATGAAGCCGATAACCGAGCCATCGGGGCCGTTGAACGTGACGTCGAGATCGGCGCGGAGAGGAACCGCGAACGCCAGCATGCCTCCGTCCCCGAACGCCACCTGGCAGGGGTCGGCGAGATCGTCGGAGCTGAGGACGAGAGCGGAGCCGGGCGGCCCCACACCCACGATCATGAGGTGAGTCTCCGAAGAGAGCGCCGAGATGCCAGACTCGCCTTCGAAAACCGCCCGATGTGAACCGGTCTCGTCCGCCAACGGCTCGAACTCGACGGTAGTCCGGAGAAAACCTCCGGCCCGAACCCGGGTGAAACCGGCGCCGGAAGCGAGCACGATCGAGCCGCGATCGGTCGTGCAGCCGGTGCCGGTCTGTTCCGCCACTGGGGTTTCATCCACGCACGCCACCAGCACCAGCATCCCCGCAACCAATCCGAGCTTGGTCAGTCGCTTCGTCACCCGTCCGTCTCGCCCGGATGTCGTCTCACGACGCATGACGCATGACGGACTACTCGATCACCACGCTGGACAGGTCGTCCTCGTTGGGCGGGTAGGAGAGATCCATCCCCTCAAGGGTTCTCACCAGGATCGTCCCCACGACGAGATCCCGGAACCACTTGCGGTTGGCGGGCACCACGTACCAGGGCGCCTGATCGGTCGACGTCTCCGAGATCGCCACCTCGAAGGCCTCCGTGTACTCGTCCCAGTGCTTGCGCTCCTCGAGGTCGCCAACATCGAATTTCCAATGCTTGTCGGGGTTGTCGAGCCGAGCCTGCAGCCGCTCCCCTTGCTCTTCCTTCGAGATGTGGAGGAACAGTTTGACGATCGAAGTCCCCTCGTCGGCCAGCAACTGCTCGAATCCTCTGATGTGTTCGTAGCGGCGTGACCAGCGCTCGGGTGGCACGAGATCGTGGACCCGGACCACGAGGACGTCCTCGTAGTGGCTTCGGTTGAAGATGGTGATCTCACCGTTACCCGGAACATGGGGATGCACTCGCCACAGATAGTCGTGGGCGAGTTCGACCTCGGTGGGCCGCTTGAACGCGGCGACCTTGACGCCTTGCGGATTGACACCGTCGAAGACCGAACGAATCACACCGTCCTTGCCTCCGGTGTCCATCGCCTGGAGCACCACCAGGAGTCGCTCGCGGCGTTGGGCCCACAGCACTTCCTGGAGCGCCTCGAGCCGGGCGTTGAGTTCCCCGTGTGCCTTGCGACCCGCCTTCTTTCCGCCCGGGTATTCGCCGCCCTCGGACGGATCCCGTCCCGCCAGTCCCGCCCGGGTTCCCGGCGGGACGCGATAGCGTTCGATGTCGATCATCCGACCCTCTCGTCGCGAGGACGAGAGGGTAAAGACTCAACGCGGTTTGCGGGAAGCCTTGGCCCAGATGTCGGAGTCCTCGATGCCGAGCCGGGGGAGGGAGTTCGTCTTCCGCGACCGCACCCCGGCGGTGGAGACCTGGTGGGTGAGTCGAAGAGCGCCGTCCTCATCGATCGTTTCGGTGGCGACCGGCCCGGTGGTCTGTTCGAGTTCGACGTTCACGTTCGTCCCGGCGTACTCGACTGCTCGGCTCACGAGCGCTTCGGCCTCGTGCCGGGCGGCAGTCCGGATCTCCCGTGCGTTCTGGCGAGCCTCTTCCAGGATCGCCGCCGCCCGCCGGCCGCCTTCGTCTAGCGAGGCGGCCCGCAAGAGGTCGGCGTCGTGCTCGGCGGCTGCCAGGATCTCGGCCGCCCGCCGGGCGACATTTCCGGCATGGACCTTGGCCTGCTCGATGATTCGGGCGGCGTCCTCGCGGGCCCGAGCGGTCACCGATGCGGCTTCGCCATTCGCCTTCTGGTACCGCTCCAACTCCACGCGGATCGTTGCGATCTGCTGTTCGAGTGTGATGATCCGGCGCCCATTGGCGGCCAGCTCTTCGATTCGTGAACGGGCTCCGGCCAGCTCTGCCCGGAGCAACTCGACTTCCGCCGCGTTTGCCTGCATTCGGTTCGCCTCCCAGCGATCAGTGCACCACAACGTACCGCGCAAACCCGACAGGACAACCCGCTGGTTTTTGTGGGTGGCTTCGAGTACATGTGGGCCATCGAGAGCGCTGCTGCGGGGCACGGGGTGGCGGGAGTAATGAGTGGATTCAGCGCCCGACGTTCGGGAGGGCGGACGCATCGCGGGCCCGGTCTCCTGGGGAACTCTCACGCGGTTGGCGTGGGCCGTCGGTGTGTTGGCCCTACTCGCCGGAGTCTGGCTTGGGAGGCCGACAGGGCCGCCGGGTGCATCCGGCGTTGGCTCGGAGGCCGCCATCTTCATGCCGGGCGACACGGTCGCTGCCATCACGGTCCACGTCAGCGGGTGGGTGCTGGAGCCCGGGCTGGTGGCGCTGCCGGGCGCGGCCCGAGTCGCTGATGCCGTTGCCGCGGCGGGGGGAGCCCTTCCGGGAGCGCGCCTCGACGGTCTCAACCTGGCCGAAGAGTTAGCCGACGGCGATCGGATAGACGTGTCCGGCCCGGGGGCCGGGGGAGGGCAGGAAGCGGAGATCGTCGGAGACGGCCTGATCGACATCAACCGCGCCGGACTGGCTGAACTCGAGACACTTCCCGGGGTGGGACCGGTCCTCGCCCAGCGGATCATCGATCATCGTGAATCGCAGGGCCGGTTCGACACGGTTGAGGACCTGCTCTCCGTGAGTGGGATCGGAGAGCGCAAGCTCGAGTCGCTTCGCCCTCACATCCGGCCGCCGTGATCCGGAGGCCATCCTCATCCGGGTGGGCCTCGCTGATCGTGGGCGCAGCAGCTTTCGCTGGTGCGATCTCGAGGGCCGCCGGGGAAGCCGACGTCCGGTCTGTCGTGTTGACAGCCGGTTGCTTGGGCGTGCTCGTCGCCTTGCGCAGGACGCGGCTGGCGCTGATCTGCGTTGTGGTCGCTCTCACCGCCGGTCGTCCGCAACCTGAACCGGCCGTCCTGGAGCCCGGTTGGGGCACGATTCAAGCGACCGTCTCGGCCCGACCGTCCGAGTCTGCATTCGGGTGGACGACCCGGGTGAAGCTGCTCCGCCAGGGCACAGGCACGGTGGTGGTTTTTTCCGATGCGCGTCCGACGGCGGATCTCGGTGACCGGGTGGTCGTGACGGGCATGCGGGTGAACGGAACCAGGGGACCGGCGATCCGGGACGCGGACTTCTCGGTTGTGTCCGAGAGTGCGATGCTGCGGCTCCCCAATCGTCTCAGGGAGCGGGTGCTCGGCGAGCTGGCCACAGAGACGAGCGCCTCCCGTGCTCTGCTGGCCGGGTTCCTCGTCGGCCACACCTCCGACATCCCGGCTGCCGACCAGGAGTCGCTGCGCCGCAGCGGCCTGTCTCATTTCACGGCGGTCTCGGGAAGCAACGTGGCGTTGTTCTTGGGGCTGTGGTCGATCATGCTCGGTCCGGTCGGGTGGACACCGCGGAGGCGGGCGGTCTCGTCGCTGGTTGGCACGCTGATATTCGCCGCGGTGACCGGTTTCGACCCGTCGGTGATCCGGGCGGGCGCCATGGTCTGGGTGGTGATGATCGGGCGCCTTCTGGGACTCCCGGTCGACGGCTGGTCGGCATTGGGAGTGGCGGTCACCGGCGCGATCCTCGTCGGTCCGGCCCTGGCGCTCTCGCTCGGCTTCCAACTGTCGGTTGCTGCCACCCTGGGCGTGATGACCGGAGCCGGACTCTTCGGGTTCCGACCCCGGTGGGCGGCGATCGCGCTGTCGGCGTCGCTGGCTGCTCAGGCGGCGGTGTCGCCGCTCCTGCTGGCCGGTTTCGGTTCCGTCCCGCTGTTGAGCCCGGTGGCCAACGTCGTCGCCACGCCGCTCGTTGCCCTGGCGACGATCATCGGCGGGATCGGCGCCCTCAGTGGCTGGGGCGTCCTCATCGCTCTTGGGTCGGCCTTGGCCCGGGCCGTGCTGGTGGTTGCCGAGGCTGCTGCCGGCTGGCCCCAGGTGGGTTGGATTGGGTTTGTCGTCGTCGGAACCGGCGTTGTGTCGGCCCGCTTCGTGAGTCGGTCTCGCGGCCCTTTGGTCGTAGCGGGCGGAGTGTGGCTGCTGGCTGCCCTCGGCCCGTTCGGGGCACGGGTCGACCCGCCCGCACTCGTGTTCCTCGATGTCGGCCAGGGCGACGCCGCCGTCCTTTTGACCGGTGCGGCAACGGTCCTGATCGACGGAGGACCGGACCCGGCCGCCCTCTCAGTCGCCCTTCGGCGCCTCGGTGTCCGCAAGGTCGACCTGGTTGTGGTGAGTCACTCACACGCCGACCACATCGACGGCCTCGAAGCGGTATTTGGGAGGTTGCCGGTGGGAGCGGTTTGGGCGGCGTTCGATCCGCACGAGTCGCCATCGTCTAGGTGGGTCGATCTGAGGTCCCGCGAGCTGGGCATTCCGCTCGTGTCGCCGCCGGTCGGTTTCGAGGTCGACCTGGGTGGCGCCGTCATCGAGGTGTTGGCGCCCGCTCGTCGGTATGCCCACACCAACGACCAGTCGATCGTGTTGCGGATCACCGGATCGGAGCGTCACGCGCTGTTGACCGGTGACATCGAGGCGATCGCCCAGGAGGCCGACTATTCGCCGGTGGACATTCTCAAGGTGCCGCATCACGGCTCGGATTCAAGCGACCCCGGCTGGCTGTCACGGCACGCCGGGAATCTGGCGGTCATCAGCGTGGGGGACAACGACTACGGGCACCCGTCCGACGGGGTGATTTCGTTGTTGGTGGAAAGCGGAGCGGTCGTTCATCGGACGGATCGAGATGGAGATCTGGTGGTCGAACTCGACCGCCCGCCGCCGTGAACTGGTCAGCCGGACTGGGCGACGATCCGTCGAGCGAGCTTTGCAACCGGGTGCTCGTCCCCCAGGTCGTCGTCGGGGTGCGTCGTCTGGATGATCTCGAGGTTGTCCGCCCCCCACTCATCGAGGATCTCGCCCAGATTGGCCGCCACGGTCGAGGCTCCCTCCCGACCGGTCTCGGGTAGGACAACCACGATGTGGGAGCGGTCCTCTTCGGACATGTGGCTGATGTGGTCCGAAATCCGCACGCTATTGGCGAGGCTCACACCGAGGGAGCGCAGGGCGGAGCGGACCGATCGGGCGGATCCGGGCGGCGGTACAAACGAGGCGTGCACCACCGAGAAGACTCCGGCGTACCGGCCCATCCGGCTGCGCTCGCGATCGAGCACCGCCACCAGCGATCGTGCGTTCTTGAGCCCGGTGTCATCGTCTATTTCGTCGAAGAGCGCCAGCTTTGTGAGGGATCCTCCAACCACCTCGGCCGCCCAACCTCCGACCAGCCCAAAAGCGAGAAACCCGAGGGTGCGGCCGAGGATCAGCCCCGAGAGCGGTGCGATCCCGACCAGGTCGATGGCCGGCTTGCGCAACAGGACATACATGACCACCGCTGCCATCGAGAGCGCTGCGCCACCCCGGAGCCCGAAGAAGAGGATCGCGGCGAAGATCGGAGCGAACGCCAGTGTGGCCACCACCTCGATGGGGTCCACCCCCCTGATCGTCATGGTCAGGATCGTCAACCCGAGCAGCGCCAACCCGCTGAGCAGCAGGAGATTGCGTGCGGAGCGATGGAGCGAACCGGTCATGGCCGGGGAGTGTACGTTGACATCGACCTTCCACGAGGACAGACTCGCCCGGTGCCCGCCGCCCTCCGAACCGCTCTCGCCCGGGTGTTGCTGCTGGGGGTGTTCCTGATCCCGATCGGCCTCTCCTCGCTGCGCGGTCTGAGCCACCTCCTCACTTGCCGGGAGCAGGTGGCGGCGCCATTTCAGGTTCTCATCATCGATGGACAGGCGGTGGTGACGTCCGCGGAAGTGATCACGCCCGGCGACGAAGGCCTGGTGTGCGGGGGTCTCGATGTCGATCTCACCGCCGCCACCCGGCCCGGGGGCGTAGTCGAGGTAACGGTTCCCATCCGGAACCTCACAGAGGCGGACTGGCGGGGATCGGTCCAACTCGACGTGGGCGGCACGCGGGTGCCGGTCGATCTCGGTCGCGTAGATGCGGGGGAGACCCGGCGTCGTCAGATCGAACTCCGCCTCCCGGAGGAGACGGCGGAATTCAGTGGCGTGCTCCTGATCGGTCCGTGAACCCGTGCCGTGTAGCGTCTGAGCATGTCCGCCGGTCTTCTTCATGTGAGTGGTCCGTCCGGCGCCGGACCAGGAGAACGAAGCCAGATGCTGGACCTCGCCCGTGCCTTCCTTGGTGAACACGGAGTCGAGGAGGTCGACCTCGTCCGAATCGACGTGCCGCTGCGCGGCACCGGAGACGACGGAGACGGCCCGCTCCGGTCGGAGCTCGAGCCCGTCATACCGCTGCTGCAATCGGCTTCTCTGTTCGGGGGGAAGCAGGGCCTGGAACTGGTCGACGCACAACGGCTCCGGGTGGCCGAGGCCGAACTGATCTCGGAGCTACTCGATGCCTTCGACCCAGACTCGGTGGCGGTCGCAATCGTGTCGGAGGGCTCGCTGCCTGCTGCACTCGCGAAGAAGGTCAAGTCGGTCGGCGACTCGAAGTCGGTCGGCAAGATGTGGGAGTGGAGTGCTGCTCGATGGCTCGAGGAGGAGATCCAGGCTCGGGGCCTCCAGATCGACCGGGACGCGGCGGCCGCACTGATCCAACGCTTTGGGGCCGACGTCGCCTCGCTTGGCCAGGCCCTCGATCAGCTATCGGAATCGACCGGCAAGATCAAGGCGGCCGACGTGCTCGATCGGTTCCGCAACCGGCCGAACGAGCCGATCTTCCACTACACCGATGCGGTCGCCAAGGGCGACACCGCCGAGGCGCTCCGGAGACTCGGAGACCTCCTCACGCATCAGCCGGCACTCGTGATCCTGGGAGCACTCGAAGCCGAGGTTCGGC
>JBFHRE010000114.1:0-7511 GCA_041591895.1 Acidimicrobiia bacterium
ACTCCACCCGGGTGTTCGAGAGCGCAGAGAGCGGTCCATAGAGCTGAGCCAGCAACGTGGAGAACATGACGATAGTGCCAACGGTGAGATCGCCCCTGATCACCAGCACCCCACCGACCCAGAACACGACCCCGGTCCCCACCGCGCCCACCAAACCAAGAGCCGCGAAGAACCAGCGTCCGATCATCGCCCGGCGCACACCCAGATCCCGCACCTGGGCAGCCTCGTCGGCGAACTTGTCGGCCTCGGTCCCCGCCCGACCGAACAACTTGACCAACAGCGCCCCGCTGACGTTGAACGTCTCGGAGAGGATCGCCGACATCCCGGCGTTGTGCTCCATCTGTCGTTCCGTGACCCGGCGCAGCACTTTGGCCACCCGGCGGGCGGGCAGGACGAACAGGGGAAGGGCAGCCAGACCAAGGACGGTCAACAAGAGATCGGCCTGGACCATTACGATCAGGATGAAGACCACCGACACCAGATTGGACACAATCGAAACAAACGTGCCGGTGATGGCCTGCTGCGCCCCGACCACATCGGAATTGAGCCGGGAAATCAGCTCCCCGGTCTTGGTGGCGGTGAAGAACCGCAGCGACATGGTCTGCAGGTGGCGATACAACTGGCAGCGGAGATCGAAGATGATCCCCTCCCCGGCGGTCGCAGACCACCACCTCTGCGCGACACCCACCAGCGACGACACCACCGGTACCAGCACCATCCCCAATCCCAGCAGAGTCAGCTTGCCGAGGCTCGCCTCGGGGATCGCTTCATCGAGGATCACGCGGATCAGTAGAGGCGGGACCACTCCCAGCGCGGAGATGACCAAGACCGTCGCCAGGGTGCCCAGGAGGGCGGAGCGATAGGGACGGCCGTATGACCAGACCCGCCGGAGCAGGGCTCGATCGACTTCGGGCCGGTCCTGGTCCTCGTCGTACTGGAGGTAGCTGTACCAACCGCCCGAATGGAACATGGCCGTCGACGTTACCCCGCCACCGTCGCCGGCGGTGCACCCGAGCGCGAGAGGGGACGGACGCCGGCGATCATCGACTGGGCCACCGCCGAGGACGTGCCACGGAGGAACAGCCGGTAGCGAAGTTCCTCCTCGTCCCAGATCCAGGTCACTCCGGAGTTGTCGATCACCTCCAGCACCAGCCGCCCGGCCACCTCTCGCTCCGCGCAGTCGCCGGACACGGCACCACACGTGACCGAGTCGGTCTCTTCGCCGAGCAGATCAACCTCCAGCACGCCGAGCTGCCCCACCGAGCGGGAGCTCTGATACGGCTCACCGGCCCACAACCCGAACGCCGCCACCTGCCCAGGCGTAAAGCCTCCGAGACCCGGAGACACCAATTGAGAGGTGATGTCGGTGACTCGAACCGGGACCCGGTCGAAGAACTCCAATTGCGGGAGAACGATGGCGATCTCGAAGCGGCTCGCGTGAAGGAACCGGTCGCCAGTGCTCGCGCGCCCGATCACGCGCTGCAGCACACTCGCCGGCTCCGGATCCTCGGGGATGCCGAGCTCGTCACTGAACCACGTGACCTCGGTGATCGGTCGCACCACGGGCGCGGCCGGAGCCGGGGCATCAGTGGTGCCGGTACTCGGGATTGGTTCGTTGATCCAACCCGACGAACGGCCGCCGAGCTCCGACAGGCTCTGCTCCGAACAACCGGACAGGAGCACTGCCACCAGGCCCACCAGCAACGACGTCCGTATCGATCCCGGCAGGGGTTGCGCCGCGCCTGGTACCTCCTGAGGAAGGCAACTCTCGACTGATCGAACCACGAACCCCTCGACTTCCAGACTGCGATCTCCAAAACTGGAATCTCCAGAATGCCCCTAACGTGCCCATATCCGAACGATCGAAGTCGTGACCTCGACCGACCTCGGGCCTGCGGAACAGGCCATATTGTCGCGCGAGATTCTGGATACGGTGGCCACCGGGACCCGAGGTGAGACGTTGCGAGTTCACCGCAGTCGTCCGGTCGTGGCCTTCGGACGACAGGATGTGGTGAGTCCCGGCTACCTGGAGGCCCGGGCCGCCGCCGAATCCCTCGGTTACGAAGCCATCGAAAGACTCGCCGGAGGCCGGGCAGCAGTCTTTCACGAGGGAACTCTCGCATTCGCCTGGGCGATCCCGACCAAAGAGCCTCGGGGCGAGATCGAGAGTCGGTTCCGGGTTCTCGCCGAGATCATGCGCGATTCGTTCCGCTCGCTCGGCGTCGATGCTCGAATCGGCGAGGTGCCGGGGGAGTACTGCCCGGGATCGTGGAGCGTGAATGGCCGGGGCAGGGTGAAGCTGATGGGAGTCGGTCAGCGACTGGTGCGCGGCGCAGCCCACGTCGGCGGTGTCGTCGTGGTGAGCGGTGAGAACCGGATCCGCTCGGTTCTCCGACCGGTCTATGCGGCCATGGACCTCGGCTTCGATCCCTCGACGGCCGGCTCGATCGAAACCGAGGCCGGAGTCTCGGACCTCGATGTGGTCTCAGCTGTGATCGTGTCGGAGTTCGGTAAGCGATTCGCACTCTCGACCCGGGACCGTTCAGACCCCTACGAGTGACACGAACTCGAACGTCTTCTTACTGCCGGAAGCATCCGACACGGTGACCACGAAACCCTTGCCGGCGGGCGCCTCGGGGAAGAACACCTTGAGTTCCCACTCCCCGCCCTCGCCCACGATGGTCGAACCGCTTCCGTACTCCGAGGTCACCGTGATCTTGGTACCCGGCTGACCTGTCCCGTAGTACACGTCATAGGGCGGGTCGAGTTCGCAGGATCCGTAGGTGTTGTGGGCTGTGAACTCTTTGACCGGCTTCTCGGTGGTAGTCGTGGACACGACGGGCTTCTCGTAACCTACGACCACCGAGGCCGAGGCCTTGTTCCCGGCCGCGTCTTCGGCCACGAACGTGGCAGTGGTCGATCCCTCAGAGAGAATCAGGGTGATCTTCCACGACCCATCAGCGTCGACCGTGGCTTCGTACGGTCCGGCATACACCGCTGCACCCGGCTCGGTGACACCTTCGAATGTGAACGTCTTCTCCTCGGATACGAATCCGGGTTTCGGGAACGTGATCTCGATGAGCGGGGGCTCCGTATCGGCCACCGTCGTCGCGGGGGCGGGAACCGTCGCCGGAGGCACGATCCCGGGCGTCGTCGGCGAGGGCTCGGTGACCGGCGGCGCACTCGTCACCGGGACCGACGTTGGAGTGATCTCCGAGATCGGGGCGACCACCTCGGGTGACCGGATCATGGAGACCCCGGCGATGACGAGAACCGCGACCAGGGCCCCGGCCGCCATGGACCACGCCGGCGACCGCCCAGGGACGAACGAACGGACCTTCGGGGCGCCCGGGATGCGGCTCTCATCGATGGCAACGTGCGCGACGGCGCGGTGGAGGCCGTCGGCGGCATTGCGAGCGCGATCGTCGAGCGACGTGCTCATGCGCGGACCTCCAGCCCCAACTTGGCAGCCAGGTTCTTCCGGCCTTTGTACAGATGGACCTTGGCCGTGGACGGCGAACAGTCCAGGACTTCGGCGATGTCATCGACGGACATATCCTCGAGATAGAACAACGCGACGGCCGACTTCTGCTGACGCGGGAGCGATCTCACCGCCGCCCAGAACTGCTCGTCTTCGGGCTCCATTTCCGGGATGGCCTCGTTCCAGCGTGCGGTCAATCTGACGACCGCCTTCGCCTCGGCCATTCGCCTGCGATACATCGAGACCGACAGATTGGACACCACCCGGCGTACCCATGCGTCCGGGCGCTCGTAGAGGCCGATCTTGTCCCAGGACCGGTGGGCGGCGATCATCGCCTCCTGGGCCAGATCCTCTGCAATGAGACGGCTTCCCGACAGGGCATACGCCATCGCTACGACTCTCCGAAACTCTCGTCTGTAGAACGCCTCGAACGGTTCGGGGCGCGCAACCAGCACCTCCTCATCGGCCACCATCACGGGGTCGAGGGCTGAGAGCTGCCTGCGGTCATTCATCAGTTACTCGTATCGGCAGCCAAATCGGTTTACTCGAGGTATACGCTCAGTCGTCGATGAGCCGACAAATCCTCGTGCTGAATGGCCCAAATCTGAATCGACTGGGTTCCCGCCGCCCCGAGATCTACGGATCGGCGACCCTGTCAGAGCTCGAGGCCGACTGCGTGCGTTGGGGGGCTGACCTCGACGTGGCGGTCGAGACCGCCCAGACCAACCACGAAGGGGTTCTGATCGATCTCCTCCACGGCAGCGCCTCCGACGCGGTGTTGCTGAACGCCGGGGCCCTGACCCATTACTCGTACGCGCTGCGCGACGCCGTCGAGTCGATCGAGGCGCCCGTGATCGAAATCCACATCTCCAACGTGATGGAGAGAGACGAATGGCGGCGTAGATCCGTGATCGCGGATGCGTGTCTCCACTCGATCTACGGAAGGGGGGTGGAGGGATATCGGTGGGGCCTGCGACATCTCGTGAACCACCTGGATTGGCCTTCGTCCACCCTCGAGTACGGATATCACGACGACAATCTGGGAGAACTTCGGATGCCGGACGGAGCCGGACCCTTTCCGGCGGTAGTCCTGATTCATGGTGGCTTCTGGCGACACAACTGGACCCTCGACACCATCGGCGGGCTCGCGGTGGATCTCGCACGGCGGGGTGTGCTGACCTACAGCATCGAGTACCGGCGGGTCGGGGCCGGCGGCGGGGCCGCCACCACCCCCGCCGACATAGAAGCCGCGATCGACGCCCTCCGGAGACATCCTGCCGTGGATGCCGAGCGCGTGGCCGTCGTCGGCCACTCGGCCGGCGGTCAACTCGCCCTCCAAGCCGCAGCCAGAGAGAAGCTCTGTCTCGCGGTAGCTCTGGGCGGCGTTCTCGATCTCGATCTCGGACGTGATCTGGCGGTGGGCGGCGGGGCCATCGATGCCTATCTCGGAGGCGCGCCAACCCGGCTGCACTCTCCCGTTCACCTGGTTCCGGAGGCGACCCCGACCCTGGTCGTACATGGCAGCGACGACGACTCGGTCCCCGTCGCACTTGCCGAGCGGTACGCCGAGGCTGTGTCCGTCGCAGGCGGGGACTGCGACTTCGTGGCCCTTCCCGGGGTGGGCCACTTCGAGTTGATCGATCCCCGACACGATGCCTGGCACCAGACGGCGGAGAGGATCGTGGGAGCCCTCTTCGCGTGATGCGTGTCGGCCTGGGTGTCGAGGTGGTACTCGTGCTTCTGCTGGTGGTGTCGGTGCGTTCACACCATCCGGCGAGATACGTCCTGAAGCCGCTGGCGTCGATCGGTTTCGTGATGGTTGCGGTCGCATCCACCGAGTCCTTCTCCGATCGGTACTACGCGCTCGTCGTCCTCGGACTGGTGTTGGGGCTCTGTGGGGACGTTGCCCTGCTGTTCGAGTCCCACGGTCCGTTCCTCGTCGGGCTGGTTGCGTTTCTGGCCGGCCATGTGGCTTATGCGTTCGCATTTGCCGGTGAAGTCCGGCCACTACCTGTGACGGTCGGAGCGACCGCTGCCCTACTGCTGGCCGTGTTCTCGTACCGGTGGCTCCGACCCCACCTCCCATCCCCCTTCCGCGTGGCTGTTCCGGTCTACGTCTCGGTCATCTGCGTGATGGTCGCACTCGGTGTCGGTCAGTCCTGGCACCGCCCATTGGCCGGCGCCGGATCGGTGTTGTTCGCCGGTTCGGACCTGCTGGTGGCCCGGGAACAGTTTGTCTCTCGGTCGGTCTGGAACCCGACCATCGGTCTGCCGATCTACTACCTGTCGCAGATCCTCATCGCCCTGTCGGTCTGATCGGAGCCTTCATGGCGCGTCTCCTGGCAGGATCTGGGAGGACGCGGCTTGCCATCCATCCGATTGCGCGGATAGCCTTCGTTGAATGCGTCGGACGACGGCGCAGGGCGGAGGATCGATTACCGGATGCGCGTGCGACGCTATCTACTCCTGGCGGTTTCGCTGACCATCTCATTGTTGGCCGTGGCCGGCTTTGCCGCGTTCTCCGCCGATACTCCCGTTGCCACGACCAGCGCTACCGGTGGCGGTTCGGCCGCCGGATTCGCCGCCGGCGGATTCATGATCGGGGTTGGGAGACCGGTCGAGACGGCTCCCACGACCACAACGACTATTGCCGTCACCGAGACGCAGAGCACCGCCCCCTCCGGAGCGATCCAGCGGTCGAGCTACCTGACCGAACGTGAAGTCAGACGGATGGTCGCCCTGTACTTCGATCCGACCGATGTCGATCGAGCCGTCCGAATCGCCTGGTGTGAATCGACATTCAACGCCGCGAGCGTAGATGTGAGGAACGGCGGCAGCGGGCTGTTCCACCACCCCGCGGCCGGATGGGCCGACCTTGCATCGGCGGCCGGGTGGCGAGGCGCCGACCCGTTCGATCCCGAGGCGAATGTGGCTGTCGCGGCCCACATCGTGTATCAGACCGAAGCATCCTGGGGCGCTTTCAGCTGCCAGGGCTGAACTCGTTTGCGCTGATCGCACTACCCGCCCATCAAATCGCCGGCGTCCACCTTCTGGCCGCCTCCCGGTGCGGATCATCCGCCGCCAGGCTGCCGCAGACCCGAAGTCCGGTGTCACCGTCGCCCCCGACCGTCCGCCACCCTCCAGCCTCCGCTTCACCGTCACCGAAGGTGAACGCGATGCACGTCTGATTCGTCGGAGTCCCGCCCGAGAGTCGCCAACGCCTCCATCACCGCGGCAATCTCGACACCGGTGGCGGCAAGACCTCGCACCCGGCAGCCACCCCCTCTTGCCCGGCGTATTCGAGAACATTGGAAGCCGGTTCGCCGTTGGCCCAGCGCCGTCTGAGGACCGGCGCCCTCAACGAAAATCCCTCGACCCTGTCCCGGTGATCGGTAGCTCACCAAACCTCTGGGCAACCAGGTTCGTGACCCCATCCCGATACTCGACCAGGCCTTCGATGATCATCGCCGGACGACGGCGGGCGATCTCGTAGTTCGCTTCCCACACCTGGGGCAGGATGATGACGTTGATCTGCCCGGTCTCGTCTTCGAAATTGAAGAAGCGGACCCCATTGGCGGTACCCGGTCGCTGCCGATGGGTGACGATCCCGCCCATCTTCACCCCCCGGGTGGTTCGCCTGAGATCGAGGATCTGAGCTGCGGTCAGACAACCTCTCCGGTGGAGCCCGGCCCTCACGAAGGTCATCGGATGTGATGTCGAGACGCTCACCGACCACAGGTCCGCCAGCATCGCATCGTGATCGGTCATCGGCTGGAGACCGGGAGCATCCACCCCCGGTGCCAGCGGCAATCGATCCGGTCCCATCTCAGCCAGTGCCCCGGCCGCCCACAATCCTTCTCTTCGACCCAGGCCGACCGACTCCAGAGCACCGGCCGCCGACAGCGCCTCGAGTGCGTCGACAGGCAGCCCTGTCCGGTGAACGAGATCCTTCGCATCGCCGAACGGTCCCGCCACCATCCGGGCAGCCTCGATCCGCGAGATCTCGGTGGTACCGAGGTTTCGGACATAT
>JBFHRE010000115.1:0-7456 GCA_041591895.1 Acidimicrobiia bacterium
ACACGTCGTCCTCGACCAGGTGGAACTCTCATTGGCGGCGCACGAGGTCGTCTGTTTGATCGGGGCCTCGGGATCGGGGAAGTCGACCCTGCTGAAGGCGATCAATCTCCACGTTCCACTCGACTCGGGCCGGATCTTCCTCGACGGGGATGAGCTCACGGCCCCCGGGGTCAATGCCAACCAGATGCGCACCCGCATGGGGATCGTCTTTCAAGCCTTCAACCTCTTCCCACACATGCGGGTGATCGACAACATCACCCTCGGTCCGCGGCGGGCCGGGTCGGTGGGTCGCGACATCGCCGAGGAGAAGGCGGTGCGGCTGCTGGCCAGGTTCGGGCTGGAGGACAAGGCCCGGGAGTACCCAGACCGGCTTTCCGGTGGTCAGCAGCAGCGGGTGGCGATCATTCGGGCGCTGGCGATGGACCCGACGTTGCTGCTCCTGGACGAGATCACCTCGGCGCTAGACCCGGTCCTTGTCGGGGAGGTGTTGAGCGTGCTGCGAGAGTTGAAGTCGACCGGCATGACGATGCTCCTCGCGACCCACGAGATGGGCTTCGCCCGGGACACCGCCGACCGGGTGGTATTCCTCCACCAGGGCCAGGTGTGGGAGGAAGGCCCACCGGGCGAACTGTTCGGATCACCCTCTCGCCCCGAGACCCGGGACTTCCTGCGTCGGGTGACGGAGGCCGGCCGGCTCTAGCTTCTGACGGAGGCGGCGACCACCGCAAACCCATCCGGGGCTCGGGTTGGCCTGCCGGCGAGATCGGTGAAGGCCGCCTTGACGTCGAGGGTCGCGACGAGGTCGGCATCTCTGCGAGCCTCCTGGTGCCAGAGGGTGGTCGCCCGCTTCACCTCTGCCACTTCGGTCGTGATGGTGAGCCGGTCGTGGAGCACCGCCGGGCTGACGAACGTGGCGGTGACCTCGACCAGCACGATCTGGAATCCGGCTCGCTTCATCACATCCATCCCGTAGCCCATCTCGGCCAGCAACTCGATGCGGGCAGACTCGAAGTAGGTGAAATAGCGGGCGTGATTGACGTGGTCGTAAGGATCGAGATCGGCGAACCTGACGACGATTTCGGTGGTGTGGGCCATGACTTGGGGAGGGACGGTACCGGTCTCGATTCCGTTCTCGCGCGTCCAGAGGGCGCTCAGAGCACTCTGGACTGATAAAAACAAGGGATGACTGACATTCGGATGCCGGCGTTTCTAGCCGACCACCCTCACAGCCAGGTTTCCACCGCGATCGTGGATGCCCGGATCTTCGACGGCGAGTCGACCATCGAGGAAACCACGCTCACCATCGAAGGTGGCCGGATCACAGCCGTCGGCGCGGCGCCGGAGCGCCATCATCGGGTGGTCGAAGCAGGCGGGCGATTCTTGATGCCCGGCCTGATCGATGCTCACGCCCATGTGTCGATGATCGAGCACTCGAGCGAAGCGCCCAAGCTCGCAAAAGGTTCAGAACCGGTGCGTCCCGGAACGATGGCTCATCTGGTGGGTCGCAATCTCCGCCAGGCGCTCGCGATGGGTGTTACCACCATCCGGGATGTCGGCGCGTACGGCGACGTTCTGTTCGAGGCCCGGCAGGCGGTGAGGCTCGGAGCCTTCGCTTCGCCACGCCTGCTCCTGAGCGGCCGCATCGTTTCGGCCACCGCTCCCGGGGGCCGGTTCTTTCCGGGGATGTATCGAGAGGCCGACGGTCCCGATGACATCCGTCGCGCTGTGCGCGAGCAGCTCCGGGAAGGGGCCGACTTCGTGAAGATCATGTCCACGGGAGCTCGGTCGGTGGAGCTCGAGGATCCGAACCCATCGCAGGTGACCGCTGCCGAGATGGAGGCGTTCGTAGACGAGGCGCATCGCCAGGGCGTGCGAGCCGCAGCTCATTGTGAGGGGCTCGCGGGAACCCGGCTCGCCATCGAGGCCGGATGCGACACCATCGAGCACGGCTTCTACCTCAACCAGGCGCCGGAGCTCCTCGAAGCGATGGCCCGGAACGGGCAGATCCTCGTGCCCACATTGACGTTCCTCCACCATGTCGCAGAATCGGGTGCATGGGTTGGCGTGCTCGAGGATCAGGGGATCTACAACGTGGAACAGGCCCGGCTCACAATGGCAGCCGCGGCGGAAGCCGGCGTCACGCTCGCCCTCGGTTCGGATTCCCCCGATCCGGACGGTGCGGCTCACGAACTGGGCCGCATGGTGGAGCACGGCCTCGGCGCCGCGGAGGCTCTCACCGCGGCCACGATCGGGTCTGCTCGAGCATTGGGCCTCGAGGGTGTCATCGGCAGAATCGCCTCCGGATACCTGGCCGATCTCTTGCTCGTTGACGGAGACCCGATAGATGATCCGACGATCCTCTCTGAACCGGGATCGATCTGGCTGGTGACGCGGAACGGAGATCCGGTCGCGGGCGCGGGGCTTCGCGCTGCGATCTGACCACAAAACCCGTTCTCGCGCGTCCAGCGGGTGCTCAGCGCCCGCTGGACTGATAAAAACGCTCGTTGGAGGCGGGTCGGGTTGTGAGGTTTGGTGCGGTTTCTATACTCTCTCGCTCACCTCTCCCACATGGAGGGCGTGACGCCCTGGGGGCGTGGTGAAGCATGGAGTTCACGCCGGCCTGTCAAGCCGGAGGTCGCGGGTTCAAATCCCGTCGTCCCCGCCAGCGAACCTGAGACCCGACAGCCGTTGTGTCTGTTCGCCGAGGTCAGGTAGCTCAGTTGGTAGAGCGCCGGTCTGAAAAACCGGAGGTCGACGGATCGATCCCGTCCCTGACCACCAGCGCCGGCCTCCAAGCCGGTTCCGGCTTCGAACCTCGGGGTGGTTGGTCTTCCTGGGCAGCACGGCGCATTCCGCTCAGATGTCCCACCGCGCTAGCTGCGGACTAGCCGTCGGTCGGCCGGGCAGCACCCTCGAGATTGGACGTGGGGTCACCGTCGCGGCATAGGCAACGATGAGCGCACTGGACACCGATACGTGACGCAGGAGTCGGGTCACTGGTGTAGACATCGTAGAGACGACAGGTGGTCTCGAGTGCGCCACGAAATGAGAATCGGCGGTATCGCGTTCCTGGTCGGCACCGCGGCTTTGGCCACGACATTTGGCCTCATTGCGATGCGAGGCCAACTGCGCGGCCTGGCAGCCTCCTTCATGGGCGTCGAAGGGATCGGGCGCGAAGCTTCGGTTCTAGGGACTCTCATGAAGGGCCAGGCTGTGTACGGGATCCTGGTGATGATTGGGTTCGGCGTTCTTTCCTCGGTCCTGTTTGAGGCGGGGGAGAGAACTCTGGCGTTGGTGTCTTTCGGGCTGTGGGTGCTCGCATCCGCAGCAGCGGTCATCCGCGCGGTGTCGGATGCCACCATCACGGTGTGGGCCGGTGAGCGTTGGGCCGAAACTGGAACCGTTCCCGAGATCTACGAACCGCTGCATGCGTTCGCAAGCAACTCCTTCTTCTGGTTCGGGGAGATTCCGTATTTTCTGGCTGCCGCCGGGTTCGGTTGGGCCGTGATCCGATCCGGTGTCCTGCCCGAGTCGATCGGGTACGTGGCCGTTGGGTGGAGCGCGTTTTGGTTGTCGTATCCGCTGGTCTTCAGATCGGATCTGCCGGCCGTCCTTGCACTGTTCCCAATCCTCTTCGGTGTAGGCATGCTGATCACGGACTGGCAGCCGTGACCTCACAAGCATTGCTCCTCGAGCAGTCTTCAGGAGGTGCGCGATGAAAACCGGGCTCGTCTATTTGAGGGTAACTGCGGCGATCTTCGCGGTCTCCGGGGTGATCGGCCTGATCATCCCCGACCAATACCTCGACGTGCTCTTCGGTATTGGCGGAAGCGTCGGAGGGCGATTGTGGGGTCGGGGCTTCGGGGCGGCGGCCATCGGATTAGCGGTCGTCTTGTGGATGGTCGATCAAACCGCCAGACGGGAGATTCGGCTCGGCCTCGTGGGTGCCGTCGTTGCTTATGGGCTGACTGGCTTGGGTGATGTCGCCTCGGTGATACAGGGTGACTTCGCGCCGGTGGCATGGGCTTTTGTGGCGTTCAACGCTGGGATGGCATCCCTCGGAGCTATCTACCTCAATCGGTCCAGCGCAGTGCCCTCAGGCTGAGTTGCCCAAGTCCCCGCTCATCCACCTACCCTCGAGCGATGCCGCCATTCTCGCACAGCGGTAACCGGACTACGGATCGATCCCGTCCCTGACCACCGTCGAACCTACTGGGTGGCCCTGCACCTCCCAGTTCGAGCCGGCACAACAGCCTTTCTCGCTTTCCTCGCCTGCGATGGCAGCCCTTGGAGCACCTCCCTGACTCGGTCCGGAAACGCGCCATAGAGCCAACACCTGTGACGTTCGATGACGCCTGCACGGGCGATCCGCTATGCAGATTCCCGGCGCCTTGAACGGGAGGCTGTCATGGAGTCTCCGCCAGCAGATCCACAGCGGACGCCATTGCGTGGCCAACCGGGCCCGCCGCCCGGGTCACTCCCCCGATCGCGACGACGAACGCGGCACGGTGATCGCTCGGTTGTCGGGTTGCAGGCCGGCCACCGGGAACAAAAGAGTATTTCGGCCGTCAGATAGGGTCCCGCACCCCCTCGCATCCGCAACGGTTTTCCCCATATCTTCCGGAGACGAGGTCAATCGTGCCAAGCGGAACCAACATCTCGGCTGCGGCTAGGCCTCTGCCCGGTATCCCCCAAGTGCCCGGCTCGACGACCGCTCGCGGATTCCGACCGACCGCCCCGGTCTCGGCCTCGTACCTAGGAAGTCATTTCGACGGAGGTTGCCCATGACTGACCTAATGCCGCGCGAGAACCTCATGCTGCGGATGCAGACCGAGGTACAGCGGGCCCTGGAGAAGCCACAAAGCAGCCGACACTGGGGGATGGTCATCGACCTCCGCAAATGTGTCGGCTGCCACGCGTGCACGATCAGCTGCGTTGCGGAGAACAAGCTCCCGCCTGGCGTCGTCTATCGCCCGGTCCTCGATCAGGAGATCGGAACGTATCCCAACGTGACGAGGAAGTTCATGCCTCGTCCGTGCCTGCAGTGCGCCGAGCCACCGTGCGTGCCGGTCTGCCCGGTGAACGCCACCTTCAGCCGACCCGACGGCATCGTGGCCATCGATTATGACCAGTGCATCGGTTGTCGGTACTGCATTGTCGCCTGCCCCTACGGAGCCCGGACCTTCGACGCCGGCCGCACTTACACCGAGGACACCCCAGAGCAGCAGGCCTACGAGCTGCTCCCCACCTACGAGTACGGCGTCAAGCGGCAACGGGTTCCCAGAAGCGAGGAATCGCCGATCGGCAATGTCCGCAAGTGCCACTTCTGTGTCCACCGGGTCGAGCAAGGCGAGTTGCCGATGTGCGTCACCACCTGTATCGGTGTCGCCAACTACTTCGGCGACCTCAACGATCCCGACAGCCTCGTCGCCGAGATGGCGGCGCAGTCGAACGTGGTGGTGCTGAAAGAAGAACTCGGAACCAAGCCGTCGGTCACCTACCTGGTCTAAGGAGATTCACAGATGACATCCATCTCAACTCCAACCCAAGCGGTCATGCCCCGCGGACCGTCGATGAGGCTCGCCTGGGGCCTGGCTGCTGTGTCAACGATCGCCGGCGTCGCCGGACTGATCTGGCGCTTCACCGGTGGCCACGTGGCGGCCAATTACGGCTCATACGTGCCCTGGGGTCTGTGGATCGCCACCTATGTCGCCCTCATCGGGGCGTCGGCGGGGGCCTTCGGGTTCGCCGCCTTCGTGTTCACCCAACGGCGGATCGAGCATTACCGGGTAGCCGTACTGGCGACGTTGGTGTCGTTCGGGGCGTTCACCGCCGGACTACTCAACGTGTGGCTCGATCTCGGACACCCGATGCGAGCCTGGAAGCTGCTCACCGACACCTCGATCAGTTCGGTCATGGGGATCATGGCCTGGTTCTACCTGGTCTACGGCTTGATTCTGCTGGTGGGCCTGGTCGGAATGCGCAAAGGCGGAGTGCCGACGTTGGTTGAACGCTTCTCCTGGGTGGCGATTCTCTTCGCATTCGTGTTCGCCGGCGCCGAGGGTTCGCTGTTCGGCGTTGTGGGAGCCCAGCCGCTGTGGGAGTCGGGTCTGACGCCGATCCTGTTCCTGGCCGAGGCGGCGCTGTTCGGACTGGGTCTGGTGGCGGTGGCTGCGGCCGTCTTCGGACTTCTCGAATCCAGCTCGGCGCGCATGCTCGGGACCGGAATGCTGATCGCGGCAGGACTGGTCCTCGCCATCGAGTGGGCAGAGTTCTCGACCGGTCTGTTCGCCGGGGTCCCCGCCAAGACGGAGGCACTGGGAACGATCATCTCGGGTCCGTACTGGTGGGTCTTCTGGCTGCTGCACCTTGGCTTGGGACTGATAGTGCCGGCTTTGATCCTGCTTCGCAGGCGGGGCGACGTGATGGCCACCGGTCTGGCCGGTGGTCTGGTTGCCGGAATGGCGATCGCCTCCAAACTGAACCTGATCATCCCTGCCATCGCCCAAGAGGACATCGCCGGCCTGTCCGAGTCTTTCAGCGGACCAGGGCTCGGGACCACCTATTTCCCGTCGCCGATGGAATGGCTGGTGTGGCTGGGAACGCTGGGGCTCGCCGGCCTGATCGTTCTCGGTGGCCACCGTTGGATGTCAGCCCACTTCACCGAGACCTCCCCAACGAGCTTGCAGGAGACGAAATGAACAACCGAATCACAGATCCAGAGGAAGTGCGGGTCGATGAGACGGGTCTTCCCGTCACCCGGCGCACCTTCGTCAAGAGCGCGGCGTTGGTGGGCGGCGGGGTGGCCCTGGCCGGCGGGGTACAGGAACTGGTGAATGCGCCCACGGCCAAGTTGGAGGCCGGCGCCCATGCCCACACCTTGTCGGATCCGCGCAACATCATCTATACCTCCTGTCTGCAGTGCAACACCGGCTGCGCCATCAAGGTCAAACTCACCGACGGCGTGGTCGCCAAGATCGACGGCAGCCCATTCAGCCCGATGACGTTCTGGCCGCACCTCGATTATGCAACCTCTCCGCTGGAGACCGGCGGGATCGACGGCTGGATCTGCCCCAAGGGCCAAGCCGGCATCCAGGCGGCCTATGACCCCTACCGGCTCCGCCGAGTGTTGAAGCGGGTAGGCCCCCGCGGCGGGGGGGAATGGGAGAGCATCCCCTTCGCCCAGGCCATCGACGAGATCGTCAACGGGGCCGGGTTCGGCGATGGCTCGACCCATCCCGGGCTGAAGGAGATCCGGAAGGTCACCGACCCCGACCTGTCCAAGGAGATCGCCGACGCCATCGGCGAGATCACCGGGGAGAAGGACAAGGACAAGAAGAAGGAGCTGGTGGCCAAGTTCAAAGAGACCTTTGCCGCCAACCTCGACGCCATGATCGATCCGGAGCATCCGGACCTGGGTTTCAAGAACAACCAGTTCTGCTTCATCTGGGGACGC
>JBFHRE010000116.1:0-7329 GCA_041591895.1 Acidimicrobiia bacterium
CGAGCGCTGCGGCGGCCGACCCCAGGTCGTTGCGACCGATCATGTGGGCAGAGCCCTTGAGGGTGTGCGAGTCGAGAACCATCTGAGCCGCATCTCCGGCGGCCAGGGCCCCGGCGGCGAGGGCCAGACCACCCTGCTCGAGGCGGGATGCCCGCTCGTCGATCTCCGACTCGAAGATCTCGATCAGTTCGGGTGAGTCAGCCCAGTCCATGATCACAGTCCACGGTTGCCGTCCAAGATGTCGCTGAGACTGATATCGGACGGTTTCGAGACTACTTGAGCCAGTCCCATCGGCTTCAGCTACCAGCTACCAGCTACCAGCTACCAGCTCCCAGATCCCAGACGCCAGCTGAGCGGCAAGCCGGAAACGCGATCCCACACGCTCGCATCCCCGCCAACGGGACGGTCAGACTCGCGACTGGTGGCTGGAGGCTGGAGACCCCGGGCCCGGAAGGGCCCGGCTACTCCCACTCGATCGTGGCCGGAGGTTTGGAGCTGATGTCGTAGGCGACCCGGTTGATGCCGTCCACCTCGTTGATAACCCGGCTGGAGATTCGCTCGAGGACCTCGTACGGAAGCCGCGCCCAGTCGGCGGTCATTGCATCCTCGGAGGTCACCGCCCTGACGATCAGCGGATAGGCGTAGGTGCGACTGTCTCCCTGGACGCCCACGGATTTCACTGCCGGGAGCACCCCGAACGCCTGCCAGATCTCTCGAGCAAGGCCGGCCCTCCGGATCTCCTCGGTGACGACCTCGTCGGCTGCCCGAAGGATGTCGAGACGCTCGCGGGTCACCTCCCCGATGATTCGCACCGCCAATCCGGGGCCCGGGAAGGGTTGGCGCCAGACGATCTCCTCGGGCAGGCCGAGCTCCTCGCCCACCGCCCGGACCTCGTCCTTGAACAGATCGCGCAGCGGCTCGACCAGTTCGAAGGCCATGTCGTCCGGGAGGCCACCGACGTTGTGATGGCTCTTGATCTTGGCCGCGTCTTTGGTGCCCGACTCGATGACGTCCGGGTAGAGGGTGCCCTGTACGAGGAATCGAGCGTCGGCATGGTCCGATGCCACATCCTCGAACACCCGGATGAAGGTCTCACCGATGATCTTCCGCTTCCGCTCCGGATCTTCTACACCGGCAAGCAGGTCGAGGAACCGGTCCTCTGCCTTGACGTTCACGAGATTGATGTGGAAGTTCTCCCGGAAGGTTCGCTCCACTTGCTCCGCTTCGCCCTGACGCAGCAGTCCGTGATCAACGAAGATGCAGGTCAACTGGTCGCCGACGGCTTCGTGCACCAGAGCGGCCGCCACGGACGAGTCGACGCCACCCGACAAGCCGCAGATGACCTTCTCATCTCCGACCTGGGCCCTGATCGCCTGGATCTGTGACTCGATGATCGAATGACGCGTCCACGTGGGCCGGGCGTGACATGCGTCGAAGAGGAACCGCTCGAGAATCTCGGATCCGCGCGGTGTGTGCCCGACCTCTGGATGGAACTGGACGCCGAACAGAGCCCGGTCCCGGTCCTCCATGGCGGCGACCGCCGCTCCGGCGGTGGTGGCGACTGCGCGGAAGCCGGCCGGTGGTTCGGACACGGAATCGCGATGGCTCATCCACACTTCCTGTGACGCCGGCAGTTCCCGAAACAGCACGGATCCCGCGGTCACCTCGAGCGAGGTCTTGCCGTACTCTCCGAGACCGGTGTTCGCCACGGTGCCACCGAGTGCGTCGGCCATCACCTGATGCCCGTAACAGATGCCGAGGACAGGCACCCCCAGCCGGAGGATCGCAGGGTCGAGCCGGTAGGCGTCGTCGGCGTACACCGAGGCGGGACCGCCGCTGAGAATGATCCCCACCGGCCGCATCGCCTCCACCTGGGAAGCGGTCACGTCACGGGGAACGATGACCGAGTGGACACGTGACTCACGAACGCGGCGGGCGATCAACTGGGCGTACTGAGCCCCGAAGTCCACCACCAGAACGGTGTCGAATTCGTCGCCAGGGCCGCTCACAGCCAGCCCGTCGGTCACGATCAGCCCATCCCGACGCGCTGGTTGCGCTGAAGCGCCTTACCTTCGGTCTGGAGTGACGGGGCCAGCATGACCTCTGCTTTCTGAAACTCTTTGATCGTCGAGTACCCGGTCGTCGCCATCGACACGCGAAGGGCTCCGAACAGATTTCGCCGTCCGTCGTTCTCATGGGCAGGACCGACCAGGATCTCGCTCAGCGTGCCGAGATCGCCGACCTCGACTCGCGCCCCTCGGGGCAGGTCCGGGTGGAATGTCGCCATTCCCCAGTGGAAGCCCCGCCCGGGCGCTTCGGTGGCGGCCGACAGCGGTGATCCGATCATCACCGCGTCTGCTCCGCAGGCGAACGCCTTTGCCACGTCACCGCCGGTGCGCATACCCCCATCGGCGATGACATGGACATACCGCCCTGTCTCGTCGAGGTAGCGGATCCTCGCCCCGGCGGCGTCGGCGATCGCAGTCGCCTGCGGCACGCCGACCCCGAGGACGCCCCGGGTGGTGCAGGCTGCGCCGGGACCGACCCCGACCAGGATCCCGGCCGCGCCGGTACGCATCAGATGAAGAGCCGTCGAATAGGAGGCACAGCCTCCCACGATCACGGGCACCTCGCAGGCGGCGATGAACTGCCTGAGGTCGAGCACGTCTCCTTTGGAGGAAACGTGCTCGGCGGACACAACCGTTCCCTGGATGACCAGGATGTCGAGGCCGGACTTCAATGCGTACGGAGACAGCGTCTCGACCCGCTGCGGGGTCAACGAACCCGATGTAATCACACCGGCTGCCTTGATCTCTCTCACCCGCTGACCGATCAGATCCGGGTCGACAGGTTGAAGGTAGATCTCCTGCATCCGCCGGGTGGCCTTCTCTTTCGAGAGCTCAGAGATCTCTGCCAGATACGGCTCCGGGTCCTCATACCGGGTCCAGAGCCCCTCGAGGTTCAACACGCCCAAACCACCGAGCCGGCCGATTTCGATCGCCGTCGCCGGACTGATGGCCCCATCCATCGCGGATCCGAGCATCGGAAGCTCGAACTTGAACGCATCCAGCTGCCAGGAGATGTCCACGTCCTCGGGGTCGCGTGTACGCCGGCTCGGGACGATGGCAATGTCGTCGAACCCGTACGCCTGTCGGGCGCTCTTGCCGATACCGATATCGATCTCCACGTACTCCTCCGCCTCGTGGAAGGCTCGGAGAGTACCACTCGTGTAGTTCACGGAATCGCGGGTAGTCTCGCCCCTCGTGTCCACCCCGGCTCCCCTCGGCGAATACTCGGTCACCGAGTTCACCATCGCGCTGCTAGCGGGGGTGCTCGCCGCCATCATCGCCACCATCGCGGCCGCTCCACTCGGGCTGCTGGGATCGGTGATCGCCGGGCTCCTCGCCCAGCAGGCCGGGCATCTCCTGACGCTGGGATATTTCGCCCGCTCGAAGAAACTCGGGCTCGAATCGTTCGGGTTCGACGTGCGCGGGAGCGACGTTCGTTTCGCCGGTCTCGGAGTGCTCCTGCAAATCGGCCTCGCATTGATCTTCGCTCCGCTCACAAAGCTGCTCCTCCCCGAGGGGAGCCCTCAGCTGTTGGAGCCGATCATCGCCGACGCCCGCTCGCTCCCGGCCCGGGTGGCGCTGGGATTCTCTGTGGCGCTGTTGGGCCCGGTCACGGAGGAGCTTCTGTTCCGGGGCGCGCTGATCTTCAGGCTCAGGCGAATCCGGGGTACCGCCTTCGCGTTGATCGTGAGCTCGATCGTGTTCTCAGCCCTCCATGTGGCGTCGCTCAACGCCGAGACCGCGAATCAGTTCGTGCGATCCGCCGGAGCCGCGCTGCCACAACTGCTGATCGTCGGTCTGATCCTCGGCTGGCTGGCTCTCCGAAACGGGAGGATCGGGCCATCGATCTTCACCCACGTCGGTTTCAACCTGCTGGGAGTGATCTTCATCATCGCCGGCGATCGGATCCCGCTGCCAGGGGCCTGAGCCGGTGATCGGGTCAGCCCGAGAGACCCACCCGCCGCCGGACCGAGATCATCGACTCCTCCGCCTTCTGCCGGGCGTCCAGTGCTCCCCGCTGGAGGATCCGGCTGACCTCCTGGTCGTCGAGCCGTTTGTAGGCAGTCCGGATCGGAGTGAGTCCGTCGATCACGGCATCAGCCACCGCCTGTTTGAACGCGCCGTAGCCCGCCTCGTGGTAGTCGGAGACGAGGTCGTCGATGCTCCGGCCGGAAAAGAACGCGAAGATCTCGAGGAGGTTGGCGATCCCCGGTTTGGCGTCCCAGTCATGGCGGACGTACCGGTCGGAGTCGGTCACGGCCGATTTGATCTTCTTGGAGATCACATCGGGCTCATCGGTCAGCAGGACATACGCACCGGAGTTGGCGTCGGATTTCGACATCTTCGATCCCGGGTCCTGCAACGACATGACCCGGGCTCCGATCTCGGGAGTGATCCGCTCCGGGTACGGGAATTCTTCGCCAAAGCGGGAATTGAACCTCTGCACGAGATCCCGGGTCAGCTCGAGGTGTTGGGTCTGGTCGTCGCCCACGGGGACCGCATGGACCTTGTGCACAAGGATGTCGGCAGCCATCAGGACCGG
Source organism: Acidimicrobiia bacterium (assembly GCA_041591895.1). Taxonomy (GTDB): domain Bacteria; phylum Actinomycetota; class Acidimicrobiia; order Spongiisociales; family ZC4RG35; genus JBFHRE01. The sequence goes on from JBFHRE010000116.1 coordinate 4,612, forward strand.
ATAGCTGAAGATCCCGAAGCCCTGCCCCTGCTTGTCCGACTTCTCTTTGTACTGGGTCATCCGCTCGAGCTGGCCCATTCCGGTGAGCGTCCCGAGAATCCAGGCCAGTTCGGCGTGCTGGGGAACCTGTGACTGGTAGTAGAGCAATGACCGATCGGGGTCGATGCCCACGGCGAGGAGCGTCTTGGCGGTCGCCACCCGGGCAGACTTGAACTCGTCGACGTCGTAGGGGGCGGTCATCGCGTGAAGGTCGACGACGCAGTAGATCGCGTCATAGGCATCCTGCATCTTCACCCAGTTGTCGAGCGCGCCAACCAGGTTGCCGATGTGCAACTGGCCGGCTCCGGTGGGCTGGATGCCGGAGAACACCTTCTTTTTCACGGATTGCTCCTTCTCCACAAGAAAAGCCGGTGACGGAGGTCGCCGGCTTGCTGACAGCGCGGGGCGACGATCAGCTCACCGATCGCACCACCGACGCAGGATCTCGTACACGGCGGCCACGATACCGCTCCACTGCCCGACCCTCAATCCGAGCCGAGCCTGACGTCGGCCCTCCGCTCTGGCCGCTTGCCGGACTTGCCTTCGTACAGATCCGCGATCAGCTGGAAGTCGGCCTGGAGGTCACCGGAGGGATGAATCGTCCCGGAGAGCTCAACCCGCTTGGCTAGGCCATCGATCGCAGCGCAGACAATCGGGACTCCTGCGCCGGCAGCGATGTGATAGAAGCCCGACTTCCAACCGCCGGATCGATGTCGGGTGCCCTCGGGAGCGACGACGAGAACACTGTCCGGGTCGGATTTCATGCCCTGAACCACCTGCTCGACCAGTCCCCGGGTTGCACGCCGGTCCACGGGAATTCCTCCCAGCCTGTTCATGATCCATCCCACGGGAGGGCGGAACAGCGAGGCCTTGCCGATGAAGCGAGGCCGGAACCCGAAATGATGGGAGGCGGCCAGGAAGGCGAGGAAGTCCCAGTTCGACGTGTGCGGTGCGCCGATGACCACATAGCTGGTCGCGGACGGAAGCCGGCCGGCAAACGTCCAACCGGTCAGTCGCAGATACCAGTACGCCAATCGCCGCATGACGGGCAACCTATCCGATCTGGTCCCAAGAAGCCGATTCCGCCACCCGCGACTCGCGACTCGAGACGCCGGACGGAGTCCGGCGTCAGCGGGTACCGGCCATCCAGTCCGAATGCATCCGCGTGTACGTCCCGCCCTGCTGCACCAGGTCGGCGTGCGACCCTCGCTCGACGAGGTGGCCGTCGACCAAGACGATGATGTCGTCGGAGGCTTCTGCCGTGGACAGCCGGTGCGCGATCGTTATCGAGGTTCGCCCGGCGATCAGCCGGTCGATTGCGCCCCGGAGTTGAACCTCGAGAGCCGGGTCCACCGCCGAAGTTGCCTCGTCCAGGACCAGCAGCTCCGGGCGGCTCATCCACGCCCTGACCAGCGCCACCAGTTGCCGCTCGCCGGCAGACAGCTGTGAACCACGCTCACCGACCTCCGTGTCGAGCCGGGCCGGCAGCGAACCCAGCCAATCCGAGAGTCCGAGCTGGTCGAAAGCAGCCTCGATCTCATCGTCGGTGGCAGATGGCCTGCCGTATCGAACGTTGTTGGCGATCGTCGTGTCGAACAGGAACCCCTCCTGGGGAACATAAGCCACCCGCGCCCGCAGGGATTCGAACCGGATGGAGTCCACCGGTTCATCACCAATGCGCACCTCGCCTCCCGTTGCGTCGAGGAGCCGGACCAGCAGCTTGGCCAGCGTCGTCTTGCCCGATCCGGTTTCTCCGACCACCGCCACCCGCGTGCCGGCAGGGATGTCGAAGGTGATGCCATGCAACACCTCGGACCCGGTCGGGTAGGAGAAACGAACATCTGATGCCGAAACCGTGAGCGCTCGATCGATCGGCAGGGAGGCCCCTCCCTCTCCCGGGTCTTCGAGGTCGCCCGGCGTCTCCAACACGCCCAGCACCCGCCTCAGACCCGACGCCGCCGCCTGAGCAGAGTCGAGGGTCTCGACCAGCGTCTGAACCGGATCCACCAGGAGGTTCACGAGGAACAGAAAGGCGAGCAACGACCCCGGCGTCACGCCCGCCTCGGGCCCGAGCCAGATGCCGGCGGCGATGACCCCGGCCGTGAGCGACCCGGCAAACACCTCGGCGGAGGAGAACAAGGCCGAACCCAGCGAGGCGGTCCGGAACTCCGCCGACGCCTGGGCATCGAGCTTCGACCGAACCCTCTGCATGGTCACCGATTCGGCGCCGTATGCCCTGACGACATTGACGCCCGAGATCGACTCACCGACCGCGGACATGGAGTCGGAGACCGTCGCCCTCACCCGGTCGTGCCCGCGCCCCAGGATCTTCTGGAACCAGAACAGCAGAATCCCGTAGATGCTGACGCCAACAACGACCAGCACGGCCAACTGCCAGCGATACACGAGCATCGCGCCGACCACCATCACCACCTGCGACGCCCCCAGCAACAGCCCCATCCCACCCCACTCCATGAAGTCCTGAATCCGGAAGACGTCCGAGGTGACCCTGGCAACGAGGGCCCCGCGCCGCTCGCTCTGCACATGGAGCGCCGACATCCGGTGAAGGTGACCGAAGACTTTCACGCGAAGGTCGGACAGGCCATGCGCAGCGGATCGCGCCAACCGGAACGTGGCGAAGCGGCGGGCGAACGTCGCCACGAGCATCGCCGCCACGAC
>JBFHRE010000117.1:0-7277 GCA_041591895.1 Acidimicrobiia bacterium
GAGGGAGGCGCCGGTCCGCCGATGGCGGAGATCCTGGTGACATTCCCGGATTGCGACTCCCATCGAAAGTGGGTGGGGCTCGGCTCGGCAGGTTGGAAGGAGGAGGTCGGCAATACATACGGGTCGACGGACAAGGAGATCAAGGGGGCGATGCCGGCTTTTGCCGAGTCGTTGACGCCTGAGCAGATCCAGCAGGTAGCCGTCTACGAAAGGGTTCGATTCGGGGAGTCCGACCTGGAAGCTGAGAGGGCGGCCTGTGGCCTCGATTGAGACTTGCGGGCCAAGCCGTCAGCGGGCGAGCGGCAGCAGCAGCGAGAACACGGACCAGTTCCCGGTGCGGCGGTAGACGAGATCGCCTCCCATCAGTTGGGCGAGGTTCTTCGATACCGCCAGCCCGAGGCCGGTGGAGGCCGGCTGGCTGGAGCCATGGTCGCCGTGAGCGAACGGCTCGAAGAGCCGGTCGATGAGTTCGTCTGGGATCCCGTGCCCGTCATCCGCGATGTCGAGCCGGAGCTGGCCATTCTCGAAGCCCGGGGTCACCCGGAGCCGTCCGCCGCCATGTCGTGCGGCGTTCAGGCACAGGTTTCTGACGATCTGGCGAAGACGGGTCGGGTCTGCAATCACGAACACAGGACGTGGCGGGGGCTCGAACTCGCAGTGTTCGAACCCGTTGAGGACCCCTTCGAGCTCCTCGGAGAGATTGAGTTGCTTGGGATAGACCGCCACCTCGCTTGCACTGCTCCTGGTCGCCACGAGGAGATCCTCGACGATGTTCGACATGTCGCGGCTCTGTTGGTGGATGACAGACACCATGTGCCGGGCATCGACCGGATCGTGGTCGTCCCAGGCGTGATCGAGTTCGGAGGCGAAGCCGACTACTGCGGTGAGCGGGTTGCGCAGCTCGTGGCTGACCCCGGCTATGAAACGGTCCTTGGCCCGGGCGAGATCCTCCAGGCTCTCGACTCTCCGGCGGCGGTCGCGTTCGGAGTTCAAGAGCGCGCCTACCGCTGCGAGCCCCAGGATGACGATCAACACCGGGCCCAGCACCATTGCCACGGTGCCCGTGCGGGAGGAGCGGGCCACCTCTTCCAAGGACAGCGTCGACACGTCCCGACGGACCTCGGCCAGGTGGCGACGGACCATTGCCTCCTGGGGTTGTACCCGAGAGTGGTACATCAACACGGCCGCCTCGGGGTTGGGCGCGGCCAGGAAGTCGTCGATGGCCGCCACGTAATCGTCGAATGAGGTGCGCAGGTGCTCCACACGGGAGTCGGAGTCGGGCGGCAGGTTGACGGTTTCGAGCCGGTCGAGCGTGCCGTTGACTTCTTCCACCGCCGCCGAGACCGTCGGTACCCTTTGGGCGCCGCCGAACGATGTCGCCTCCGGTGCCGATGCCAGGAGGTAGAACGCTCGGGACGCCTCCTCGTCCACCAGCGACGAGGTGCGGTTGAGCCCATCGCTGAAGTCGGCGATCAGAGTCAGGTCGGCGCTGGCGGAGACGGCCTCGTTCGAGGCGTGGACGCTGAACACGATGACGGTCGCGATGAGGCTGCCCACGACCAGCACCGCCAGTCCAAGAGCGCGCACAGGAGAGGTTCTGCGTCGTTCAAGCAACCTGGCCAGCATCACGAGATGATCGGCACGAACCACCCCATCACTTGAGGGAACTGCGTAGCCCGGTGTAGGTCGACTGCGAGGGTCTTTCGACTCTCGTCGGAAGGGCGGTGATCCGGTTTGATCCACGTACGCGATCAGGACGGCAGGCATGACGGGAATGACAGGGCGAGAACGGGTTCTGGCCGCGATCGGCCACGAGGAACCGGATCGGGTACCGATCGTTCTCGGGGTCAGCAACGCCACCGGGATCAAAATGCGCACCTATCGGGCTGTCAAGCAACTGATCGGGATCGAAGCTCAGGACCGCTACCTGTACGACTGGCCGGAGTTGGGTACCGCCCAGGTGGACGAGGAGACCCTGTCACGGCTCGGAGTGGATGTGCGAGGCGTGTGGGATGTCGAGCCGGCCTCGATCCTCGAGGCGAATCGAACCCGCCCTCCCCACGCCAACTACGTGAACTCGTGGGGGTCGGGCGCCAGCGAGATCCGGCCGGGGGAGTGGTTCCCGAACGTGTGCCCGATGGCTACGGCCACCACGATCTCGGAGATCGACGAGTATCCGTGGCCCGACATGGACGACCCGACCAGGGTCGCACATGTGGCGGCCTCTGCCGGCGCTCTGGCCGCCGACAGTCGGCATGCGATCATGGCGACCCCGTGGCTCCTGTTTCCATTGGAGCGGGCCTTCGCCATGCAGGGCATGGACACCTTCCTGATGAACCTCGCCCTGTATCCGGACTTTGCCGAGGCTCTCCTGTGGCGGATCTTCGAATCTTGCAAGGTCCTGATGGGCCATTTCCTGCGAGAGCTAGGCCCGAACGTGGACATCATCAAGATCGGCGACGACCTCGGTACCCAGGAGAGCCTCCTGATGTCCCCGGCGATGTATCGAAGCATCCTCAAGCCGATCCATGCCGAGTTCATCCGCTTCATCAAGCAACGGACAGACGCCAAGGTGTTCTTCCACACCGATGGCGACGTCTTTCCGCTCATCGACGACCTCGTGGAGATCGGGGTGGACATCCTCAACCCGATCCAGACCTCGGCCGGGAAGATGTCCGACCTCGCCGAGTTGAAGCGTCGCTGGGGCGATCAGCTGACGTTCTGTGGAGCGATCGACACCCAACGGGTGCTGCCCACCGGCACACCCGACGAGGTCAAGGCCGAGGTGAGGCGGGTGATCGAGATTCTGGGTCCCGGCGGCGGCTACATGGTGAGCAGTGTCCACACTGTGATGGACGACGTGCCCCCGGAGAACGTGATTGCGATGGCCGAGGCCGTCGAGGAGTACGGACGGTATCCGGTGGCGAGCCGATGAGCGATGAAGACATCCTCGACCGCCTCTACGACCATGTACTCGCAGGTCGTGCGGACGGAGCAGTGGAGGTGGCGAAGTCGGGCCTCGACGCCGGTCTGGCACCGCAGCAGTTGCTGTTCGACTCGATGATCCCGGCGCTGGAGGAGGTCGGGCGGCAGTTCGAGACCGGCGAGGTGTTTCTTCCCGAGATGCTTGTTGCAGCCCGGGCGATGCAGACGGTGATGGATCTCCTTCGCCCGCGGCTGGTGGCGGCCGGGGTGGAGACGATCGGCCGGTTCCTGATCGGCACCGTGGCCGGAGACATCCACGATGTGGGAAAGAACCTGGTTTCCACGATGCTCGAGGGAGCCGGGTTCGACGTCACCGACCTCGGCGTGAACGTCCCTGCCGGCCGGTTCGTGGAGGCCATCCAGGAGACCGGGCCGCAGATCGTCGGTCTGAGCGCGTTCCTGACGACCACGGTCCCGGAGTTGCGCCGGACCATCGAGGTGATCGAAGACGCCGGCCTTCGGGATGGAGTCAAGATCCTCATCGGCGGCGCTCCGGTCAACGACCTCACCGTGGAGCAGTCGGGTGCGGACGGCTTCGCCCCCGATGCCTCCTCGGCCGCCCGCCTCGCCAAGTCCCTCCTCGCAAACACCTGACTGGTGAACATCTGACCGGCGTTTTTATCAGTCCAGCGGGCGCTGAGCGCCCGTTTCACGCGCGAAAACGCCGGCGAGAGCCCCAGACGTCTCCGGCAACCAGACGGCGAGTACGGCCGGAGCGAACACGTCGGTTATCACCGCCTGAGTGTCGCAAAGAACTGCCTCGACGCTGACGGAGTTCTGCAGTCCCTCGGTCATGCGCATCACGACGTGCTCGGCGTCGTAGCGGGCGCGATAGAAGCGGCGGTCCACCAGCCGTTGAACTCGTACCCTGAGTGGGTTGAAGACGGCCGCCACCGCAAGCGTGGATCCGGCGACCACCAGGTCGGAACTGCGAGCCGGCAGGACCGCCTGAAGCCCGACGACGGCGAGCCCGTACATGGCCACCAGAGTCCCCGCCACGATCGCATACGTGACCGTGCGGGCAACGAGTCGATCGATCTCGTACAGGCGATGTCGGGTGATCGCGATGACGATTGCGGCCGGCAGTGCCCAGAAGCCCAACACCACGACGACGCCGGCGAGGAACTCGAAGGGCTGCGGTAGCTCCTCCGGTGACATGACGACGACTACCAGGCCTGTCACGGGCAGAGTCCCCGCCACGAACCACTTCAACTGCGAGCGCTCGACCGGTGGCGAGGTGCGCCAGCGATCGACCGCGGCCCAGATGCCGATGAAGACGGCCGGGACGAGAATCGCGATGCCGCTCTCGAACACGTTGGTGACCCACCATGGACCTCCAATCGGGTTGTGGCGCCCGGTGAGCACCATGGGCCCTGGTTCGACGACCGAGAGCACCATCATCAAGCCGATGACGACAGAGAAGGTGCGGAACGACGCTCTTGCGAATCGTCTGGGAATGGAACCCGTGGGAAAGAGATAGAGCAGGCTGATCGCCCCCCAGAACAGGGCCGGGGCCGCTGCGGCGATGGCGGCCTCCAGGTAGGTGCTCCACGGTGAATCCCGGCTCACCCAGACGAACCATCCGCCGGCGAAGGTCGTTCCTGCCGCCCCGGAGACGATTCCTAGTATTCGACCGACCCGGTTTCCGCGGACGTTGCTGAGGATCACCGCGGTCGCCACCGGATAGGCCATCAGGCTCAGGGCCCATACTGCGTAGCCGGGGTACGGCGGCCATACGACGTTGAGTAGGAGAGCAACCACCACGGCTCCGGCCCAGATGTAGTGCAACCACCGGTGCATGTTCAGAGCTGACGCCCATGCATCGCAGCATTCTGCACCGGCGCCAGTTACGGCACCGTGACGAACGTCGGCCATGGCCTCGGAATCCCATATCGAGTCCGACGGTTGACCCACGTGGAAGCACGATCGGAGATCTGATGGAACGTGAACGAGTACGAATCGAAACGTCGCCCAAGCGTGTCCGCACGTACCTCGGAGGCGAGGTGGTGGCGGACAGCACGGGGGTCAGGCTGGTTTGGGAGAAGCCGAACTATCCGACTTACTACTTCCCCAAGGCCGACGTCCTGGAGGGAGCCCTCAAAGAGACCGGCGAGACCCGGCGCTCTCCGAGCCGGGGCGATGCCACGGTCTACAGCGTGATCGCCGGCGGTCGCCAGGCGGAGCAGGCCGCGTATGCCTACCCCGAGTCTCCGGTCGGGGCGTTACGAGATCTGGTGGCATTCCGCTGGGACGAGATGGACGCCTGGTTCGAGGAGGACGAAGAGGTCTTCGTCCACGCCCGGGACCCGTACAAGCGGATCGACATCCTCCCCAGCAGTCGTCACATCGAAGTGCGGATCGACGGCGTGACCGTGGCTGACAGCCACCGTCCACATCTCCTGTTCGAAACAGGGCTGCCTGTCAGGTACTACCTGCCCAAGACCGACGTCCGGATGGACTTGCTGACGCCGACCGAGAAGGTAACCCACTGTCCGTACAAGGGAGCGGCCGAGTACTGGTCGGTGGAGACCCCGGGCGGTGTTCACAACGACATCGTGTGGAGCTATCGCACTCCGGTCGCCGAGAGCCTGCGCATCGCAGGCCTGGTGAGCTTCTACAACGAGAAGGTCGATGTCTATGTCGACGGCGAATGCGAGGAACGGCCGGTCAGCCCCTTCTCCTGATCAATCCGCAGTCGAGAAGTCGATCACGAGGCGCTGACCGAGCACCCGCACCGTGAACGGCCGCTCGCGGTCGAGCCCAATCCCGACCACCGACACTCCTTCGAACATCTCGAGGATTCGCACCTCCTCGATGTGTTCGACGTTGGTCGGGAAGATCTGAAGCGGGCCGCTGTAACCGGTGCCCTCCATGGTCGTCAGCCAGGCGTTGATGGTGACGAGCAGCGTGGCATCCCCGGCAACCGTGTAAGGCTTCTCCTCGCCCGGAGTGAGCAGGATCGGCTCCTCGACGTACTCGAGGCGGTATCCAGGGAAGGCGTCGGACACCGACGTGTCGATGGTTTGCAGCTCGATCACAACGCGGTCGGCGCAGGGCTGAGCCCCAGTCCGGACGTCCTTGCCGACGAGTGCAGTCATCACCTCGGGGAAGTCGACCGCCACGGCGGCGACGCTTCCAGCGGGCTCGCATGACGATGTGGTCGTGGTGGGGGCCTCGGTCGGATCGGGCGCAGAAGTGGTGCTCGGAGGGACGGTCGTGTTCGGTGCCTGGTCGGTCGAAGCCGTCGTCGAGGTGGTGGATGGAAGTCCCAGCGGTTCTGTCGTGGACGTCGTGTCACCACAAGCGGCCAAGAGGAGAGCCGTGGCACAGAGCAGCGTTCTGGTCGTCATAGCCAATTATGCGGCCGTCCGGGCTGGCGTGATAGTGCTTTCTCGTCAGTCGGAGATCCTCTCCGCCACCTCGGTCCCCAGCAATTCGATCGACTGCAAGACCTTGTCGTGCGGCATGCTCCCGACGCTGATGTGAAGCATGAAGCGCGAAATGCCGAGCACGTCCCTCAAGTGGGCGATCTTCTTGGCGACGGTCTCGACGCCCCCGAGCACCAGGGACCCGGCCGGACCCCGCATCCAGTCGAACTGCTCGGGAGTCATCGGACCCCAGCCGCGTTCGGCGCCGATCCGGCTCATCGCCACCGCATACGACGGGTAGAAGTCTTCTGCCGCCTGTTCGTCGGTTTCGGCGATGTAGCCATGGGCGTGGACGGCCAGTGGCACGTCGGTCGGGTCGTAACCGGCCTGAACCAGACTTCGACGGTGGAGGTCGGCGAAAACGGCGAATCGGTCGGGATTGCCGCCGATGATCGCGAGGGCGACCGGGAGGCCCCTGGTCCCGGCCCGGACGATCGATGCCGGTGTTCCTCCGACGCCGACCCACACCGGGAGTGGATTCTGCTGGGAGCGGGGATGGATCTCCTGATCGAGGAGCGGCGCCCGATGCTTCCCGGTCCAGGTGACCTTCACCTGGCCACGGATCTCGAGGAGAAGATCGAGCTTCTCGGCAAACAGCTCCTCATAGTCGTTCAGCGAATACCCGAACAGCGGGAACGACTCGATGAACGACCCCCGGCCGACCAGGAGTTCGGCTCGCCCGTTCGAAACCAGGTCGAGGGTGGCGTACTCCTGATAGATCCGCACGGGGTCGGCGGAGCTGAGGACTACGACAGCCGGGGTGAGGCGGATGGTCGAAGTGCGGCCGGCGATGGCGGCCAGGACGATGCCGGGGGCCGAAGCGGCGAAGTCGGGACGGTGATGCTCGCCGACTCCGTACACGGC
>JBFHRE010000118.1:0-7221 GCA_041591895.1 Acidimicrobiia bacterium
CTACGAGATCTTCCGCCTCCGGCGGTGAACCCGCGTTTTTATCAGTCCAGAGTGCGCTCAGCGCACTCTGGACGCGCGAGAACGGGTAATCGGTGTCTACGACGCCCGCCGGCGGCGGTAGCCTTCCCCATCCGGCTGGCGTAGCTCAGATGGCCAGAGCAGCTGACTTGTAATCAGCAGGTCGTGGGTTCGAGTCCCACCGCCAGCTCCGCTCACATGATCGAGAAGCCCCCGTGTTCGCGGGGGTTTCTATCATCTGCCGCCGATTTCGATGCCGCGTGGACGGTCCCTGGGCCGCGGTTGGGCCGCGGGGCTCGCTGACTACTCCGCTTCCAGCACCGCCCGCAGGGCAGCCAGTACCTTCTCACGGTCCCTTTGAAGCAGTCTGCCGAACAACCTCTCCGCTAGCTTGAAGAAGCCGCTCAGCTCAGTCTGGGAAGTCTCGGTGACACGTGTACCGCTCCCATCTTGCTCACACCGGGTGGTGGATTCCATCGGAAACGGACCGCTGAGTGCTTTGACACCCCATGACTTCGGTGGATCCCAGCCCGTGATCTCAACTGCGATCTGGATCTTGCGTCCCAGGAAACCGGTAACCACTTCATAGGTCGAGCCGACACGAATCGGGTTCTCGGACGTCCACTCCGCCGAAACGACCTCCTTGTCCCACTGAGGCCGGTTGGACAGGTCGGACATGAAGTCGAACACCTCCTGTGGAGGCCGGGCGATATGCGTACTGCTTGCGGTCTTGATCATGGTGTCCTTTGGGATCGTGGAAAGACGCTACATGCGTGCCAGAGGACTTGCTCGACTCGGCCTCACCCTCGGTGCCGACCAATACCGTCGTGATCCCATACGTGACTATGTGCCGGCGCTTATCGGCGTTGCGTCTGTGAACTCTCGACGGGGCGCGTGGCTTCGCCGTGGCATCGAGTCAAGTCTTCACTAATCAATCGAGGCCGCAGGACTGTACGTCGACACCTTGTCCACGATGGCTGATGTGCAGCCCGATCCGGCTCCGGGTCCGACGCTGACCCGAGACCCCGACGATGACTACGTGATCCACCTCGCCCGGGCTCACAACGCCGACTTCATCGTCAGCGGTGACACCGATCTTCTCGAGTGGGACGAGCAGGATCCGCCGGTGATCCCGCCGGCCGAGTTCGAGAAAAGGCTGAGTACGTTTTGAGCGGGAGACCCCTGGGCCGCGGCTGGGCCGCGGGACAATCGTTACTGACCGGTGACGACGCAAACCAACCAGTGGGAAAACCGCAGGTCAACGACCGATTCTCACCTAAACCGGACGTCGCAGAATCCTCCCGCACTGACTTGTAATCAGCAGGTCGTGGGTTCGAGTCCCACCGCCAGCTCCGTTGGTGGGTCCGGTTGTGTGCTGAGAGCGGCGCGGCTGCCTCTGTAATACTCGATCGGGTGCGTGCCGCGTCCTACTCGTTCTTCGGGGGCCCGATCGAAGTCGGGGATCTCCCGGAGCCGGCTATCGGCCCGAACGATGCGGTGATCGAAGTGCGGGCGACCGGGATATGTCGAAGCGATTGGCACGGCTGGCAGGGCCATGATCCCGACATCGTGAGCTTTCCACACGTGCCCGGCCACGAGTTCGCCGGTGTCGTCGCCGAGGTCGGTGCAGAAGTGACCGGTTGGTCAGCGGGCGACCGGGTGGCCGTTCCGTTCGTGTCGGGCTGCGGGCAGTGTGGCTATTGCGGCTCGGGCCGACCACAAATCTGCCCCGACCAGACCCAACCAGGTTTCACCCATTGGGGCTCGTTCGCGGAACGGGTGGTGGTCCACAACGCCGACTTCAACCTGGTCCGACTTCCGGAGGCGGTCGACTTCGAAACCGGAGCCGCCCTCGGTTGCCGGTTCTCGACCGCCTATCGGGCAATCGTCGATCAGGGCGAAACGAAGGCGGGGGAATGGGTGGCCGTCTTCGGATGTGGCGGGGTCGGGGTATCGGCCGTCATGATCGCCAGAGCGCTCGGGGCGAGACCGATCGGAATCGACCCCAGACCCGAGGCCCGCGAACTCGCTCTTCAAATCGGGGCGGAACTCGCGTACGACCAGGACGAAGCCCGCAGAAGGCTTCCGGAGTTGGATGGGGAGGGCCCTCACGTGACCATCGATGCCGTTGGTTCCCCGCAAGTGGTCGCCGACGCCGTCGACGCCCTGCGGCGCGGCGGCCGCCATGTCCAGGTCGGACTCCTCCCGGGCGGTTCGGGTTTCGGTGCGGTCGATGCCGCCCGGATCATTGCCCGTGAGCACACGATCGTCGGTTCGCACGGCATCGCGCCGGCGGGTCTCGCAGCTGTCCTCGAGTTGACCGCCAAGGGCGACTTGCAGCCCGACCGGCTGATCAACCGGCGAATCGACCTGACCGGCGGGGTGGAGGTGCTCACGAATCTCGACCAGGAACCGTCGACTGGGATCACGGTCATCACCGAGTTATCCGGGCCGTGAGCCGGGTCGCCGCCCACAGAGCGCCCGAATCCGCGAAATCCTCGTCTATCCGAGGCGCCCGGATACCCTTCCCGCAGACCCATGTTCACCCTGACCGATCGCCGCATCCTCGACCTGGAGCGGAGCTGGTGGCTCCTGCCCGGCCCGAAAGAGGCCGCAATCGACGACGTCGTCGGGATCTCTCCCGCCAGGTACTACGCCCGGCTGCGTGAACTCGCCGATTTGCCGGAGGCTCGAGAGTACGACCCGCTCACGATCCGGCGTCTCCGGCGCCTGCTGGAGCAGGCCGGATGAGCAAAGGCCGGCACAGCGCAGCTCCCACCGGTGCCTTGGTCCGCGATCTTGCGGTCATGGCATTCCTTTTCGTGGCAGCCGGGACCCTCGCGTTCGGGGTTATCTGGTGGCTGCAGAGCCGGGGGGACGACATCCCACCCGGAACCACCGTCGCCTCCGAGACGACCCTCCCGAGCGGCGTGATCGGCTCGATCCCGCCCGGCACCGATCCGACCACCCCGACGACCGTCCTCCAGACCACTCCGGAGACGACGGAAGCGCCCGTCCGCGATCCCACGGAGGTCAGGGTGCTCGTCCTGAATGCGATCGGCCGGCAAGGGATCGCCGGTGAACTGACCTCGCTCCTCGAGGAGGCGGGCTATCAGGCGGGCACGCCGGACAATTATTCGGGCTCGGTCGACACCTCCAAGATCTGGTTCGCAGAGGGCTTCCAGCGGGAAGCGCTGGAACTCGCGGCTTTCGTACCGGATGGCGAGGTGGAACTCAATCCCGACACGGCCACGAACACCGACTTCGACATCGTGGTGGTGCTCGGTCCCACCTACGAAGGGTGACCGAGGAAGCCACTCCCAGGCTCTCGAAACGACCCCTCATGCCCTGGGTCATCCTGGTGGTGGCCTTGGCAGGGGGAACGATCACCGTACTGTCGGGGGCGCTGTCGCCGGTACTGATCCTCGACGTGATCTCACTGTGGCCGCTGCTGGTACCGATCGTGGTCCTGGCGATCGTGGTTGCAATCCGGCGTCATTCGGTGGGAACCCTCCCGCTCTACCTGGTCTCGTTTCTGGTGCTCACCGTCGGCGTCCACCTGAGCGAATGGGAGGCCTTGCCGTCGTCGGTCGCCGACACCTCCACGGGCCACGATCCGGCTGTAGAGAGCGGAAGGCTCGAAGTGTCGGTCCCAGCCGGGGTGCTGCGGGTGGGCGACGCTTCGCCGGAACTGGCATATCAGGTCAAACCGATTCGTAGGGGTGGGTCGCTCGGTGCCCCCAGCGTTCTCGAAGCGGTGGACGACGGCGCGATGCAGTTGATCGTGATCCCGCGCGACGATGGGGGATGGTTCAAGTTCGCCGGATGGAGCATCGGACTCGATCCCTCCGTCACCTGGGACCTGGTGGTGGATGGTCCCGACCTCGAGGTAGATCTGCGGAGGATCGTCGCCGGCACCGCCACTGTCTCAGGAGGGGGTCTGGTCTTTCTGGGCGAAGGTCCGGGTACCCTCACCCTCGACGGGAGCTTTAGGGTTGTTGCCGGAAGTGGCCCGATCGAGGTGGTCGGAACCGCCACCGTGCCCGATGACTGGCAGCAGACTTCGACCGGATTCATCCGCCCCGTCGGTGGGTCCGGTGGTTGGACCATCACGGTCGAACCAGGCGGCATCGTCGACGTGTCGTCCGGACTCGACACTCCTACCGGGTAGGATTTCGCCGTGGACTTTCCCGTTTCCAATCGACTCCGCCGGGTGTCGCTCATTGTCTGGTCGACAATCGGCTCCCTGATCCTCGCGGGGATGCTCCTCTGGTTCATGGGCCAGGTGAGGGTCATCTGGCTTCCGCTGGTGTTTGCGTTCGGCCTCACAGTCATCCTCGACCCGGTCGCCCGGGTGTTTCAGCGGATGGTGCCGAGGGTGATCGCCGTGGTTCTGGCCTATGTGGTGCTGGGCCTGGTGTTGGCGGGGATCGTCTCGATTCTGGTGCCGCTGGTCGACGAACAGGTCACACAGTTCGGCGATCGCTTGCCGGCGCTTTACGACCAGGCTCTGGCGTGGTTGGTGGAAACTGCCAGGGCTCTCGGGATCGACTTCCGGCCCGAACTCACCGCCGCCGTGATCCAGGAGTGGCTGGCCGATCCCGCCAACCAGGACACCATATCCGGGTTCCTCGATGGGTTTGGGACGGGCGCCGGACGGGTTCTGAGGGGTGTGGCCGAGATCGTCTCCGTCCTTCTACTTGCGCCGGTGTTCGCGTTCTACTTGCTCGTCGATCTCGAACGGATGAAGCGGTTGATCGTCGACCTGACTCCTCCCCGGCTGAGGGATGAGGTGCGATTCGTGGGCCAGAACCTGGGCGCGGCGCTCGGTGGGTTCGTCAGAGGACAGCTGATTGTGGCTTTGATCGTCGGCATCCTCTCGTCGATCGCCCTCAACCTGCTCGACGTACCGTTCTGGCTGATCATCGGTCTGGCGGCAGGGCTGCTCAACATGGTGCCATTCGTGGGGCCATTCTTCGGCGGCGCACTCGCCGTGCTCGTCACGCTGCTCGAGGGGAAACCGACGACGGCGCTGCTCGCAGCGGGGTCCTTTCTCTTGATCCAGCAGATCGACAACCACCTGATCACACCGCTCATCCAGAGGACGAGGGTGAGGTTGTCGCCGCTCGTCATCGTGCTGGCGCTGTTGGTCGGTGGCACGATCGCTGGGCTGCTCGGAGTCCTGGTGGCGGTTCCGACCCTTGCGGGCTTCCGGATCGTGCTCGGCCACTTGTGGAGAACCCGGGTGCTGGGCGAGTCGTGGTACGAGGCGAGCGAGGCAATGATCGAGCTCACCCCACCACCGGACCGGCTCAAGCGGCGCAAGGGCGAGCAGACCCGTCTGTTCGACACCACCGAGATCGACGCGATCAACCAGCCGTCTACCTCGGACGTGGGGGCCGGCACCGAACCCAACCATGAGTGAGACGGTAGAGCTGGCCGCAACGGACGCCTATCTGTCCACCTGTGAGGCCGGCGTGCTCGACGCAGGCCCGGGTTTCGTGGTTCTCGATCGGACGGTGTTCTACCCCCGAGGCGGCGGCCAGCCCGGAGATGTCGGGACCCTCCGATGGGATGGCGGCTCGGTCGCGGTGCTCGACACGATCCGGCGGGAAGGGCGAATCCTCCATGTGGTCGACCAGGACCAGCTGCCTGATCCGGGCACCCCGTTGTTCGCCGAGATCGACTGGGAGCGTCGCTATCGAACCATGCGGACCCACACCGCCCTTCATGCCCTCTCGGGCGTGGTCTATCGGGACTTCGGCGCCAAGGTCACCGGCGGCAACATGGAGCCCGGGGTCGCCCGGATGGACTTCGAGCTCGACTCGATCTCGGTCGAGTTCGGCCGGGAGGTCGAGGAGCGGCTCAACGCCGAGCTGGTCAAGGGTTATCCCACCGAGATCCTCTTTCTTGCCCGAGAGGTGGCGCTGGCCGATCCGGACCTGATCCGGACCAAGGTCAACCTGATCCCCGAATTCGTCAAGGAGATCCGGGTGGTCGACATCGTCGGACTCGACCGCCAGGCCGACGGCGGCACCCATGTCTCCTCCACGGTCGAGGTCGGTCGGGTGCGGGTGGCGAAGACCGAGTCCAAAGGACGGGCCAACAAGCGGATGCGGATCGAGCTGGCCGAGCCCGCCGTCCCGTGATCGACTTCATCCTCGGTCTGTATCTGGCGTCGCTGGCGGTCCGGGGATGGCTGCGAGGCCTGGTCCGGGAGGCGATGGACCTCGCCGGCCTGGTGTTGGGGGTCCTGGTTGCGTTCCGGCTCAGCGGACCGACCGGCTCATTCCTCGTCGAGCGGTTCGGGGTCGGTCCCGAGGTGGCCCGTCTCGCCGCCGGGATCGTTCTGTTGATCCTCACCGGAACCGGTCTGTCGATCGTGGCCTACAAGCTGACCAAGATCATGAAGCTGCCCGGGCTCAACCTCACCAACCGGCTGCTGGGGAGTCTGCTGGCGCTGGCATGGGGAACGCTCATCGCGATGGCGGTCGTTGCCGTGGTTCGTGCACTCCCGCTTCCGGCTGCAGCCACCGACGCCCTGGATTCCTCCGAGGTGGCGTCACGGATCACCGGGCCCGACAGTCTGCCGTCCGAGATCTTCCTGGCTCTGGCGGGCGACGACGTCCTGTCTTCACTCGGCCGCCTCCGGACCACCGTCGGCGGTGAACGTCTTGTCCTCGACGGTGACGACCGGGTGGAGATCCAGGCTGCTGCGCCCGAAGAGCTGGAGGTCGCGGACGGCGATGCCCGGCTCGTGTTCGCCGCTCTCAACCGGGAGCGGGTGGACCGAGAACGGGAGCCGCTCGTCTGGTCTGAGGGGCTGGCCGCAGTCGCTCTCGGTCATGCCCAGGAGATGTACCTCGAGGGGTATGTGTCCCACGTGTCTCCCGTCACGGGCACCGTGGCAGATCGGGTGGAGGCAGAGGACATCCCGCTGGTCGCGGTGGGAGAGAACCTCGCGCTGGCGTCGTCGGCAGCCGCAGTTCACCTCGCACTGATGGATTCCGACGGGCACCGGGCGAACATCCTCTCGGTGGACTTCGACCGGGTCGGGGTGGCGGCGGTTCAGGGTCCATTGGGTCTGATGGTGGTGCAGGTGTTCGGCGGTTGAGCACGAATCTGACCACCGTGTTCGTCGAGGCGTTCGAGCCCTACCTCCGGTCTCGGCTGACCGACCTCGGCGTCGACGAAGACGTCGGA
>JBFHRE010000119.1:0-7200 GCA_041591895.1 Acidimicrobiia bacterium
GCCGGATCGCGTGAAATCACGAGGAAGGTGTCACCGACCGCGTTGAGCAGGTTGTCCAGAGCCAGTTCCGCGGTCAGCGGGGCAGAGACACCCCGGAGGAGTTTGGCCGGCCGACCGCAGTTCATTGCATCGTCCAAGAGCCGGGCTCCCGGAGAGTCGATGCCCGCCTTCGCTTCTACCCACGCTCGAGGTAACACCCTTTCGTGGCCCGGCCGTCCACGTTCGGTCGCTTCAAGTCGAGCGCCGATCGGGTCGGTGATCGACAGCCAGTCGATGATGTAGACATCCGCGCCGGCTGCATAGCCAACCAGTCCGACATTCTCGGCCAGGACGGTCACCGGTCTTGGCGGGGCCGCGACCGGCATGGACAGTTCGTCGCGAACGAGCTCCCAATATCCCGTTTCGCCGGCGGCCAGAGTGTTGCGCGCAATGATGCCCAACTTTGCCTGCGCCGTTTGTCCGAAGTCCTCAACGGTTATCGGGTTGAAGTCACCGGACGGGTTCTCGAAGCCGGCGTAGAAGTCCCGCTCGCTGACCACTCCCGGCGCCGGCAGTACTCCTTGCGGTGAAATGGTCTCGAGCCAGCCGATCATCCCGAGAAAGAGCACCAATCGCACGAGCGTTCGGTTCGACACGGAACGAAGAAGAGGCGCGGAGATTGCAGCGAGCATGAGTCCGGGGATGTACATCCGGAGTCGCATGAAGTCGCCGCCGCCACGGGTGACTGCGAGCACATATACGAGACCCGAGAAGGCGAGGAGCCTCAACTGCCAGGGTCCTTCTCGGCGACTCGCGGCCCACATCCCTCCCAGGATGATCACGATCACCAAAGGATTGGCGAGGGCGTTCGCCAGGTAGGCGAGACCCTGGTCCCAATGGCTGGCAGACGCCAGCTTGGCCAGAGCCGTGTTGGGCACGACCGCTCGGTAATAGGCCATTCGGAACACCTGGTACAGGACCGGAGCCGCTGATGCCGAGACCACGAGCAAGACCGTCGGTCGATTCGTCCTGCGGCGTCGCCATACCAGTCCGGCCAAGGCTACGAGAGTGACGAGGGCGAGGTCGGGGCGAATCAACGGACCCAATCCGACTACTGCACCGACTACGACAATCCTCCCAGCACTGGTGGTGTCCGATGCGGTCACGAGGAGCCAAGCCGAGAGCCCGATCCATGCCAGAAGGAGACCGGTCTCCAGTCCCGAGGTCGCAAAGTGCCAGACGAAGGGGATCAGGCAGAATGCTTGCACACCCCAAAACGCCGATCCTTGACCGCGAGCACGGACTGCCGCAGCTCCGGCCAGACCGGCGCCGAGTGCCGCCAGCCCGAGACCCAGCACTACGGCAATCCACTCCAGTCGGACCCCTGTGATCAACCGAGCAGCGGCGAGCAAGGCGACCCAGAGAGGGCCGGTGGCGACTTCGACCCTTTCATCGGCATTGAACACCGGCCCGTTACCCGAGATCAGATTCTCGACTACCCGCAGGTAGATGAACCCGTCGTCAGACATCCAGCGAAAGAACCATCCCCCGGCTAGGACGGTCGCCGCCGGCGCAACCCAGGGAAGCCGTCTCGAGAAACCCCAAGGGTCACCCGGGTCACGCAGGGGGGCGCCCGGCGCATCGGCCGTTGGCTCGGTCGGCTCTGTTGGCTGGGCAAGCGGCCTGCGGATGGTCATGGGCTGACGTGGCACCACAGCTGCTGCGCCTGCAGCGGCTCTGCGGGGATCCTCAAGAACGTGTCGGGTAGGGCATGGATGAAGTTCGTCCATGCGACGTCGAGCGAGAGAGGATCGCTGATTCCCGACAGAAGGTTCGCTGGACGGTCACATCGGCGCACAGCCGCAGCGGTCGTAGCAGACTCATCCAACTCGGTCTCGAGTGACGCGAGGATCCAAGCATCCGCCTGCACCTTTTCGTGACCAGGTCTAGTCCGGGTCGTCAACACCAGGCGGGCTCCGATGGGATCTGCCAGGGAATAGCGGTCGGCAATGTGAACGCCGGTACCGGCTGAGTAGCCGAGCATGCCGATCGGGCCGGAGATCACGGTGAACGGCTTCGTCGGAGATGGGTCCAAGTCGGTTGTACGCTCGATGTGCCGATCGATCAGGAATGTCTGTCCGGAGGCCGCGAGCGACCGAGCCCTGTAGCCGGTGGTGACGAGGTCCGTCTTTGTCAGGTCGGCCAGAACGACGGGTCTGGAGACATGGCTCAACTGCGGATACGCCATCCGCTCGTTGTGGATCCACGGCGAGAAACCGGTCTGGTACACCGCCCCGTCATAGAGGCCGATGGGCGCTGCAAGGATCAGGATCGGCCAGATGAGCCTCAGGCGCCAGACCCTGGTCGCCGCTCCGGCGACGGCCAGGAGCAGCAGCGCCGGCAACAACATCCGGGCCCGCATGAAGTCGCCGCCGGCACGAACCACCGCCAGGCCATACACGCTCCCGGCTGCGGCCAGGAGCGCAAGGTCGGGTTGGCGCCGGTAGGCCCACAAGGCGATCAGTCCAGTCAGCCCGACAACGGCTGCGAGTGGGTTTCGGAGGGAGTCGGCCAGATATGCCAGGCCGTGATCCCATCGCGCCATGCCGGCCTCTTTGGCGATCGCCGTGTTCGGGAGAACCGAGCGGAAATACGCCATACGGAACACCTGGTAGACGGTCGGGATCAACAGCGCACCGATCAGGAAAGCTGCGAGGCGGCCCGAACTGCGCAGGCGCCAGCCCACCGCGACGATCAGGATCCCTGAGATCAGGGCGAAATCGGGTCTGATCAGCACTCCCAGGCCGATGACTAATGCGGCGCCGGCAGTCCGCAGCCAGGTTGTTTGCCATTGCGAGCCGGCCACGACGACCAGGCTGGCAGCACCGAGCCAGGCGAACCCGAGCCCGGTCTCGAGTCCCGACGAGGCGAAATGCCACGCAAACGGCATCGCTGCGAACGCCAGCACTCCCAGTCCGCCCCGCCAGTCTCCGGCCGCCCGCATACCGGCGGCGGCCGCTAGGCCAACTCCGACGGCGGTGAGGAAGAGGCCGAGCAGCACCGCCCACCACTCCAGGGGAACAGCCGGCACGGTTCGTGCCCCGGCGAGTAGCCAGAGCCAGAGTGGGCCGGTCGCCACCTCCACCCGCTCGCCGGCGTTGAACACCGGACCATTGCCGGCCCAGATCTGCTCGACGACCCGCAGGTAGATGAACCCGTCGTCCGACATCCACCGGTTGATCCAGCCGCCACCCGCGACGGTGGCTACGGAACCTACAAGCAGCCACAGTCGGGCGCGGCGCGAACCAGCGGTCTGCTCAGGCGAGATTTCTGGATCATGAGTGGCCGTCAGCACTCCGGGGCAGGATACCGGTGCAACCACTGGGCCCAAGGGACCCGGCGAGTACGGTCGGCCATACACGAACATATGTTCGCTTCGCCACCTCGGCTACCCTAGGCTCCGATCTCCTCCATGTCGTCGGACACCATTCACATCAAGGGCGCACGTGCCCACAACCTCAAGAACCTGTCGATCGACCTGCCGCGCGAGAAGCTGATCGTCTTCACCGGCATCTCGGGTTCGGGCAAGTCATCGCTCGCCTTCGACACCATCTACGCCGAAGGTCAGCGGCGGTACGTCGAGTCGCTGTCGGCCTATGCCCGCCAGTTCCTCGGCCAGATGGACAAGCCCGACGTCGACTTCATCGAAGGCCTGTCGCCTGCGATCTCGATCGACCAGAAGACCGCATCTCGCAACCCGCGATCCACGGTGGGGACCGTCACCGAGATCCACGACTACCTCCGATTGCTCTACGCCCGGATCGGGATCCCGCACTGTCCCAATGACGGAACCCCGCTGGTCAAGCAGACCCCCCAGCAGATCGTCGATCAGATCCTCGAACTCCCCGAAGGCACCCGGTTCCAGGTGCTGGCGCCGGTCGTCCGGGGACGGAAGGGCGAGTACGAGGGGATGCTGGCCGATCTCTCCAAGCAGGGGTTCTCCCGGGCCCGGGTCGACGGCGAGGTCCGGGACCTCACCGAGGACATCAAGCTCGACCGCTACTTCCAGCACAGCATCGAGGTGATCGTCGACCGACTCGTCCGCAAAGACGGGATCGAACAGCGACTCACCCAGTCGCTCGAAACCGCCCTCAAACTCACCGACGGGGTGGTGGACATCGATATCGTCGACGGACCCACCCACACCTTCAGCCAGCACCTCGCCTGTCCGGTGGACGGGTTCAGCTTCGAAGAACTCCAGCCGCGCAACTTCTCGTTCAACAGCCCCTACGGAGCCTGTTCCGACTGTTCTGGCATCGGGACCCGCTTCCAGGTCGACCCCGAAATGGTGGTGCCGAACCCCGACCTGTCCGTCGCCGAGGGTGCTCTCCACCCCTGGTCGGGCCGCAACCGGATGCAGTACTACCAGCGATTGCTCGAGGGTTTGGCAGAGGACGCCGGGTTCGACCTCGACACCCCATGGTCGAAGCTCCCCAAGAAGACCCGGGAACTCCTGCTGCACGGGGCGGGAGACCGGACCGTCACAGTCCGCTACACCAACCGGTTCGGGCGCAAGCGGCAGTACACCGCCTCCTATGAAGGGGTGCTGCCATACCTGACCCGCCGGCATGAGAACGCAGAGTCGGACAACGCTCGCTCGTACTACGAGGAGTACATGCGGGAGGTTCCGTGCGACACCTGCCGGGGAGGGCGGCTCAACCCGGTCTCGCTGGCGGTCACGATCGGCGGCAAGGGGATCGCCGAACTCTCTCATCTCTCGTTGGGCGATGCGCACTCGTTCCTGGCGGGTTTGAAGCTGTCGGAGCGGGACAGCCAGATCGCCGAGCGAGTGCTCAAAGAGGTCAGAGCCCGGCTGTCGTTCCTGCTCGACGTCGGACTCGACTACCTGACCCTGGCCCGATCGGCTGCCACCCTGGCCGGAGGAGAGGCCCAGCGGATCCGCCTTGCCACCCAGATCGGGTCTGGTCTGGTCGGAGTGCTCTACATCCTCGACGAACCCTCGATCGGGCTCCACCAGCGGGACAACCAGCGGCTGATCGAAACCCTCCTCAGGTTGCGGGACCTCGGGAACACGTTGATCGTCGTCGAACACGACGAAGACACCATCCGGATCGCCGACCACATCGTCGACATCGGGCCCGGCGCCGGCGAGCACGGCGGGTACATCGTCGCCCAGGGAGACATCGACGCCATCGTTTCGGCTCAGGATTCGGTGACGGGTGATTACCTGGCCGGTCGACGCCAGATCGAGATGCCGCCGAGCCGTCGGATCGGAACCGGGGGCGAGATCAAGGTGGTCGGGGCCAAGGAGAACAACCTCGACAACATCACCGTGTCGTTCCCGTTGGGAGTGTTCACCGCCGTCACCGGTGTCTCCGGGAGCGGAAAGAGCACCCTGGTGGAGGACATCCTCTCGTCGGGGTTGCACCATGCGATCTACCGGTCTCGGGTGGTCCCCGGCCGCCACAAGCGGATCGAAGGCGTCGAGCAGATCGACAAGATCATCAACATCGACCAGTCGCCGATCGGGCGGACGCCGCGGTCGAACCCGGCTACTTATTCAGGCGTGTTCGACCACATTCGGACCCTGTTTGCCGCCACCAACGAGTCCCGGGCTCGGGGCTACAAGCCGGGTCGGTTCTCGTTCAACGTGTCTGGCGGCCGGTGCGAAGCATGTTCGGGTGACGGGACCATCAAGATCGAGATGCACTTCCTGCCCGATGTGTACGTTCCCTGTGAGGAATGTGGCGGGCGGCGGTACAACCGGGAGACACTCGAGATCCTGTGGCGGGGACACGCCATCGCGGATGTTCTGGAGATGCCGGTGGAGGAGGCGCTCGAGTTCTTCTCCAACCAGCCCAAGATCGCCCGGATCCTCCAGACCCTCCACGACGTGGGACTCGGGTACATCCGACTCGGGCAGTCGGCCACCACCCTCTCGGGCGGCGAGGCGCAGCGGATCAAGCTGGCCGCCGAACTCGGCAAGCGGTCCACTGGGCGGACGTTCTACATCCTCGATGAGCCCACCACCGGTCTCCATTTCGAGGACATACGCAAGCTGTTGATCGTCCTCCAGCGCCTGGTCGACGCCGGCAACACCGTCGTGGTCATCGAGCACAACCTCGACGTGATCAAGTCGGTCGATCACGTCATCGACCTCGGGCCCGAAGGCGGGTCCGGTGGCGGCAAGGTCATCGCCCAGGGAACGCCAGAAGAGGTTTCCCAGGTGTCGCAGAGTTACACCGGTAAGTTCCTCAGGGACGTGGTCGGCTGACGGTGCTCGCCCGAGATCTCGCCTCAGCCGATCACCAACGACGACGGAACGCTGAACATGAGCCACTGCTGATAGAGCAGTAGGTATCGGCCGACCGTTTGAAACCCCTCCATCCAGCCCCCCTGCACGGGATATGCCATGAGCGTGATGACGTTCGAGGTCACCAGGAACGCCAGCGCTAAGGCGCCCACAGGAGTGCCAATCCGGCCGCTTCCGTACAGCACGCGTGTTGGTGAGCTCGACCGCCTGAGCCTGTCCCAGAATTCGGGTGGGAGGAACGCGATCCAGATCACGATCATCACATACGGGAAGAAGCCGATGTCCATGAGGAACGCGATTCCGACGTGAAATGCCACGAAACAGGCGACCAGAAACGTCCTCAGTGCGGGCAGCCTGCGGATCGGGAGGAACAGGGCCAGGCTTCCGAGCACTTCGAGAGCGACCGTTATGTATGACGAGACTCGCATCAGGCCCGAGTTGCCGGCCACCGACCTACCCAGGTCGGATGCGTAGATGGACCCGGATAGCAGGGTCTCGAGAGCCGTCCCGCTGATGAGCCATTCGTCGATGTTCTTGGTCAGGCCGGCCGAGATATAGATGATGAAGATCTGGGCAAGGAGCCCGGCACTGCCTACCGACAGATGAACCGTTCGACCCTCCGGTTCCTGTCGGGCGTCGAGCCCCCACGTCTTCCCTGACGGTAGGAAGATCAGCCAGAAGATGGCCAGTCCCAGGATGTACTTCCCGAGATCCAGGCCCGGCCCTCCAGGGAGAATCGCAAGCCGCAACGGCCATCCGTACGTAACCCACAGGATCACAGCCGACAGCCGCGACCGGTATCCGAGCGCCAATGCGACTCCTGCGACGATTCCGATGAGCGATCCCCCGATGGCCAGCCATTCCGCCCCCCAGTCGGTGACACCGAA
>JBFHRE010000120.1:0-7179 GCA_041591895.1 Acidimicrobiia bacterium
CGGTGAACGAGGTGGAGCCGGTGGCGGTGGTGGAGCCCGAACCGGTGAACGAGGTGGAGCCGGTGGCGGTGGTGGAGCCCGAATCGGTGAACGAGGTGGAGCCGGTGGCGGTGGTGGAGCCCGAACCGGTGAACGAGGTAGAGCCGGTGGCGGTGGTGGAGCCCCAGCCACTCCCAGAACCCGACCTGGAGGCCGACGAAATCGTCGAACCGACGCCCTCCCCCAACGGTCGAGTGCCGGTGACACACGCGGTAGACGCCGTGTTCGCCGATCCGCTCACCGAGGAGGTCTCGGATCCGGTTGCCGACGGCGATGAGGCGGAGACGGACGACGAGACGACTTCCGGGGATGCACCAGCACCCCGTGGCCGTCATACCTCCAGCCGGCGCGGGCGCCGTTCGAAGCGGAAGCGGACCGACGACCACGATCACGAGTACGACATTGCTCGGACCGTCGGTGGACTCACCCGGCGGGTGTGCATGCACTGCGGTCACGTGTCCTTCGACAGTGAGGACGTCTATCAGGGATGGGGATGAGCTCCCAGCCGGATTTCCCCCAGCCTGATTCCCGGCCGGGGTTCGCTCGGCCCGAGATCGATCCTTCCGCTTATCTGGCTTCCACCGCGCGCATCTTCGGTGAGGTCACGGTCGGTCCCGAGGCCGTGATCATGTTCGGAGCCGTCATCAGGGCCGAACTCGACCGGGTGGTGATCGGTGCGCAGTCCAACATCCAGGACAACTGCGTGCTTCATTGCGATACCGACAAGCCCACGATCCTCGGGTCGCGGGTGACGGTCGGTCACGCAGCGGTCGTGCACGGGGCGCTGATCGGTGACCGCTGCCTGGTCGGCATCGGAGCGATCGCCCTCAACGGATCGTCGATGGGGGAAGGCTCGTGGCTGGCGGCGGGATCGGTGCTTTCAGAAGGCAAGTCGGTGCCCCCGTGGACGATCGCGGTCGGAACTCCGGCCAAGGTGTTGCGAGAACTCACCGAGGAAGAGATCGAACGACAGGATTTCGGGGTCGACGAGTATCTGCGACTGGCCGGCATCTACCGGTCACTCGGCGTCTGATCGACCGCGGCTCTTGCCCCCTGGCCTGGGATCCCAGGTGAAGGTGCGGGTGGACACGGCCAATCCGATCAGCAGCCACACAATCAGGATGCCGCATTCCCGAAGAGGGAATACGGCGCCGACGGTCGGATCCCATTGCGCTCGGAATGCGTCTGTGAGCGGCTTGAGAGGAAGCGCGCCGGCGAGAAGCTCGAGCCAGCGGGGACCGCCCGACAGGGGGAAGAAGATCCCGGAGATGAACAGCAGCGGCAAGATGGTCACGTTCGCTACCACAGGCGCTGCCTGGGCGTTCGGCGCCGCGCCCGCAACGGCGACTCCGAGCGCGGCAAACGACGCGGCCCCGAGCAGCAGCACGAGGATCGCCGTAGGGAGGCGGTCCCAGAGGACGGATACCTCGAAGAACAGCACTCCGATCACCGTCATGAGCGCGACGGATATGAACCCGATTGCCACCGAGGCGAGGACTCGGCCGGCCATGTACGCGGCCGGAGAGATGGGGGTGGCACGGACCCGCTTGAGGATTCCCTCGTCTCGATCGATGGACACGCCGATCGCGATGTTGGTGTAGCCGGCGGTCACCATCGCGAACACGGCGATCGACGGTGTGAAGAACTGCGCGAAGCGGAGCCCGGAGCCCTCGATCACCTCGTTGCCCTGGAGGAGATTGAAGATCAGGAAGAACAGCATCGGAAACCCGACCGTGAAGAACGCCGAGATCTTGGTTCGCCAGAACACCCTCAGTTGATGAGTCGTCTCCACGGGGAGATGCGTCAATGCCTTCATGGCGTGCCACCCTCGACGAGTGACAGGTACACATCCTCGAGACTCGGACGGGTCACCTCGAGAGCTTCGAGCTCCACGCCCATCCGGTGAGCCTCGCCGGTCAGCCGGGCGAGCACCTCGGTCGGTCGGTCGGTTTCGATCTCCACCAGTCCGTTGCGGGTGCTGGATTCGGAGGCGAGATCCGCGACCGACAACCCTGGCACAGGTCGGTATCGGATCCGCACCGATGCTCGGTGGCGTCCACCGAGCGTGTCGGGATCTCCGATGGCGACGATCACCCCCTGGCTCATCACGGCCACCCGATCGGCGAGGGCCTGGGCTTCATCCAGATAGTGCGTGGTCAAGATGACGGTGGTACCGCCATCCCTGAGTCGGCGGACGATGGACCAGGCGTCACGCCGTGCGGCGGGATCGAAGCCGGTCGTCGGCTCGTCGAGAAACACCAACTCAGGTCGACCTGCCAGGGCCCCTGCCAGGTCGAGTCTCCGTCGCTGACCCCCCGACAGTGTCTTGATCCGCTCATGCGCCTTGTGCTCCAAGCCGACCATTGCCAGCAGGTGATGGGGATCGGCCGGGTCGGAGTAGAGGCGGCAGAGGTGACGGAGTGCTTCGAACGGGGTCAGCTCGCGTTCGATCCCGCTCGACTGGAGCACGATGCCGATCCGGTCGCGATAAGCCGCGCCCGCAGTCGAAGGGTTGTGGCCGAGAACCCTGACCGTTCCACCATCTGGCTCCAGATACCCCTCCAGGATCTCCACGGTTGTGGTCTTGCCCGCCCCGTTCGGACCGAGGATCGCGAAAATCTCACCCCGCTCGACCTCGAAGTCGATCCCGGCAACTGCCCGGACCGTTCCGAAAGAGCGCTCCAGCCCCTGTACCGAGACGGCGGTCACGCACCCCACTTCCAAACCATCGCCGCGATGGTTATGAGAAGGAGCAACGTATCGATCGAACCGACGGAGCCGATCCTGCGCACCACCAGGGCGGCCGCTCCATCATCGCCGGCCGCATGGAGGTCCGCCGCCTGGCGGGAGCGGGGGGCAAAGAACCTCGCTCCCAGGATCGCCCCCACCAGGATGGTGAGAAAACCGATGGAGACGAACCCGGATCCGAACCCGTACGGCGAGTTCTCGACCAGCAAGAGGCCGATACCCGAGACGAGCAGGACGACTGCCGCCGGAGTCTGCACGACCACACCCATGGAAGCCGCAGCCCTCCAGTATGAGGCCGCCGCCTCGCCACCGGCCTTGCTGTATCGATTTCCGAAATACATCTGGGCAACGTTGGCGCCGAACCAGGTTGCCGCCCCCAGGACGTGGAGATACAACAGCAGATTGCGCATGGGACCCTTCCTCGTGAGAGGTCCCGCACACTAGCGGTGGCCAAATCTCGTTCCTGTTGACGCCGCACCACCCATTCGGTCGCGACCGACGGAAGCGCGGGCGGTCGCTCCAACCGTGGGTAACCTCGCCCGATGGGTGTCGTTCCGGTTCTACTCGGTGGGGGAGTGGGTACTCGCCTCTGGCCGATGTCCACCCCGAACCGTCCGAAGCAGCTCCAGCCGCTCACCGGAAGCCACTCGATGATCCGCCAGACGGTGGAACGCTTGTCTGGAATCGAGGCTGGTCCGCCGGTGGTGATCTGCAACCGCTTCCACGCGGCATCGGTCATCGAGGAGTTGGCGATGGAGGGAGTAGAGCCGAGTCTGGTGATCGCCGAGCCGGTCGGACGGAGCACCGGACCGGCGGTTGCTCTCGCAGCCATGACCGCGAGGCCCGACGACATCCTTCTCGTCCTCCCCGCTGACCACGTGATCGGCAACGTTGGCGCGTTCGAGATGGCTGCCGAAGAGGCCATCGCGCTGGCGACCCGGGGAATGCTCGCCACGTTTGGCGTCGTCCCCACGGGCCCTGAGACCGGCTACGGCTACATCCGCCCTGGTGAACCACTCGACGCCACCACGCCGGCCGCCCCCCGCGCCTATCGAGTGGAGGCATTCGTCGAGAAACCCGACCGGGCAACTGCGGTCCGGTTCGTCGAAGAGAACCTCTTGTGGAACAGCGGGATGTTCGCATTTCGGGCAGATGCCATCCTCGCGGAGTTCCAAATGCTTGCTCCCGACGTGTGGACGGTGACGGGCGCTGCGATCGCTTCGGCAGACAGAACAGGAGCAACGCTCGTTCCCGGTCCCGAGTTCGAAACCTCCCCGACCATTTCGATCGACCACTCTGTGATGGAGAAGACCGACAAGGCGGTGGTCGTGACGTTGGACGCCGGTTGGAGCGACGTCGGCAGCTGGGAGACCCTGTACGACCTGGGCTCGAAGGATGACGCCGGAAACGTCATCGATGGCGATCGAGTCGTGGTCGTGGACGTGACGGACTCCTATGTTCGGTCGACTTCGGTTCCGGTTGCGGTCGTGGGCGTGTCAGGGATCGTGGTCGTGCAGGCCGCCGACGGGATCCTCGTCGTGCCGCGTGAGCGCGCTCAGGACGTGAAACAGATCGCCGGCCTGCTCGACGACGACCGAACCTGATGGATCGGGATGCCGGCTGGGGCGCGGCGACTTCTACCATCCAAGACCGATGCGTCGGCCCGTGGTCCTCCTTGTGTCCGTCCTCGCCCTCGCGGCGTGCACCGGGCGCCCCGCGCCCGACGCAACCGGACAAGAGATCTTCGAGCAGCTCTGCGCCCGCTGCCACGGCTCGGGTCTGCAGGGTGACGTGGGTCCGGCGTTGGGCGCTGGTTCGGAGATCGCCGACGAGCCGGACGATTTCCTTCACATGACGATCGAGCGTGGTCGCGGGCGCATGCCATCGTTCAGGCGGACATTGACGGAAGAGCAGATCGACAGGGTCATCGCCTACATCCGGGAGGTCCAGGGTGGTAGCTGATCTGACCAGCCTCGAGCTCTATCCGTTCCGGATTCCGATGAAGATGCGGTTTCGCCGGGTCACGTGGCGGGAGGGTGTGTTGATCGAGGGGCCGCAGGGATGGGGCGAGTTCTCGCCCTTTCCCGACTATCCGCCCGAGGTGACGGTTCGCTGGCTGGCGGCTGCACTCGAGGCGGCATGTTCGCCGTGGCCGCAGCCACGTCGTGCGCTGATCCCGGTGAACGTGACCGTCCCGGCCGTCGAGCCTGATCTGGCGGCACGGCTGGTGGTCGAATCCGGTTGCACCACCGCCAAAGTCAAGGTGGCGGAACCGGGTCAGGATCGTCGGGAAGAGATCGACCGGGTAGCTGCCGTCCGCGAGGCGCTCGGGCCGCGCGGCAAGCTGCGGATCGACGTCAATGCGGCGTGGACCGTCGAGGAGGCAATCGAGCGGATCGAAGAGCTGGCGAAATTCGACCTCGAGTACGTAGAGCAGCCGGTGAAGACCATCGACGAGTTGGTCGAGGTGAGGAAGGCGGTCGATGTTCCGATTGCGGCCGACGAGGCGGTGCGGCTCTCGGCCGACCCGATGCGGGTGGTCGATCGGGGAGCCGCCGACCTGTTGGTGCTCAAGCCGCAGCCAATGGGTGGTGTGAGAAGGGCTCTCGATCTGGCGAGGCGTTGCGGAATCCCGGTGGTGGTGTCGTCTGCACTGGAAACCTCGGTTGGTCTTGCGGCGGGCGTTGCCCTGGCCGCCGCGCTGGCCGACCTTCCATACGCATGCGGGCTCGGCACGGCGGACCTGCTCGCCGGTGATGTGACCGGCGACCCATTGCGACCTGAATGGGGAGCGATTCATGTTCGCAGGCCGGTTCCGGACCCGGACCTGCTCAGAACCTGGCGAGCCGATCGTGACACCGAATCGCGGGTCATGCGACGCTTGCGGGAAGCCGCGGAGATCCTGACTTGAGCCACCCCAACCCGTCTACTGCGATGGCGCGAACGGTGATCGACGAACTGGTTCGGGGTGGTGTCTCCCGGGCGATCGTCGCTCCTGGATCACGTTCGGCTGCGCTGGCCCTGGCCATCGCCGACCACCCCGGCCTCGACCTCCTCGTGGCGCTCGACGAGCGTTCGGCCGGATTCCTGGCGCTCGGGATTGGTCGGGGCGGTGGAGGGCCGGCGGTGGTGGTGGTGACCTCGGGTACGGCTGTGGCCAACCTCCTCCCAGCGGTGGTCGAAGCAGATCTCGGGAAGGTGCCGATGCTGGTTGTCACCGCCGACCGGCCTGTCGAGCTCAAAGACGTGGGCGCGAACCAGACCATCGACCAGCCGGGGATCTTTGGTGCACGGGTGCGATGGTCATGTGATCTGCCTGCGGCGGAGGACCGACCCGATTCGAATCCACTGTGGCGATCAAGCCTTGCGCGGGCGGTGGCGACTGCACGCGGACTTGGCGGCTCGCCCGGGGCTGTGCATGTCAACCTCGCTTTCCGCGAGCCGCTCGTGCCGGCGACAGACGACGGGAGGACGGTGTCGGTCGAATACACGTCGCCGACCGATGGCCGCCCGGGCGACCGGCCGTGGGCGGAGGTGAAGGTGGACCCTCCCGGCGTTCCGGTGATGGCGCTTCCCGATGAACTCGACGTGGAGCGCGGGGTGGTCGTCGTGGGCGACTCCCGCTTTGCGGTCTCGGCGGCCATCCTCGCCGATCAGCAGGGTTGGCCGCTGCTGGCGGAGCCGCAATCGGGAGTCAGACACGGCGCCGGCTACGTTCGTGAGGACGGCCTCCGTGCTGCCCCATCGATCAGCACCTACCACCATCTGCTCGACCACGGCCGGCTCCGCGAAGTCCTCGAACCTGATGTCGTGGTTCGGGTGGGCCGAGCGGTGCTGTCACGCAGTCTGGACGCGTACTGCAACTCGGCGGAGAGGCTTGTCGTGGTGGATCCTGATGGCTGGTCGGACCCGGGTCGCAGCGCCGACATGGTGCTCAGGGCGGTCGTGGTCTCACCTCGACTCGATCCGTCACCTCAGACGGAGTGGCAGGCTGAGTGGGCTCGCTTCGACGGCCCGGTGCGACGAGTGATCGACGGGGTGCTCGACCAACTCTCGGTACCGACCGAGCCGAGAACGGCGAGGGATGCCGCTCGTGCCGCCGGCGACTGCGGACGATTGGTGGTGGCATCCTCGATGCCTATCCGCGACCTCAACATGTTCATGGAGCCGCTGCGATTGAGCGTCCACTCCAACCGGGGGGCCTCGGGCATCGACGGTTACGTCTCGACCGCGCTCGGGATCGCGACGGTGGACGGTCCCGTGCCGGTGGCGCTTGCCGGCGACCTCTCGATGCTGCACGACTCGAACGGGTTCTTGACCGAGCCTCGACCCGACTGCGTGTTCGTCGTCGTGAACAACGACGGAGGCGGCATCTTCTCGTTCCTGCCTCAA
>JBFHRE010000121.1:0-7081 GCA_041591895.1 Acidimicrobiia bacterium
CCAGGCGACGGCCGCCGAAGTCGTCGGCCCGAACATGGATCCCGCCGTACAGACGGGAGATCCCCGCCTGGTCGGCGGCGTCGTAGTAGGTCGCCCACGGCAGCGTGACCGGCTGACCGGGACCGGCTTCGAACTCGAATCCGCCTGCCTCCACCGTCCATTCGCCCAGTCCACCGGGCACGAACTCGTTCCCGGTGAATGCCGTGAGCACCTCGGCGGATGCCCGGCTGAACGTGCTGTGACCCGAAACGAATGCTGCAAACGCAGGGGTGACGAAAGTCGGAAGCTGATACGGGACCCACTGCTCCGCCAGGATCCAGCCGACCCCGCCCAACTGGGTCTCTCGGTCCTCGGGGGTCCCCAGCCAGGTCCGGATCGCCACCTCACCCACGTGGTCGGCGAACTGGGCGTGACGCTCACCCGCAGCCGACGACTCCTCGGTGATCACCTCGACGAGCCCGGACTCGAGCGGGAGACCTTCGGGGTGGTAGGAGGGATCGGCGGGGTCGCTCGACTGTCCAAGGCCACCCATGTACCGGATCATGGAGATCGGGCGCACGTAGTCGTGATGCCGCTTGAGGCCCCAGGCCGCCACCGCGGCGTCGTGGTTGGCTCCATTGAGAGCCAGGTAGAGCTTCACGTCCCACTCGAGCCGGTCGAGCGGTTCTCCGGTTCCCTCCAGCCGGAGGTCCGGATCGAGCCGATCCGACACGTCGTTGGCGAGGACGTTCCAGTGACCGGGCGGCGTCTCCGACTTCGGTCCGTCCGCCCAGTACTCGGCCACCGCCCGGGCGAAGTCCGACTCGAGAATCAAGTTCGGCTCGTAGGGACTCCCGGTCACGGGGTTGGCGTCGTGGCCGGTTCCGTCGTTGGTGCCGAGCGGGTTGTTGCCCCAGGCCGCCGGGGAGATGTCGATCGTCTCCGAATTGTTCGGGTCGAGCAGGCTGCTGAACCGGATCACCTGAACTGCGGCATCCTTGAACTCGGCGTCGGTATCCGGGTCACCGAGGAGCGGGGGTCCGTCGATCGGGATCGGCACCCCGGCATCTCCGCCGGGGGGAATGGCGAAAGGTGTGACGTGACCCCAGTGAGGATCGACGAACTGCTGGGTTCCGTTCACCACCGGGATTCCGTTCTGCGAGATCATGTTCTCGATCAGGAGCGGTTGCCACCGGTTGGGGTCGCGCATCTCCGCCCCGGAACCGGCCACCACCAGGGCCCGGTTGACAGGGGCGTAGGTGTGGTCGTCATAACCATCCGCCTCGAGGCTTCCGTCCTCCAACCCGGCGGCGATGATCGTGGCGGCGATCCGGTTGCCGATCGCAGTCGGTGAATCCCCTTCGGTGGTCGTCACCTCGATCGGATAACAGAGCGACTCCATGAGAGCGTCGAACTGCGGGATCGAATCCGAACCGCCGACCGCCTCCAGATACCGGTGCTCGAGCACCCTGTAGGCGGCGTAGCTGATCGCCTCGTCCCGGGCAGATTCAACATCTCGGGCCGCCTGCTTCTCGCTGACGAACAAGCCCGTTCCGGCATCGTCGTACGCCGCCCAGGCGTCCCACATCGCCGCCGACATGTGATAGAGGTTGCGAGCGTGGACGGTGGGCGCGGGAAGATCGCGGCGGATGGCGTCGAGAGCGGCCTCGTCCCATTGCCGGGCGACGGTCCACTCGGGATGTTCTACGGTGCGAACACACGCCGGCGGCCGGTTGGACCAGGCCACCGCTCCGGCGCCGAGAACCAAGACCAGCGCAGCTGTGACCAAGATGACGGGACGCCTGGAACGCATAGAGCAGATTCTGCCTAGTCGGATCGGATGGTTGCGCGAGCAATCTATACGTCCGTCCAGTATTGCTAACCCAAGGGTGTCGCCTGTCGAGTGCCGTCGATCGCGAAAAACGATCGTGCAGTAATTGACCCCGGCGATTCCTGCTTCATAGAGTTCGCAGTTCTACGTTCGCCGGTGGTCCATCGGTGATCCATGTCCAAGAAAGGGACCTCAATGAAACAAAAGGCAAGAATGGTCGGGCTGCTCGCAGTCGTCGCCATGCTCGCAGTGGCCTGCGGCGGCGACGGAGGCGGCGGTGGTGGCGGCGACGACGAGCTCATCGTCGGCGTCTCCTGGAACAACTACAACGAAGAGCGGTGGGCCCGGTGGGACGAGCCGGCCATCAAGGAGGCTCTCGCAGCCGCCGGAGCGACGTACATCTCGTCGGACGCCGGGTCGTCGGCCGAGAAGCAGCTGGCCGACGTCGAGAACCTGATCTCCCAGGGTGCCGATGCGCTCATCATCCTGGCCCAGGACGGGACGGCCATCCTCCCGGCAGTCGCCAGCGCCCTCGAGGCGGGTATGCCGGTGATCGCCTACGACCGGTTGATCGAAGACCCGGGTGCGCTCTACATCACGTTCGACAACGTGGGTGTAGGCCGTCTCCAGGCCGAGGTGATCTACGACCTGGTGCCAGAAGGCAACTACGTGATCATCAAGGGCAACCAGGCCGACGCCAACGCCGACTTCCTCCGTGCCGGATACGAAGAGGTCATCGGCGATGCCGTGGCCTCGGGCGCCATCACCATCGTTGGTGAGACCTACACCGACGACTGGAAGCCGGAACTGGCGCAGACCCACATGGAGCAGTTCCTGACCCAGGCCAACAACGAGGTCGACGCAGTTCTCTCCGAGAACGACGGCATGGCCTCCGGTGTCGTGGCCGCCCTCGAGGCCCAGGGCCTCGCAGGATCGGTGCCGGTTTCCGGGCAGGACGGCGATCAGGCGGCACTCAACCGTGTGGCTCTCGGCACCCAGTCGGTCTCGGTCTGGAAGGACGCCCGTGAGCTCGGCAAGGCCGCCGGTGAGGCTGCCGTTGCGCTGGCCGGGGGCACTGCCCTCGCAGACGTGGCCGGTGTCGTCCAGTTCGACTCCCCGGGTGGGAACTCGATGACGTCGATCCTGCTCACGCCGATCGCCATCACCCAGGACAATCTGAACCTGGTGGTGGATGCCGGATGGATCACCAAGGACGCGCTCTGCCAGGGCGTGGCCGCGGGAGCAGTGGCGGCCTGCGCCTGATCCCAGCCCCGATCCGATGAGGGAGACGCCCCCCGGGCCCGACCCGGGGGGCGTCTCCGCGTTAATCTCGCGGACCCATGCAAGACGGCATCGACACCGAATCCGACCTCGAACAACTGACTGAAAGTGGGCCGGGAGAGGCGGCGATGGCCGTCGCCGGCGGATTGCGGGGGGTGGCCGAGTGGGGGCGACGGAGCTTCCGGGCGGCGGAGATCGACGTCCGTCTCGTCGGAATGCTGGTGGCATTGGTCACCATCTGGATCACGTTCGACATCCTGTCGGGCGGGACCTTCCTGTCGCCCCGGAACCTATGGAACCTGTCGGTCCAGACGACGATCGTCGCCATCATGGCGAGCGGGATGGTGCTGATCATCGTCACCCGCAACATCGACCTCTCGGTGGGCTCGATGCTGGGAGCCATCGGGATGTTCATGGCTCTGCTCCAGGCCGAGTGGCTCCCCGAAATACTCGGGTTCGATCACGCGCTCACCTGGGTCATCACCGGAGTCGCCGGCGTCATCTTGGGGGCCTTGATCGGCGGGTTCCAGGGGGTGATCGTCGCCTACGGCCGGATCCCATCATTCATCGTCACTCTGGGCGGACTGCTTGTGTGGCGGGGCGTGGCGTGGAGGCTGGCCAGCGGCCGAACCATCGCCCCGATGGACACGACCTTCCAGTTGCTCGGGGGCGGGTCCCGGGGAACCCTGGGGGGAACGGTCAGCTGGATCGTCGGCGGCGTGGCTGCCGCCGCATTCGTGGCGTCGATGGTGCTGCGAAGGCGACAGCGAGCCAAGTGGGGATTCGGGTTGAGGCCGACCTGGATCGAGGCCTCTCTCGCCGTTCTCGGCACCGCGGTGATTCTCGGGACGGTCGCAGTGATCAACAGCTACCCGATGCCGGTGAACCTGGCCCGCGCCTACGCCGACGAGCGGGGAATCGCCTGGCCCGAAGGCGGACTCCAGATCCCGTTGGGGATCGCCAATCCGGTGATCATCGCCATCGTGGTCACGTTGATCATGTCCTACGTCGCCACCCGACGACGGTTCGGGCGGTACGTGTTCTCCATCGGTGGGAACCCCGAAGCAGCCGAACTGGGAGGTATCAACTCGCGCTGGACGATCGTCAAGACCTTCGCGCTGATGGGTGTTCTGGTCGGAGTGGCAGCTGCGGTCCAGATCGCCCGCCTCAACGCCGCCACCAGCGGTCTCGGAACGCTGGCCGAGCTGTACGTGATCGCGGCGGCGGTCATAGGCGGCACGTCGCTCTCGGGCGGGGTCGGGACCATCCCCGGTGCGGTCCTCGGGGCGCTGGTGATGCAGTCGCTCCAATCCGGCATGGTTCTGCTCGGAGTCGACGCACCGATCCAGGACATCGTGGTCGGCGTCGTGCTCGTGCTGGCGGTCGGTCTCGACACGATTTACCGGAGGAGGGCCAGCCGATGACCACCGAGACCCGAACCCCGCTCGTCGAGATGAAGAACATCCACGTGTCGTTCGGAGGCGTCCATGCCGTCGAAGACGTCACTGTCGACCTCCATCCGGGCGAGGTCGTAGCGCTGGTCGGCGGCAACGGCGCCGGCAAGACAACGCTGATCCGGACGCTATCCGGGGCCCACCCGGCAGATTCGGGCGAGATCCTGATCAACGGGGAGCACGCCACCATCACCAATCCGAGGGACGCCAAGCACTACGGAATCGAGACGATCTACCAGACCCTGGCCCTGGCCGACAACGTCGACGCCCCGTCGAACATGTTCCTCGGACGTGAGCTGACGAACCGCTGGGGGAGCCTCGACGACGCGGCGATGGAGGACGCCACCCGGAAGGTGATGGGTCGGCTCAACCCCAAGTTCAAGAACTTCAAGGTGCCGGTGATGTCGCTCTCCGGTGGTCAGCGGCAGTCCGTGGCCATCGCCCGCGCCGTCCACTTCAACGCCAAGATCCTGATCATGGACGAGCCGACCGCCGCCCTTGGGCCTGCGGAGACGGCCCAGGTCCGGGATCTCATCGAGCAGCTGCGAGCCGAAGGGATCGGGATCTTCCTCATCAGCCACGACATCCACGACGTCTTCGACCTCGCCGACCGGATCAGCGTGATGCTCCAAGGACGGCTGGTGGGTACGGTCAACAAGGCCGACGTCACCAAGGACGAAGTGCTGGGGATGATCATCATCGGCAAGAAGCCGGGCGAGACGACAGCCGACGAAGTCCAGTCGTTCCACTAGCTACCAGCTACCAGCTACCAGCTACCAGCGCATTGTTAGCTGGAGGCCGGCAGCCGGTAGCCGGCAGCTAACGGACTTTCCAGATCACCTGATTGACCGCGTTCTCCAGAGCCTCCTGGCCCCCGCTCACCGGGCGGGGATCGATCTCCCCCGCCGCCACCCTCGCCTCCAGTGACGTCAGCGACTCGCTGCCGCCCATGATTCCGCTGCCGAGGGGTCCCGTCCAACCTGCATAACGGCGCTCCCGAGGACCGGTCAGGGTTCGCTCCTCGATCATGGCCGCCGCCACCAGCAGCGACCGGGCGAGCGTGTCCATGCCCCCGATGTGGCCGTGGAAGAGATCGGTGCGGTCCATCGACTGCCGGCGGAGCTTGGTGTCGAAGTTGAACCCCCCGGTTCCGAACCCTCCTCCGCGTAGGATCTCGAACATCGCCAGGGACATCTCTTCGACCGAGTTGGGGAACTGGTCGGTGTCCCATCCGTTCTGAGGATCGCCCCGGTTGGCGTCGACCGAACCGAAGATGCCGTGGTCCACCGAGTAGGCCACTTCGTGGTGGAAGCTGTGACCAGCCAGCGTGGCGTGGTTCACCTCGATGTTGACCTTGTACTCGTCCTCCAGGCCGTGCCTGACCAGGAATCCGTGGACGGTCTGACAGTCGTAGTCGTACTGATGCTTGGTCGGCTCCTGGGGTTTGGGCTCGATCAGCAGGGTTCCATCGAAGCCGACCTCCCGCTTGTGTTCGGCGACCAGCGTGAGGAACCTCGCCAGTTGGGCACCCTCCCTGGCGAGATCGGTGTTGAGGAGCGACTCGTAGCCCTCCCGGCCACCCCAGAGGACGTAGTTCGCTCCCCCAAGGCGTTGGGTGGCCTCGAGCACGTGCTTGACCTGGGCGGCGGCGTAGGCGAAAACCTCCGGGTCGGGATTGGTCGAGGCGCCTGCGGCGTAGCGGGGATGAGAGAACAGGTTGGCGGTCCCCCACAGGAGCTTCACCCCGGTCTCCGACATCTTCTTCTCCGCGTAGTCGATCATCGTCTCGAGGTTCCTGGCCGAGGCGGCGAACGTGTCACCTTCGGGGGCGATGTCGACGTCGTGGAAACACAGGAACGGCACCCCGAGCTTGGAGATGAACTCGAAGGCGGCATCCATCTTGCGGTGGGCGGCCTCCAGCGGGTCTGCCGCGCCGAGCCACGGCCGGTCGAAGGTACCGGCCCCGAAAACGTCGGATCCGGGCCAGTTGAACGAATGCCAGTAACAGACTGCCATCCGCAGGTGGTCTTCCATCCGCTTCCCGAGAACCGACCGGTCAGCGTCATAGACCTTGAACGCCAGCGGGTTGTCGGATTCGATCCCCTCGAAGGGGATCTGGTCGGTGACGTCGGTGAAGAAATCGGTCATTGGGTCCTCCTGGGTCCAAGTATGCCGCGCTCAGAGACCTGAGTCGTCATGAAGGCGACCGACCTCAGGCAGATCCGCCGCAGAATCCCCGCTCCAGGTCCGGGACGGGTCGACCACCCGCAACGCGTAACCCGAATGGACCACCACCCAATCCCCCACCCGAACCTCGGGAACCATCATCAGCTCGACCGGTTCCGCCAGGCCACGTCCGAAATCGACCCGGCCGGGGACGGAAATGCCCGTGCCGGGCCGCAGCCCGACAACCTTCCCGGTGACGGCTACACACACGTCGCCACCTCACCCGACAGCCACCGAGCCACGTCGCGAATCGCCGCTTCGACCTCGGGGGAGAGGGGGTCGCCCGGTGCGAATCTGCGCCCCTCGATGC
>JBFHRE010000122.1:0-6954 GCA_041591895.1 Acidimicrobiia bacterium
ATCGCTGCATGTGGCGCGGCGAGAGGTCGAGGCCGGCCGGCTCGAGATAGAGGAGTGGACCCACTTCGCCCTCACCACCCGCTACCAGGCCGGAGCGGCGGGGCTGTCGTTCCTTCCTATCCGGTCCTTCCGAGGCTCGGACCTCCCGGCGGTCAACCCCTTGATCCGCACCGTCGACGACCCGTACACCGGTGAGGAGACCTACGTGGTGCCGGCGATCAACCCGGATGTCACGGTGATCCACGTCCAGCGCGCCGATGAGCGTGGCAACGCCCAGGTGTGGGGGCTGATGGGGTGCCAGCGGGAGGCGGCGTTTGCCGCCGAGAAGGTGATCGTGGTGTGCGAGGAATTGGTCGACGAGAGCGTCATCCGTTCCGATCCCAACCGGACGCTGGTCACGGAGCTCATCGTGGACGCGGTGGTCGTCGAACCGCACGGATGCCACCCTTCGTTCGCACAGGGCTATCAGGATCGAGACAACCGCTTCTACCTCGACTGGGACCCGCTGTCGCGGGATCCGAAGGCGATGGAGGCGTGGCTGGAGGAGTGGGTGTTCGGCACCGCCGATCATTCCGAATACCTGACCAAGCTGGGCTCCGAGCGGCTCGAATCGCTCCACCCGGGTGAGGCGCTCAGCGGTCCGGTGAACTACGGGAGGTACGCATGACCAGGCTGCGCGACCTCGGGGTGGCGATCGGACGGTTGCCTACGGGTGAGCACAATGCCATCACCGACGTTCCCGGGACCAGAGTCGGGCACACGACCCTGATCGAAGGTGAGGTCCGCACCGGAGTCACCGTTGTCGTGCCCCGGGAAGACCGGATCTGGAGCGACTTCGCATTCTGCGGGTGGCACCGGTTCAACGGCAACGGCGAGTTGACCGGGATCCCGTGGATCGAAGAGTCGGGGATGCTCGGTTCGGCGATCGGGATCACCAACACCGACCAGGTCGGGCTGGTGCGGGACACGTTCGTGAAGTACTCGGTCGAACTCGGGGCGACCGACGAGTTCCTCCTCCCGGTGGTAGCCGAGACCTACGACGGCTGGCTCTCCGACATCCACTCCTTTGCCCTGACCGAGAACCACGTTCGCTCGGCCCTGTCCTCGGCGGCGGGCGGTCCAGTCGCCGAAGGCAACGTCGGTGGCGGGACCGGCATGATCTGTCACGAGTTCAAGGGAGGGATCGGAACCTCGTCCCGGGTGGTGGCCGGCACCTGGACGGTCGGCGTCCTGGTTCAGGCCAACTACGGGCTCCGCCGCGATCTGCGGATCGACGGAGTGCCGGTCGGACGGATCATCGGCGACTCGGTGCCCCACCCGTTCGACCGCCCCGGTGAGGGGTCGATCATCGTGATCGTCGCCACCGACGCCCCACTCATCCCCACCCAATGCACGCGCCTCGCCCAGCGGGCCACCGTTGGCCTTGCCAGGGTGGGGGGTACCGGTCGGAACGGGTCGGGCGACATCTTCCTGGCGTTCGCCACCGGGAACAGCCTTCCCTCGAAACCCCACGGCCTCTACTCGTTGAGCATGGTGCTGCACGAGGACATGAATCCGCTGTTCGAGGCGGTCGCCGACGCCACCGAGGAGGCGATCCTCAACGCGCTTTGTGCGGCCAAGACCATGACCGGTTTCATGGGCCGGACCGCCCACGAGCTGCCGCTCGACCGGGTGGCCGAAATCCTTGGGCAGCGACCGGAGGGGTGGAGATGAGCCGGCTTCCAGCTTCCAGCTACCAGCTACCGGCTTCGAGCACGCCGGAAGCAGGACACGGGTTGCACGGCGGTCGACGGAGGGTCTCGTGACCCGCGACTCGCGACCCGCGACCCCAAGAGAGACCATGATCATCTCCGCCGCCCGGGCGCTGGCCGGGACCAGGGTGTGTTTCGTCGGGGTCGGTCCACCCAACCTGGCGTGCGCCCTTGCCAAACGAATCTCCTCACCCGACATGGCGTTGATCTACGAGGCCGGGGTGGTCGGCGCCGACCCCGAACGGGTTCCGCTCTCGGTGGGTGATCCGACCCTGGCGAGTGGGGCACTGGCGGTGGTCGACATGTGGCAGCTGTTCGCCCACCACCTCCAGCGAGGCCTGGTCGAGGTGGCGTTCCTGGCCGGAGCCGAGATCGACCGGCGTGGGAACCTGAACACCACCGTGATCGGTCCCTACGACTCGCCCCAGGTGCGTCTTCCCGGCTCGGGTGGGGCGTGTGAGATCGCCTTGAACGCCCAGAAGACCTTCATCCTCATGCCTCAGAGTCGCCGGTCGTTCGTCGACGAGGTTTCGTTCGTCACCTCCCCGGGTCATCCTGTCCCGGGCCGAGGCGGTGGCCCGGCATTCGTGGTCACCCAGCTCGGGCAGTACCGGTTCGACGAAGGCGAGATGGTTCTCACCCAGCTCCATCCCGGCGTCACACTCGACGATGTCCGGGACAACACCGGGTGGGAGCTTCGGGTGGCCGACGACCTCCATGGCACCGAGCCGCCCACCGCAGAGGAGCTGCACGTGCTCCGTAACGAGTTGGACCCGGACGGCATCTACGTCCGCTGAGTCGGGGGATGGCCCCGGCGCCCGCCGGTCATGCGGGGACGGACGCCGGGGACGCTACGCCTCAGGCTTCGATGACGATCGTTCCTTTCATGCCGGCGGCGTAATGGCCGGGCTGATGGCAGCCCATGAGGATTGTTCCGGCCTCGGTGAACTCCCACGTGAGCTCGACGGTCTCGCCGGGTGGCACGAGGACTGCGTTGGCGTCCATGTGGTCCATGCTTCCGCCCATCTCGGCCATCTCGGCCTCGTGCTCATCCTGAACGTGCTCGTCACCGAGGGTGAAGTCGTGGGGGAGGACTCCGGGGTTGTGGACCCGGAACGTGATGATTTCGCCGACTTTGATCGTGACTTGGGCGGGGTCGAATTTGAGGTCGTCCCCGCCGGTGATCTCGACCACCCGGTCGGCGTCGGCCGCATCGGCGGGCGCTCCGAAGTGGAAGTCGCCGTGATCGTCGTCGTCCACATGGCCGTCGTCGTCATCCATGTGTCCGTCGTCGTCCATCGACCCTGTGGTTGTGGGGGTCGCTGCCGTAGTGGAAGGGGCCGCTTCGGTGGTGGCGGCCGAGGCCTGGGTGGTAGCCGCTGCCGGCTCCACGTCGGTCGGCTCGGCGCCGCCGCCTCCGCAGCCGGAGGCGAGCAGGACCAGGGCCAGGAGGATGGGGGGTTTGCGAATCATGTCGTGTGCCTTTCTTGTCGGTGTGTGGAGGTCGCTACCGCGGCGTCCTAGACACGGAGGACACACAGGCTGTGGATCGAAGGTTGGTTCTCGATGGTGCCCATCTCGCGGCTCACCGAAGGGCCGGTGATTGCGGAGGGTATGACGCAGGGGGTGATCGACGGCGGCCAGCCGCCATCGTCCGATCCCACCGGGTCTTTGACCATGAGCAGGCAGGAACTGTCGATCTCGTGACCGATGACGTGGTGCTCGGCGTGGATGATCTCCATCGCCGCCGCGTCGAGACCGTGGCCGAGGAGGAACGTCATCACCAGGGCGATGGTCAATGTGACCTTCGCCAGCCTGGAAGTGCGCAGGTTGATGCCTGACGCCATACCGACACCGTATGGAGCGGGCGCAGGAACACCCTCAGCCGAAGGTCATGGACGGTAGGGCCCATCGGCCCTTTCGGTTCAACCGGCGGAGGGCCGGGAGAAGGGCCGCTTCACCGCATGGGCGAGCGATCCGAGCATGGCGTTCTTCCGCAGGTTGCCCGCGTTGGCCCAGAGGCGCTTGCCGTCGACCTTCACCAGATGGGTGTCCACCTGCCCGGTCACCCCGAAGTGGCCGGCGAGCGCACGAAGCGTGTGCTGCCACATCCAGTCTTCGCCCTTGCCGACCCCGAACAGGAACGAGACGTCCCACAGTGGATCGCTGGGGCGAATCAACAACTGGACCTGGGCCACCGTGTCCGCCGCCTCTTCGCGAAACGCCGAGAAGGTGATCCAACCTGCGAACGGGTGGCCTTCCGGGGTCATGAAGCAAAAGGAGGTGTCGTCGGCGTAGAGGACCATGACTCCGGTGGACATCACCTGCATGCCCTTGATGTTGCCGACCTCGCCCGGCTTGATCCCGGCCAGCGGGGCGTTGAACTTGTTCATCTTCGGCCAGAATGACCCGTAGTTGGCCTTCCACTCGGAGATCACATGCTCGGGGGTCTGACCGGGAAGCGTCACCTTGTAGGTCTTCTGCCAGAGCGGCCCGAACCCCTGCTGGGGACCGGTGAGGCGGCGACCGCCGACGTTCAGCCCGCCATCGTCCTTGAGCCGCTCGACGTGCGGTGCCCAGTTGTCCCGGTCCCTGCTCTCGTGATCGCTGTGTTCGGGGTGTTCGGTCGACTCCACCATCGCTCCTCTCTCGGATGATGTAGTTGTACGACGTCGTCGCAACGGCTTCGTTACGGCGCGAAAGAGGAGGCGCCGCAGGCGCCTCCTCAGCGGGACTCGAGAGTGTTCATCCGGCCAGGGCGGCGACCTCGTTCTCGTGGATGGCGATCGCCTCATCCAATCGGGTGAGCGAGAAGATCTGGCGGTAGTGGTCGTTGAGTCCGTAGGCGCTCATCGAGTGACCGTTGCGCTGGGCGCGGATGAGCATCGTGACCAGAAGGCCGATCCCACCGCTGTTCATGTACTGCAAGCGCTCGAAATTGAGCACGATCGCCTTGGTGCCTGGCTGGGCGGCTTCGGTGTAGGCATCCGAGATCACCCCTTCGCAGAATGCGGTGATCTCGCCGTCGATGTCGATCACCATCACGCCGTCTGCGGCGGGCCTGACCTTCATCGAGACGTTTGCTGCCGGCATGGTCGCTCCTCTCCTATCCCGCCGCCATCGCGGCAACCTCGTCGTCGTAGATCGCCATGAAGTCGGCGATCCGTGTGATGTTGAAGATCTGCACGTAGTGGTCCGAGAGCCCGCAGGCGCTCACCCTGCGACC
Source organism: Acidimicrobiia bacterium (assembly GCA_041591895.1). Lineage (GTDB taxonomy): Bacteria > Actinomycetota > Acidimicrobiia > Spongiisociales > ZC4RG35 > JBFHRE01. Next base: position 4,978 of record JBFHRE010000122.1, read on the forward strand.
GGTTGCCCGGGCCTTGGCCAGGATGCCCACCAGGAGGGCGATTCCCGTCGAGTTGATGTAGTCGATCTCGGTGAAGTCGAGCACGACGCTCGCGTTCCCGGTCTCCTGATAGGCGCGGTCGAGTCCTTCTGCGGCCGACCGGTTCACGTCGCCGGCCAGGTGGACGATTGCGACTTCCGGTCGGGCGTCGATCGTGTACGAGAACGGCGTTCCTGGCATCAGGCGCCTCCTTCCAGTTCGAATTCCAGTTCGATGACGTGCTTGCCGCCGGCCTCGTAGTGGTGCAGCCGATCGACCATTTGCTCGATCAGGAACAGTCCCCATCCGCGGGGTGACTGCTCACCGGCGAGCTTGGCGTCGATGTCGGGTGTCTCCATGGACCCGAGGTCGGGCCCGGCTCCGAAGTCCTCGATCCGCACCTTGAATGCCGACCCCGTGTGCTCGACGGAGACGTCGACACTGAGAAGGGGATCGGAGCCGTTCCCGTGCTCGATGGCGTTCATCGCCGCCTCGGAGACCGCGGTCTTGAGTCGGTCCAGGGTGGCTCCGTTGACGCCCACCTCGGCGGCGAACGCCGCCACCCGCTCCATGATCTCGCGCTCGTTGCCGTCCTCGCTCGGCACCGAGAAGGTCTGGGGACCGTCGAATGCCGAGGCCGAATCCGCCGCCGACGACGTCCGCCGAACCGACACCATCGTCACATCGTCTTCTTGCTCGTGGTTCGGTCCGCAGAAATTGTCGAGATCTGCAAGCACGACCGAAGTGAGTTGCTTCCGACCCCGGGCGGAGCCGACCAACCCCATCAGCCGCTCGAATCCGAACATCGACCCGTCGGGGGCGTGACTCTCGACGATGCCGTCGCTGGTCAGCAGCATCTCCTCGTCGGGAGCCAGTCGGGCGGTCCGCACCTCGTAGTCCATGCCGGGCATCAGACCGAGTGGCATGCCCGTGGCTCTCAACTCGATGACCCCGTCGGCGGTGCGGACATACGGGAGGTTGTGACCGGCGTTGGCAAACGTCAGGGCGCCGGTCGAAGGCTCCAGTGCCGCGAACAGGCAGGTGACGAACATCGCCGGCGGAATCTCGGCCACGAGCACGTCGTTGGCTTCGGCCAGGATCAGACCCGGGTCGGTCTTGTGCTGGGCGGCGGCCCTCAGGGTGGAGCGGGTGGTGGCCATCACCAGGGCCGCCGGGACACCCTTGTCGGTCACGTCACCGACCACGATCCCGAGCCGTCCGTCCGGCATGGCGATGAAGTCGTAGAAGTCGCCTCCGACAGCGCGGGCCGGGCGGTAGTAGGCGTCGATCTCCCAGCCTTCCAGGGCCGGTAGTTCCTTTGGCAGGAGGGTCTGCTGGATCAGGGCGGCGACCCTGAGTTCCTGTTCGATCCGCTCCCGTTCCTGCGCTTCCGCCTCCTGTTGCTGGACCATCTGGGCCAGGCGAATCGCGGGAGCCACCTGCGAGGCGAGTCCGGCCAGGAGCTTGCGGTCGTCACTCGAGTACGGCTGGTCCGACAGGCGCCGGCCCAGGTTGAGGGTGCCGATGAGTTCCCCCTGGCTGATGAGCGGGACGATCAGGTGCACTTCGGCTTCTCTCAGCTTGCGGAGCGCCGGGGAATCCAGCTCGACCTTGGCGATCTCGACCGGCCCGCCCGCACCCAGCAGGTATCCCATGAGGGGGTCATGGTCGGGAATCTCGATCGGCTCGGCGGTGACCGTCGGCGATGACTGCGGAGATCCCTCTGCGGGCTCGGCGGCGGTCCTGTTGCGGCGGAACGTCTTCACCATGTCACCTCCTTGGTAATCCGCCGGCGTTCCGGCATCGTTACGGGGCAAACGGTCGCCTGACCGCTCCCACCCGACCGGCACAGGTATCTGACGACGGATCTGGGCTTCGCGTCGACCGGGTGTGAGGCTAGGTTCGAGGGATGAGCTCGTGCTGCAACGCCGACGACTACGACCGCATGTTCACCTCGAA